>NZ_CP144913.1:2720305-3040610 GCF_037198315.1 Janibacter sp. A1S7 | reverse complement strand
CCTGGCCATCGCCGCTGCGGTGGCGCGCCGGGTGCGCCCCGCCGCGGTGAGGGGTGAGTCGTCATGAGCGGGCTGACCGTGCGCACCCACGGACTCGTGCACATCTACCGCGCGGAGGGCCATGACGTCGCGGCCCTCTCCGGTGTCGACCTCACCGTCGCGGCGGGGGAGCAGATCGCGCTGCTCGGCCCGAGCGGCGCGGGCAAGTCGACCCTGCTCGCGCTCTTCGGTGGGCTGCTGCGTCCGAGCGCGGGGCGGATCCACGTCGGGGAGCACGAGCTGTCGGCGATGACCGAGGGCGAGATCGACGCCTTCCGCGCCGGCGACGTCGGCATCGTCCTGCAGGGAGCCGCACGCAACCACCTGCCGTGGCTGAGCGTCCGGGGCAACATCGACTTCGCCCAGCAGCCGGCAGGCCGCAGCGGCCGGGACGTGCCCGCCATCGACGAGCTGCTCGCCCTCCTCGGGCTGAGCGACGTCGCCGACCAGCCGCTCGAGCGGCTCACCCCCGGCCAGCTCCAGCTGGCCGCGCTCGGCGTCGCCCTCGCCGGAGGTCCCGGGCTGCTCCTGGGTGACGAGCCGACGAGCCAGCTCGACCACGAGTCCCGCGACGTCGTCCTCGACGCGCTGGCGGAGGTGGGCCGCACGCTCGGGACGACGGTGGTCGTCGTCACCCACGACCCGGACGTGGCGCGGGCCTTCCCACGCACCGTGACCATCCGCGACGGTCGCGTCGGCGGTGAGGGCCGCAGCGGCGAGGAGTACTCCGTCGTCGCCGCGGACGGCTCGTTGCCGCTGCCGCCACCGGCACTGGGGGCCTTCCCGCCCGGAACCCTCGTGCGGGTGCACCAGGACGAGGACGGTCAGTGGCTGCTGATGTCCGGCGAGGAGGAGCGATGAGCCAGGCCACGCGCCCGGAGTCCGCCGCGGGAGCGGCGTCCGCCGATCTCGTGCTCGATGGACTCGGGGTGGTCTACGGCGACCTGCGCGCGCTCGGTGACGTCGTCGCGACCGCCCGGCCCGGCGAGGTCACCGCGGTCACCGGGCACTCGGGCGCCGGCAAGACCTCGTTGCTGTGGGCCGTCGGCGGGCTGCTCGGGCACCAGCAGGTCGAGGGCACCGTGTTGCTCGACGGGCAGACCATCGGTGACGAGGAGTCCTCCCGCGCCGCGGGCGCGGTCCTCATCCCGCAGGGCAGCGCCCTGGCCGAGGTGCTCACCGCCAGGGACAACGTGGCCGTCCCCCTCCTGGCGGCCGGCACGGCCGGTACCGACGCGACCAGACGTGCCGACGAGGCGCTGGCCGCCGTCGGACTCGGCGAGCACGCCGGTCACCTCGCCGAGGAGCTCTCCGGGGGCCAGCGCCAGCGCGTGGCCGTCGCCCGCGGGCTGGCCCTGGCCTCCCTTCGCCTGGACGAAGGGGGTGTGCTGCTGCTCGCGGACGAGCCCACCTCCGAGCTCGACCACGACACCCGCGAGCGGGTGGTCTCGCTGGTGGAGGACATCGCCCGCCGTGGCGGGATCGTCCTGCTGGCCACGCACGACCCGGAGGTCGCCGCGGTCGCCGCCGCGTGCTGGCACCTCGACGACGGCCGGCTCACCGCTGGGTCGAGGTGATCCCGCGCACCCGAGTGCTCGTCACCACCTCGACCCAGCGGAGGCAGCGGAAGGTCCTCGGCGTCAGGGAGTCAGCAGGATCTTGCCGATGTGACCGCTTGCCTCGAGCTCGCGGTGGGCGTCGGCGGCCCGGTCCAGCGGGTGGGAGCCCTGGATGATCGGGCGCACCGCGCCGTCCTCGACGAGCGGCCACACGTGCTCGCGCACGGCCGCGACGATCGTGGCCTTCTCGTCCGCGGGACGGGCACGCAGGGACGTCGCGATGACCGCGGCCCGCTTGCTGAGCATCTTCCCGAGGTCGAGCTCGCCCGTGCGTCCGCCCATCAGGCCGATGACGACCAGCCGGCCGTTCGTCGCGAGCAGGTCGACGTTGCGGGGCAGGTACTTCGCCCCCATGACGTCGAGGATGACGTCCGCGCCGTGCCCGTCGGTGGCCGCGCGGACCTCCTCCACGAAGTCCTGCTCGCGGTAGTTGATCGCGATGTCCGCGCCGAGCTCGCGGCAGAAGGCGAGCTTCTCCTCGGTCCCGGCGGTCACCGCGACGGTGGCGCCGGCGGCCTTGGCCAGCTGGATCGCCATCGTGCCGATGCCCGACGAGCCACCGTGCACGAGGAAGACCTCGCCCGGCTGGAGGTTGGCGGTCAGGAAGACGTTGGACCAGACCGTGCAGGCGACCTCGGGCAGCCCGGCGGCATCGCGCACGGACACACCCCGGGGGACCGGCAACAGCTGGGCAGCGGGCGCGAGCACCTGCTCGGCGTAACCGCCTCCGTCGACGAGTGCGCAGACCTCGTCGCCGACGGACCAGCCCTCGACGTCCGGGCCGACCTCGCGGACCGTGCCCGAGACCTCGAGGCCGGGCAGGGGGGAGGCCCCCTTCGGCGGTGGGTAGAGACCCTTGCGCTGCATGACGTCGGCACGGTTGACGCCGGCCGCGACGGTGTCGATGACGACCTGGCCCGACTGCGCGGTCGGCGCCCCGACGTCGGTGGCCTGCAGCACGTCGGCCTCGCCGGGCTCGGTGATCGAGATCCCGCGCACGTCAGGAGGTCGCGCGGTTGTGCTTGCTGATGTCCTCGGCGTTGCGCCCGCCCGAGGCCAGCTCCTGCTCGATCTCCTCGCGCATGGGCTTGGGCAGGTGCCCCGCCGAACGCTGGTAGATCGCCGCGGCCTGGCGGGTGGTGAAGGTGCGGGCCAGGCCCATCGCCACACCGGCCAGGGCCGCGTAGGCGATGGCCTCCCCGACGGGGACGTCCGGGTTGGTCGGGTCGATGGAGGTGTCGTGGCCCGACTTCTCCCAGATCAGCGTGATCGCCTTCTTCGCCACGATGCCGGCGATGATCGCCGATCCCGTGCCGAGCAACTTCCAGACCATGTTTCCCACAGCGGTTCCCTTCGTCGTCGCATGGTCACGGTCAGGGCGCCGCGACCACCGGTTCAGGTCCAACACTGCCACAGCGTGGACCCGGGGCTGTCCGACCGCACCCGGTCATGGGTATGCTGGACGGGCACGACAGGGGAGCGCACAGCGCTGAGAGTGCGGGCAACCGCAGACCCTCGTACCTGATCCGGTTCGCACCGGCGTAGGGAGTCGAGTCTCAAGGGCCCTCGTCGATGACCGAGGTCCCCGGGACCGCGGTCATCGGTGGGGGACCGTCCCTGTGGGTTTCATCGACACAGGAGAAGCACCCACATGACCACCACCAAGCCGGCGGACAAGATCCGCACCGGTACCGTCCTCGCCACCCGCCCGCTCATGGGCTGGCGCACCGTCGACCTGCTGACGCTCGCCTTCCTCGGCGTCGCCTTCGGGGTCGCCTACTGGGGCTACGGCCTGATCTACAACGGCCCGATCTCCGCGTTGGGGCTGGCCTTCCAGCCGCTCTTCGGCCTCTTCGTCGGCTTCTGGTTCATCGCCGGGGTCGTCGGGGGGCTGGTCATCCGCCGTCCGGGGGCAGCCGTGGCGTGCGAGCTCATCGCCGCGACCGTCTCCGCGCTCTTCGGCAACCAGTGGGGCGTGACGACGGTCGTCTCCGGCCTCGCGCAGGGCATCGGCGCCGAGCTGGCCTTCGCGCTCTTCGCCTACGCCTCCTTCGGCCCCGTCGTGGCCGTGCTCTCCGGAGCGCTGTCGGCGCCGCTGGAGTGGGTCTACGAGATCACGACGTACTTCACCGACTGGACCTGGGCGTGGCAGCTGGCCTACCTGCCGCTCATGGTCGTCTCCGGCATCGTCATCGCCGGCCTCGGCGGCTGGATTCTCACCCGGGCGCTCGCCCGGGCGGGGGCGCTCAACCCCTTCCCGCCGGGCCAGGAGGTCCTGGAGCAGAGGGCGGTCTGAGTCCGGTGGCTGCGCTGATCCACTCGCACACGCCGCTGGGGGGAGGTGGCCGCGCCGAGGATTCCTCCGCGCGCTCGTCTCCACCCGCGGCGGGGACGAAGGGGGGAGACGTCGCCGTCCGGGGCCTGACCTGGCGACCGATGGGTCGTCGGGAGCCGGTGCTGCGCGACCTCGACCTCACCGTGCCCGCGGGCCAGCGGGTCCTGCTCGTCGGACCGAGCGGCTCGGGCAAGTCCACGCTGCTGCGAGCACTGGCCGGCCTGCTGCTCACCGTCGACTCCGGCGACCGTGCCGGGAGCGTGCACATCGACGGCCGCGAGCCGGGGGAGCGCCCCGGAGCCGTCGGTCTGGTCCTGCAGGAGCCCGGCTCCGGCACCGTCTCGGCCACCGTCGGTCGTGACGTCGCCTTCGGGCTGGAGAACATCGCCCTGCCCGCCGAAGAGATGCCGTCGCGTGTGACGGCTGCGCTCGACAGCGTGGGCCTGGGCCACCTGCCGCTGGACACCCCGACCCACACGCTCTCCGGCGGGCAGACCCAGCGCCTCGCCCTCGCCGGGGCGCTCGCGCTGCGCCCGTCCCTGCTCCTGCTCGACGAGCCCACCGCCATGCTCGACGAGGCCACCGGCGCGGAGGTGCGTGATGCCGTCATCGCCGCCGGTGAGGGGCTGACCACCGTCCTCGTCGAGCACCGCATCGGGCCCTGGCTCGATCTCGTCGACCGGATCGTCGTGCTGGACATCGACGGCCGGATCCGGCACGACGGCGCCCCCGAGCAGGTGCTCGCCGAGCACCACGACGAACTCGTCGCCGACGGCATCTGGGTCCCCGGCGCTCCCGCGCCGACGCCGACGACGATCGACCTCGGGCCCCTCCACCAGCCGCAGCCGCACGGCACCCACCTCGTCACCGCCGACCCGCTGCACGTCGAGCGACGCCGCACCCGCCTGGACGGCAGCACCGAGACCACGACCGTGCTGGAGACCGACCGGACCCTCACTGTCACGGCCGGCCGGGCCACCGCGCTGGTCGGGCCCAGCGGGGGCGGCAAGAGCACCTGGCTGGCGGCGACGGCCGGGCTGCTGCCCCCTTCGTCGGGCCGGGTGGTGACCCACGACGGACTGGAGGTCGCCGACGTCCCGGCGCAGGACGTCGCCGGCCGACTCGGCTGGGTCCCGCAGTGGAGCTCCAGCGCGCTGCTCGCGCGGACCGTCCTCGACGAGGTCATGCTGACCGGGCGCGGCCTCGGCACGCAGGACGAAGGGCGCGCCCGTCACCTCCTGGCGGCGCTCGGCCTGGCCCACCTCGAGCGGGCCGACCCGCAGACGCTCTCCGGGGGGGAGCAGCGCCGGTTGGCGGTCGCTGCCGCGCTGGCCCACGGTCCCGGAGTGGTCCTTGCCGACGAACCCACCGTCGGGCAGGACCGTGGCACCTGGGCGGCCGTCGCCGGTCTGCTCACCGCGCACCGCGAGCGGGGCGGGGCCGTGGTCACCGCGACGCACGACCGCGACCTCGTCCGGCTCGTCGACGAGGTGCACACCGTCACCCCCCCGCCACCGCGAGAGGCGCCGCCACGTGCGCGGGCGGTGCTCTCGGCGTGCGGGCCCCTGTCGCTCTTCGCCGCAGCCGCACTGCCGATCGTCGCCGCGGTGCTCTCACCGGGGTGGCCGGCATCGCTCCTCGTGCTGGCCTTCCTGGCACTCGGCGCGCTCGTCGGACTGGCGAACCTGCCCGGTTCCGGTCGCGGCTGGACCGTGGCCGGGCGCTGGCGCGGGTTGGCGATCCGTCTCGTGCCCGCGCTGCTCGGCGGCCTCGGAGTCGGCTGGTCGACCTGGCTGCTCGGCGGCCAGGACGTCGGGGCGGCGTACTCGGCGGCCACCCGCATGCTCGTCATCGTCGTACCGTCGGCGATCACGCTGGCCTTCATCGACCCGGACGACCTCGCCGACCACCTGGGCCAACGCCTCCGGCTGCCGTCGAGGCCCGTCGTCGCCGTCGGTGCGGCGCTGCAGCGGCTCCAGTCCTTCGGGGCGGCGTGGACCGAGGTCGGCTGGGCACGCCGGCTGCGCGGTCAAGGCATCAGCTGGCGCCACCCGCGCAGCGTCGTCGCGCACCTGTGGTCCTCGACGCTGGGGATGCTGCTGCGCTCGCTCGGCTCCGCAGCGACCCTGGCGGTGGCGATGGACGCGCGGGGCTTCGCCTCGGCCGGTCGCCGGACCTGGGCGACTCGCGCTCCCTGGCGGCTCGCGGACACACTCGTCGTGCTGGTGGCGTGCGTGCCGATCGTCATCGTCGCGCTCGCGCGCTTCGCAACTGCCTAGTCTCTTGCGCATTGTGGCCCGGCTCCCTGCGCAGCTGCCCAGGCGATTGCGCCCCTGTACCTGATGTGCGGGGAACAGGCACCATGGAGGTATGGCACGTCTCCTCGTCGTCCACCACAGCCCGACCCGCTCGACCAAGGCGCTGCTCGACGCGGCGCTCGAGGGCGCGCGGCACCCCGACATCGAGGGGGTGGAGGTGGAGGTGGTCCCCGCCCTGGAGGCCACCGCCGACGACGTCCTCGCCGCTGACGGCTACCTGCTCGGCACACCGGCGAACTTCGGTTACATGTCCGGGGCGCTCAAGCACTTCTTCGACTCGACCTTCCTCCAGGTCGGCGGAGCGCTCGACGACTCCGGCGGCGCCGGCGAGGGGCAGACCGGTCCGACCGCCAAGCGACCCTTCGGCCTGTGGGTCCACGGGCGCTACGACGTCACCGGGGCGGTCCGTGCGGTGAACTCGATCGTCTCGGCCCTCGAGTGGAAGCAGGCGGCCGAGGTCCTCGAGGTGCTCGGTGACGTGGACGAGGACGCCACCGACCGCGCCACCGAGCTCGGCGGCACCCTCGCCGCCCTGCTCAGCAGCTGACCACGGCCCCCACGTCGCAAGAGCCCAAGCGGTTGCGTCGCTGTGGTGGTGGGAGCCGGACAGGTGCCCTCCAAGAGCCACGCAGGTGCGACCGGGGTCGCGCTGGGTGAGGCGACACGCCGCGGACACGGCGAAGGGGGGTCCCACCAGCTGGTGGGACCCCCCTTCGTGCCCTGCCGGGGCTCAGGCGTGACGTGCGGTGTAACGGCTGTGGCGCGGGGCGTACCGCGCATTGGCGCGGCGCAGTGCGAAGGCAGCGACGACGACGAGCAGTGCATAGGCGGCAAGGGCGAGCCAGCCCCCGACGAGGCCGACGGCGATGCCGATGACCACCACGGAGACGACGACGCAGCAGACCGCGATGAGGTTGCGGCGCACGGCCGCCCGGGACTCGGGGGTCGCGTGCCGGCTGCGCAGGCTGTGGCCGACCGGAGGCACGACCCGCTCGAGACCGCTCTCGGGCGTGGCCCCGCCCTCCGGTGCGGGGGTGTCGATGGCGGGGACGACGGTGGTCTCGGCGTCCTGCGCCGAGGCGACCGCGCTGGCCTGCGTCGTGGACGTGACCGGGGCCTTGCCGGGGGTGGCGGCCTCCTCGACGGCGTCACGGAAGGCGAGAGTGGGGATGAGCGCGGTGTCGACCACGTCGTCGTCGGTCGCGAGCATCGCCTCCAGGTCCCCGCTCGGGATGTCGCGCGTCCGGGAGACGGACGGCAGGGCGGTGGGCCCCGAGGACGGCGGCATGGTGCGCGTGGTGCTCATGTGAACAACTATCTCTTGCGCCCGGAGCGATTCCGTGCATGTCAGGCGCGCGGGCGTGTCTCCAGGTCGGCGACGTGCTCCGTGGCCCGGGCGACCTCCTCCTCGAGCCGTGCGACCTCCGCGGACGCCGCCTCGAGTGCCGCGACCGCCTCGGAGCGGGTGAGTCGCGCCGCGCCGAGTGCCCGCTCGCGCTCCCGCAGCGAGTCCCGGGCGTCGGCGAGCTCACGCTCGCGGGCCCGCTCGGCCTCGGTGCCGGTGTCCCGCGCGTCGTCGGCGACCCTCCCCCCGGCCCCGTCCGGCTTCTCGTCCTCGCTCCCGGGTAGCGGTGGGACGAGCCGCAGCACGGCCACCGCGTCGTCGAGCTCGACCTCGCCGAACCCGGCATATGCCAGCGGCCGCAGCAACCGACCGGACGCGAGGGCCTCCCCGCTCGCCGGGTCGGCCAACGCGGCCACCGCGGTCGAGGAGACCCCGTCGGCTGCACTCGGGCCGAAGGACGTGCCGGTCGCCTCCGCGGACCTGCGCGCTGCCCCGACGAGCGCCTCGATCGCCTCGTGGCGCTCTGGTCTCGCCGCGGACAGGGCGGCGCCGTCCCCCTTCGCCTGGGCGGTGCGCATGCGCTCACCGAGGTCGAGGAGGGCGCCGACCACGGCCGGCTCGCAGCGGGCGACCCGGTTGAGCAGCCACGCGGGGACGGTCGGCTTGCGCAGGGTCTTCAGCTCGTCGACGAGATCGGGGGCCTCATCCTTCGCTCGCGCCACGAGGCGGGCGCGCACGGCGACGAAGTCCGCCAGTGACGCTCCGTAGAGCTCGTCCACCGCCTCGGCCAGGTCCATGACGGACGATCCTGTCAGGCGCGGGCATCGGCGATGCGGGTGAGGCGCTCGTGGCGGGAGGCCCAGCCCCCCACGCCTCGATCCGGCACGTTGTCGTCGGCGCCGTGCCAGCCGACCGCCCCGTCGACCATCTCGCGCAGGATGTCGGCCTGCCCGGCGTGGCGGGCCTCCTCCTCGATCATGTGCACCAGGATCCGCTCGAGCGTCACCGAGTTCCCCGGTCGCCACCACGGCACCGATCCGCGTGCATCGAGCGGTAGTGCCTCGATCGTCGCGTCGGCGTGGGCGAAGCACGCCCCGACCCACTCGATCACCCCGGACATCGACTCGTCCTCGGTCGCGAAGAGGTCGGTGTCGTCCTCGACCGACACCCCCGGCGCGTCCCACGGCAGCGGAAGGTCGCTCGGGCGGCCGAAGGTCTCCCCGAAGTAGCCGAGCTCGCAGGCCCCGGCGTGCTTGTACAGGCCGAGCAGGTTGGTGCCGGTCGCGGTACGCGGCAGGCGGGCATCGCGCTCGGACAGGTCCTCGAGCTTGAGGCGAAGGGCGTCCCGCTGGCTGCGCAGGACCGTGTGCAGGGTGGTCTTCGACTCGTCGGTCATCGCGGCTCCTTGCAGTCGGTGATCCAGCCTCCCACCGCCGTGCCGTGCGCACCAGCGATCGCCGGATCGTCCAGCGATCGTCCAGCCACCACCTTCCGCTCTCCCAGCCGGATCGTCTAGATTCCGTGGATGGCCTCCACCCCGCGCACCGTCACGTGGCTCGTCGGGCTGACGGTGCTGCTCGGCGTCGGCTCCCTGCTGGCCTGGGCCCTGCAGGACGTGCGTGCCGACATGACGGGCGCGCCCGCCTTCGCCTTCCTCCACTGGAACCTCTTCCTCGCGTGGGTGCCGTACGTGGTCGCGCTCGTCCTCGTCGGCCTGAACCGGGTGCGGGCGCCGGGATGGCTGCTGGCGGTCCCCGGTGTGGTGTGGCTGCTCTTCCTGCCCAACGCGCCGTACCTCCTCACCGACTTCATCCACCTGGGGGCGATCCCGGGGGCGCCACTGTGGTTCGACGTGCTGCTCATCGGCGCCTTCGCCGGTACCGGGTTGCTGCTCGGGATGGCCTCGCTGCTGCTGGTCCACGACGTGGTGGGGTCACGACTGGGATCCGTCGCCGGCTGGGTGCTGGTCTTCGGCTCCCTGGCGCTGTCCTCGCTCGGGATCTACCTGGGCCGCTTCCCCCGGTTCAACTCCTGGGACGTGCTGACCAACCCGGAGGGGCTCGTCGGGGTCGTGCTCTACCGACTCGGCGACCCGCTCGGAAACCCCTTCCTGCTCAGCTTCGCCGCTGCGATGACCGGCGGGCTGGTCCTGTCCTACCTCCTGACGTGGGGTGTCGGCCGGCTGGTCGTCCGGCGACCGATCGGCCGGGTGGCTCACCCCGGCGCGTGAGCTGTCCCCTCGCGCGGTCCGGGCAGGATCGACACCGCCGAGTCGTGGATCCGTCGCGGCGTATCGCCCCGTTGGCGCATCCTCCGGCTCTAGGCTGACGATGCAGCGACCGACGCAGATTCTGTCGCGAAGTCGGCAAGCCCTACGGGAGTGAACACATGGACGTCAAACCAGTCATCGCCGGAGTCGACGGGTCCAAGGACTCCGGACGAGCCCTGAAGTGGGCCGCCGACTACGCCCAACAGGCCGGGGCGCCGCTCCAAGCGCTGATCACCTGGGAGGTGTCGACGCTCTACGGCGACACCTTCTCCGGCGAGTGGGACAGCACCGCCGTCGAGCAGAAGCACCGCGAGGTGGCCGAGAAGCTGGTGTCCGACACCCTCGGTGGGGGTGCGCAGGTCGATGTGCGCGTCGAGAAGGGCAACGCCTCGGAGGTGCTCGTGCGCGAGTCGAAGGATGCGCAGCTGATCGTCGTGGGTAGCCGTGGTTTCGGCGGGTTCCGGGGCATGCTGCTGGGCTCGGTCAGCCATCACCTCGTCACCCACGCCCGGTGCCCGGTCACCGTCATGCAGCACGAGAAGGGGTAGCCGACCACGTCAACCGACCCGACCTTCGACCCCGGGGGCCGGGCCGGTGGTGGTTCGCCACCCCCTTCGCCGGATGGCAGAGTACGCAGGGTGACTACCCGGGCCGCGACAGTGCAGGAGCGGCCCCCCATCCCGCGGGAGATCCTCGTCCTGGTGGCCGCGGCGTTCGTCATCGCCGTCGGCTTCGGCCTGATCTCACCGGTCCTGCCGCAGTTCGCCAAGAGCTTCGACGTCACCGTCGCAGCCGCGACGGTGATCGTCTCGGCGTTCGCCTTCTTCCGGCTGGTCTTCGCCCCCGCCGGAGGCGTGCTCGTCACCCGACTCGGCGAGCGGCCCGTCTACCTCACCGGGTTGGTCATCGTCGCGCTGTCCACCGGTGCCTCCGCCTTCGCGCAGACGTACTGGCAGCTGCTGATCTTCCGCTCCCTCGGCGGCATCGGGTCGACGATGTTCACCGTCTCGGCGATGGCCCTGCTCGTGCGGATGGCCCCGCCGGTGATCCGTGGGAAGGTCTCGTCACTGTACGGCAGCGCCTTCCTCATCGGTGGCGTCATCGGTCCCGTCATCGGTGGCCTGCTCGGCGAGTTCGGGATGCGGGTGCCCTTCGTCGTCTACGGGATCGCCCTGCTCATCGCGGCGGTCTTCGTCGGCGTGATGCTGCGGGGTGCGCACATGCGGCCCGACCCCACGAAGGCCGAGCTGCCGCCGATGTCCGTGCGCGAGGCGCGGCACAACAGCGCCTACCGCGCAGCAATGGTCTCCGCCTTCGCCAACGGGTGGACGAACTTCGGCGTCCGTGTCGCCGTCCTCCCGCTCTTCGCCGTCGCGGTCGTCGGGGAGACCTGGGCGGCCGGTGTCGCACTCGCCGTCGGTGCGGGTGCCACCGCGCTGACCCTGCAGGTCTCCGGTCGGCTCGCCGACAGTGTGGGGCGGCGTCTGCCGGTGATGGCAGGCCTGGGTCTGAGCGGCGCCGGGATGGGCGTGATGGGACTGTCCGGTGGGCTCGTCCTGATCCTCGTCCTCTCTGTGGTCGTCGGCGCCGGCGCGGGCCTGCTCAACCCGGCGCAGCAGGCGAGCGTCGCCGACGTCGTGGGCAACGACCGCTCCGGCGGCAAGGTCCTCGCCGGCTTCCAGATGTGCCAGGACGCGGGTGGGATCGGCGGCCCGATCATCGTGGGCCTCGTCGCGGACCACGCCGGATGGCACTGGGCGTTCGCGCTGAGCGGGGTCATCTCGGCGCTCGCGATCATCCCGTGGCTGCGGGCGCAGGAGACCCTGATCATCCACCGGGGATGATTCGGCCGATGGGCGCTGTTGCCCCGGACATGCAGATCGACATCTGGTCCGACATCGCCTGCCCGTGGTGCTACATCGGCAAGCGGCGTCTCGAGACGGCCCTGGCTGACTTCCCGCACCGGGCGGAGGTGGGCGTCACCTGGCACAGCTACCAGCTCGACCCGACCCTGCCGGAGCACTACGACGGCACCGAGGTCGAGTACCTGGCCTCCCGCAAGGGCATGCCCGCCGAGCAGGTGCAGCAGATGTTCGCGCACGTGGCCGCGCAGGCTGCGGGTGAGGGGCTGGCCTACGACTTCGACTCGCTCGTCGTCGCCAACTCCGCTCGTGCCCACGAGTTGCTGCACCTGGCCAGGGACCGCGGCCTCGGCGACGAGTTGAAGGAGGTCCTGCTGTCCGCTCACTTCGAGCAGGGGGCGGACATCGGCGACGTCGACACCCTGGTGCGCCTCGGCGCCTCCGCCGGTCTGGACGCAGGGGAGGCCCGCTCGGCCCTCGCGGACGGCCGCTACCGGGGCGCCGTCGCCTCCGACATCGACATGGCCCGCCAGATCGGGGTCACCGGTGTGCCCTTCGTCGTCGTGGACATGAAGTACGCCGTCTCCGGTGCGCAGCCGCCGGAGGTCTTCCGCGAGGTGCTGGACAAGGCCTGGGCGGAGCAGGCCCCGGCCATCCAGGTGGTCGAGCGCGGCTCCGCCGACGCCGAGTCGTGCGGCCCCGACGGCTGCGCGATCTGAGCGCCCCGTCCCTGACGAACTGCTGCAGGCTCGGTTTCGTATGGTCAGCAGCACCTCGTACTGCGGCTGGCCATACGAAGTGCGGCCAGCAGCACTTCGTATGAGCGGGCGAGCGGCGTAGCGTCGGGTCATGACACCTGCAGAGTTGCTCATCGACGCCTTCGACCGGGTGCGCGAGGGTGCGCTCGCCGCGGTCGACGGACTGACCGAGGACCAGCTGGCGCACCGCATCGCCCCGGACGCCAACTCGATCGCGTGGCTGGTCTGGCACACCTACCGCGTGCAGGACGACCACGTCGCCGACGCCGCCGGACTGCAGCAGGTCTGGGCTGCGCGGGGGTTCATCGAGCACTTCGATCTCGACCTCGACGAGGACGACACCGGCTTCCGGCACACGCCCGCCCAGGTGGCGACGGTGCGCGCTCCCGCCGACCTGCTGGCCCGATACGCGCAGGAGGTCCATGCCCAGACGCTCGCCTGGGTCGGCGGGTTGACGGAGGCCGACCTCGACCGGGTCGTCGACACCGCATGGGATCCGCCGGTCACCCTCGGGGTGCGGCTGGTCAGTGTCGTCAACGACGACACCCAGCACATCGGTCAGGCGGCCTATCTCCGGGGCCTGATCGACGGGTCCGCGTGAGGCCACGGGCCGACGGCGGAGAGGTGCCGGCCGACTTCGTCGTCCAGGTCGACACGCCGCTCACGCCGGGGCAGGCGTGGCAGCGGGTGTGGGACTTCGACCGGCACACCGAGGTCATCCCCCTGACGACCGTGACCACCGTCGGCCCGGCGACGCCGCTTGCCGTCGGGGTGGAGTTCTGCGGTCGGACGGCCGTGGGGCCGGCCGGTTTCGACGACCCGATGCGGGTCGACGTGTGGGAGCCACCCACCTCGGGCGCGGGTCGTGCCGTCGTGACCAAGACCGGCTCCGTCATCGGTGGACGGATCGAGGTCACCGTCGTCCCCGTCGCCAAGGGCGGGACGCGGATCAGCTGGCGCCAGCAGGTCGACCTGCCGTGGCTCCCGTCGCGCCTGTCGTGGCTGGAGCGTCTCGCTGCCCGGGCTGCCGCCCCCGGCTACCGGATGGTCCTCAACCGCCTCCTGGCGTGAGCGCGGCACCGATCGTCGCCGGGTTGCCTGTCCCGCGAGCTACATTCGGCGCTTGGTCCGGGACGTCGCGGGAGCGGACCACGGGTCCTGCGGCCACGGGTGCTTCGGGTAGCGCCCTCGCATCTCGCCGCGCACCTGCGTGTACGGCCCGGACCAGAAGGAGGCGAGGTCGTCGGTGACCGCGAGCGGACGCCGGGCCGGGGAGAGCAGGTGGAAGAGTACGGGCACCCGACCGTCGACCAGCCTCGGCGACTCCGCGAGGCCGAAGCACTCCTGCAGTTTCACCGCGACCACCGGTGCGGCAGAGGGCTCGTCGTGCTCCGGCCAGGTGATGGACACGCGTGAGCCGCTGGGGACCGCGAGCCGGTCCGGCGCCAGCTCGTCGAGTCGCGTCGCCTCGGGCCACGGCAGCAGCCGGCGAAGGGGGTCGGTCAGGTCGATCGTGGCCACCGGTGTCCCCATGGCGATCCGCTGCAGCTCGGGGCCCAGCCACTCGGCCAGCCGTCTGCCCAGGGCCTCGTCGGACACGTCCGGCCACGGGTCGCCGAGGTGGTGGTGCAGCGCGGCGAGGCGGCGTCGAAGTGTGTCCGCGGCGGGTGACCAGACCAGCACGTCGAGCCCGCGACCGGTCAGGGCACGGGCGACTGCCGCGGCGCCGGTCCGGGCGTCCACCCGGACCGGGGTGGAGCTCAGCTCGATGGCCCCGATGGCGTCGACCTCACGGGCGGTCACCCTCTGGTCGCCGAGGTCGGCGCGGACCTGACGCACGCGCAGTCCCGCTCCGGCGGTCTCCGCCTCCTGCCGGGTGAGACCGGTGGCCAGCCGGATGACGGCACCGGTCCCGGCGGCGACCCGCCCCTCGGCGCGAGCGACGTCCGCGGCGACGATCCACTCGTGGTGGCGAAGGGAGTTGCCCGCCGGCAGGGCGGCCCGCGTCCCGGACGCGAGCAGGTAGGTCGGTCCGTCACCGACGCGTCGGGCGATGCGGCTGGGGTGGGCCAGGGCGGCGATGAGCCCTGCTGCGCCGGAGTGTGGTTCGCCGTCCACGGCGGGGACGAGTCGGGTCAGCCGGTCCACCTCGCGCCGCCAGCGGGGGGCCTCCCGACCGCGACCGGCGCGCAGGCCCGCGAGGAGCCGGGTGAGGTCCCCGTCCTCGCTGCGCAGGTCATCGGCCAGCGCAGCGACGACCTCGGCGGCGGCCCTGGTGCCGACGAGGTGCGTGCCGGCGAGCAGGGCCCTGGCCAGCCGGGGGTCCGCGGGCACCCGGACGGCAGCCTGCCCGAGGTCGGTGATCCGGCCCTCGTCGTCGACGAGTCCGAGCCCGTGGAGGGTTTCCTCGGCAGCGGTGATGGCGGCGACAGGGGGCGGGGTCAGCAGCGGCATCCCGTCACCCCGAGGCGAGCCCCAGGCGGCGAGCACCAGTGCCGCCTCGGTGAGGTCCGCGGTCGTGATCTGCGGGGTGACGTGCTCCGGCGCGCGGACCCACGCGGACTCCTCGATGAGGCGGACCGCGGTGCCGGGACCGAGGCGGGCGGCCCGGCCGGCCCGCTGGATCATCGAGGCCCGGGAGGCCTGGACCGTCACAAGGCCGGACATGTCCCGGGCCGCATCGCGGCGTGGTTCGCGGGAGAGGCCCGCGTCGACGACCAGTCGCACCCCGGGGACCGTGAGCGAGGACTCCGCGAGGTCGGTGGAGACGATGATCCGTGACGAGTCGCCGCGTCGCACGCCGGTCGCCCGGTCCTGCTCCCGCGGACCGAGACGTCCGTGCAGCGGCAGCACCTCCGCGCCGGGCACGAGCCGGTTCAGCCCCTCGATGACCCGCTCGACCTCCCGGGCGCCGGGAACGAAGACGAGGGTGTCGCCCCCTTCGCCGTGGTGGTGCGCGGTCGTCGTCGCCACGTGGTGGAGGAAGTCGCGTGTCACACCGCGGGCGTCGGTGCGCGGCGTGGGGGAGGGCGCCCACCGGACCTCGAGAGGGTGCAGCGCACCGGGGCTGTCGACGAGCGGCGCAGGTCCGGCCCCGTCGGCCAGGGCATCCGCGACGGTCGGCGCATCAAGCGTCGCGGACATCGCCACCAGTGGCAGGTCACGCAACTGGCGGACCTCGGCGAGCATCCCCAGCAGCAGGTCGGTGTCGAGGGCGCGCTCGTGGATCTCGTCGAGGACGACGGCAGCGGTCCCGGACAGCTCCGGATCGGAGAGCAGCCGACGCACGAGGACGCCGGGGGTGAAGAACTCGATCCGCGCGCCCGCCCGCAGCCGCCGGTCGCCGCGCACCGTGTAGCCGACGAGCTCGCCGACCGCCGTACCCGTCAGGTGGGCGAGACGGTGTGCAGCAGCGCGTACGGCCACGCGCCGGGGACCGGTGACCACGACCCGACCGGGGACACGGTCCGCGACGAGGGGCGGGGCGAGGGTCGTCTTGCCGCTGCCGGGCGGCGCCTGCACCACCGCGACGCCCCGACCCGTGACGGCGATCCCCAGGTCGTCGAGGGCCTCGGCGAAGGGGAGTGCCTGACCGATGGCGGCGAGGTCGAAGGAGGGCACCCGCCCAGTCTCCCCGACCGCGGGGGTCGACGAGCCGCATGGCTGTGGTGTCCGGGTGCGATCGTCGTGCGCGTGGGCACGGGGCGTGGCCTGCGCGTCGTGTCGGGCTGCCGCTCAGGGAGTGGGCCCCTGCGGGCCGCCGGACCTGCGGGGGCGGCGTGCAGACCGCACGGCCAGCTGCCGAACGAACCGCCGACGCGCAGGACTGAGCCTGCGGGCGATGTCGCGCAGCGGGTGGGCGAGCGCGGCGCCGACGAGGACCCCGAGGGCGATGGCTGCCACGATGACGAGGACCTCGGCCGCGGCGACGACACCGGCGGCAGGGGAGGACTCGATCTGGGCCACGGAGACGAGCCCCAGCGACCCGGGCACGAGCAGCCAGAAGCTCGGCAGGAAGGCGACGACGCGGGGCACCTGCGGCCTGACGAACTCCACCAACGTCGCGACGAGGCTCGCGGCGGAGGCGCCGAGGAAGGCGCCGAGCCACGGACCCTGGTCCGTCGCGCGGCCGAGCTCCTGCGCGATGACGGTCGCGCCGATCGTCAGGAGCAGCGCCGGGACGAGGGACGGGGGCACGGACTCGAGCAGGGAGATGCCCACGGCGACGAGCAGCAGGCCGAGGAGGGGCGCCCACAGGCCCAACTGGTCCGGGCGCTCACCGTTGATCCGCGAGAGCGGGACGCCCAGCACGGCGACGGCCGCCCCGACTCCGAGGGTGGCCAGCAGCAGCTGGGTCGCGCCGTAGGCCAGCCGGGACGTGCCGGCCACCATCGCGCCCGCGGACAGCTCGGTGAGGCCGGTGACGATGAGGGCCCCCGGCAGCAGCACGGCGATCGGGGGGACGAGCGTCCACAGCGGTGCGTCGACGAGTCCGATCTCGGCCGCGCCGAAGGCGGCCATGGCCGACGCGAAGGCCGCCAGGAAGGGCATCAGGGTGCTGACGAGGAGGGTGCGACCACTGAGCATCATCAGTCCGGCGATGACCTGGCTGAGCACGGCGGCGAAGAGCACCGACGTCCATGCCGGCGCCAGGACGAGGGCGACCCCGGTGCCGATGAGGAAGATGCCCAGCGGCAGACCGTAGGCGGGATAGCGGTGCGGATGCTGACGCAGGACCGCCAGCCTGGCCAGGGCATCGGCCGGTGGGAGGGTGCCGGCGGTGAGGGCCGCGTGCACGGCCGTCACCTCGGCGAGCTGATCGAGCCGGACCCCGCCGTCGACACCCTCGAAGGTGGCCGCGTCGCCACTGGTCAGCGACACCCAGAGCCCGGTGGGCGAGGCAGCGACCTCGATGCCGACGTGGCCGAGGGTCTGCGCAGCCTCCCGCACGTCCTCCTCGACCTCGTGGACCGGCATGCCGCCGGCGAGCAGCCCGGCGCCGAGCCAGGCGAGCAGTCGGCGGGTGTCCTGGGCGGCGGTCGTGGTCACCGCGCCATTGTGGGGGATTGGGGACGGCAGAGGTGGGTAGGCCGTAGTGACAGACCAACGACGAAAGGAGTCCCAGTGACCGTCTCGAGCAGCAACCGCCCCGAACGGGTGGTCGTCGTCGGCAGCGGGTTCGCCGGATTCGAGGCGGCCCGAGGAGTCTCCCGACGGCTGCGCCGCGCCGAGCGACCTGCCGAGGTCGTGCTCGTCTCGATGCACGACTACATGCTCTACACCCCCTTGCTTCCCGACGTGGCGGGCGGGCTCATCGATCCGCGCTACGTGGCGGTGCCGCTGGCCAACGAGCTGCCGGGGGTCTCGCTGCGACCGGGTTGCGTCGACGGTGTCGACCTGCAGGCGCGGACGCTGCACGTCAGCGGCTGCGCGCCCGAGGACGAGGAGATGCACTGGGACCGGTTGGTCCTCACGCCGGGGTCGGTGACCAAGCTCCTCGGCGTGCCCGGGGTCGCCGAGCACGCCCGCGGCCTGAAGACCGTCGCGGAGGCGTTGTACCTGCGCGAGCAGTTCCTGTACCAGCTCGAGCTCGCCGAGCACGAGCGCGACCCCGAGGTGCGACAGGCCCGACGCACGGTCGTCGTCGTGGGCGCCTCGTACGCGGGGACGGAGCTCGTCGCCCAGCTGCACGCGCTCGCGCAGGACCATGCGCGTCAGCGCGGCAAGCCTTCGGGCCAGGCCCGCTTCGTCCTGATCGACCTCGCCGACCGGGTCATGCCCGAGGTCGGTGACAAGCTCGGCGACCGTGCGCTGCAGTCGCTGCGGGGACGGGGCATCGAGGTCCGCCTGGGCACGAGCCTCGAGGAACTCACGGCGGAGGAGGCCACGCTGACCGACGGCGACGTCATCGGCACGCGGACGGTCGCCTGGGTGACGGGCGTGACGGGTGCACCGATGCTCGGGACGCTCGACCTGCCGCTGACGAAGGGTCGCCTCGCCGTCAACGCGGACCTGTCCGTCCCGGGCCACCCGCACGTCTTCGCGGCCGGTGATGCCGCGGCCGTGCCGGACCTCGCGAGCAAGGACAAGGACGCGATCACCCCGCCGACCGCGCAGCACGCGGTGCGTCAGGGCAAGGCCGTCGCGCGCAACGTCGCGGCGAGCCTCGGCGTGGGCAGCAGCCGGCGCTACAAGCACCGCAACCTCGGTCTGGTGGTCGACCTGGGACCGAAGTACGCCGTGGCGAACCCCCTGGGTGTCAGGTTGTCCGGGTGGCCGGCCAAGATCGCCGCCCGCGGCTATCACCTGGCGTCCCTGCCACGGTCGGCCAACCGCTGGGCGACCGCGCTCGCGTGGACCGCCGAGGTGACCAGCGACCGGCCGATCTCCCGCCTCGGGTTGGTCAGTGCCGACGAGGCCGGCTTCCGCGCCAGCGAGGGCATCACCGACGAGTGAGCATCAGGGCCGCAGGTGCGAGGCCCCGTTGAGGTCGACCGTGGCGCCGGAGGCCCACTGCGCGTCGGGCGAGGCGAGCCAGAGCACGGCGGAGGCCACTTCCTCGGGTCGACCCACCCGGGCGAAGGGGGAGTCCCCCCTGATCGCATCGCCATCCGTGGAGGCGAGCCGGTCGGCCACCCGCTCGGTGTCGATGAACCCGGGCGCGACCGTGGCGACCGCGATGCCGTGCGGGGCCAGCGCGACCGCGAGCGAGGCGTCCATGGAGTGCAGCGCCGCCTTGGACGCCGCATAGGCGGGGAAGTCCGGCTCGCCGCGGTGAACCCCGCGCGTGCCGACCGTGATGACCCGGCCCGGCAGCCCGAGCTCGATCAGACGGGCTGTCATCGCGTGGGTCACCAGAGCGGTACCGAGGGTGTTGATCCGCAGGTACTCCTCCCACCGGCGTTGCCAGACGACGGACTCCGTCGTGGCCGGGTGGTGCCCCAGGGTCGGCGTCGTCGCGATCCCGGCGTTGTTGACCAGCACTGTCACCGGACCACCGAGGGCCATCTCGGCGGCAGCCGGCAGGCCACGGGCGTCCTCCGCGTCGCCCAGGTCGGCCGCGAGGAGGGCGTGACCGGTGCCCGGGAGGGACGCGAGCGTCTCGCCCCCTTCGTCCCGGGCCGTG
The DNA here is from genome assembly GCF_037198315.1 of Janibacter sp. A1S7. NCBI lineage: Bacteria > Bacillati > Actinomycetota > Actinomycetes > Micrococcales > Intrasporangiaceae > Janibacter > Janibacter alittae. The sequence continues at coordinate 3,020,939 of NZ_CP144913.1, read as the reverse complement.
CGCACGTGGACGGCGACGTGATCGCCCTGCTCGGCGAAGGCCTGCGCCACCGCGCGGCCGATCCCGCGCGAGGCGCCGGTGACGAGGACGCGGCGGTTCATCGTGCTCCACCGTCGCCAGCGGGGAGGACCATGGCGATGACATCGGGGGCCTGAGGGGAGAGCCACCCGGGGCGGACCCGCCCCACCTCGTGCCATCCGGCGCGTCGGTAGAGCCGCATGGCGGCAGTGCAGGTGGGCACGACGTCGAGGCACGGCGCCAGGCCCTGCTCCCGCAGCGACTCGACGGCGGTCGCCAGGAGCGCGGCTCCGGTACCGGTGCCCCGCGCAGCCGTGGCGGTGAAGAAGACCGCGACCTCACCCAGCTCGTCGTGGGGGCGCCCGTGGCCGCGCTCCCAGGCGCGGACGACGTCGGCGTCACCGCCCTCGAGCCTCGCCGGGTCGGCCGGCGTCGAGATGGCGATGTGCCCGACCGGTCGTTCGTCGATCTCGGCCACCCAGGCGCTCGAGATCCGCGGACGCTGGATGAACTGCTCAGCCGGGTACGGCAGCGGGTGGCGGTGCGGGTAGCCCGAGCCGGGCTGCTGCTCGAGGAGGGCCGCGGCGAGGTCGGGCACGTCTGAGGCTCGTCGGGTTCGGATCATCGGTGTGGTCGGACTCGTCGGTGGGCGCACGGGCCCATCGTGCCCGCCCACCCCCGCCGCTGCGAGGGCGACCCGACCGGAGGTCGGCGGTGGCGGTCGACCGGGACCGCAAAGAGCGCGCCGCCCCGACCCCACGGGTCGGAGCGGCGCGGTACATGCGTGGGCTCAGCCGGACCGGTCCGCCCGGGAACGGGTCCTGGTGGCCAGCGCGGCGAGGGCCTTGGGAAAGATCTCCCCGGGCGGCGTGACGAGGCCGGCGCCCACCTGACCGACCCCGGCGAGGCGGCCGGCCATGCCGGTGTTGATCTGCGGGAGGATGCTGGTCCGGCAGACCTTGGTGACGTCGATACCCGTGGGCGCACCCATGAACTCCAGCACCGGGATCGCCCAGCGGTTGTTCTCCGCCAGGGTGATCTCACCCATTCGGCGCGTGGTGGCCAACGCGTCGGGCACCGACCCGCCGACGAACCGGACGATCGCCGGCGCGGTCGCCATCGAGAACCCGCCGATCCCGGCGGTCTCGGTGATCGCCGAGTCCCCGATGTCGGGGTTGGCGTCCTCGGGACCGAAGTCACCCAGGAAGAGGCCGTCGGCGATCTGCGCCGGCCCGGTGAACCACTCGTCGTCCGTCCCGGCGACCTGGATGCCGAACTCGGTGCCGTTGCGGGCCATCGCGACCACCATGGTCGATCCCTCGATACCGCGCGCCGCGTCGAGCTGGAGCTTGCACGCCGGCATGGCGACGTTGAGGAAGAAGTGGTCGTTGCCGCCCATGAACGCCAAGGCCTCGGCGACGTCGGACGGGTCGGCATCGGATGTCACCAGTGCCGGCGCCAGGTCCCGCAGGAGCATCAGGGTCCCGGCGCGGTTGCGGTTGTGCGCCTCGTCGCCCATCTGGAGCATCTGACCGAGGATGGCCGTGGCGTCGATGGGCCCCGTCGCCCGGACCGCCTCGGCCAGCAGTGGACCGAGCGTCCGCGACATCCACCGCAGGCGCTCGAGGACCTCGGGCGCGTAGGCGCCGTAGCGCAGGACCTTGCCCAGTCCCTCGTTCAGGGAGCAGTACGTCCGGCGACCGTCCTCGGGGTCCTCCAGGACCCACATCCACATCGACGGCGAGACGACGCCGGCCATCGGGCCGACGGCGCGGCGGCTGTGGCAGGGCGCCAGGCTGACTCCCTCTCCCGAGGCGAAGAGTGCCTCGGCGTCCTCGGGGTCCTCCACGAGGCCCTCGAGGGCGGCGGCTCCCATCAGGGCCCCGCGCATCGGACCGGAGGCGTTCTCCCAGCTCAGCGGGGGTCCGGCGTGGAGGAACTCGCCCTTCTGCAGGCCGAGCACCTCGTGGGCCGGGGCGACGTCGACGACCATGGCCTGCACCGCCAGGACCGCCTCGACGGCACGACGGTTCGCCTCGGCGCGAAGGGGGTCGGTGACGACCGTGGCCAGGTCGGCCTCGGTGCCCGCCATCGGGGGGCGCCAGTCGACGCGGGTGACGGGAACGGCCTGGGCATCCAGGGCGTCGGCGAAGATGCCGACACCCGCGGAGGAGACCCCGGTCTCGAGGCTGGTGTGGGTCGTCGTCATGATGCGGCTCCGATCAGCGTCAGGGCCCGGCGGGTGGCCCGGGCGTTGGAGAGGTGGACCTCGGCGCCGGCGTCGGCCAGCGCCTGCGCTTGGGTGCTGAGGACCTGGGGGTCGTCGGCGGTGCCGACGCAGGAGACGAGAACCGCCAGGCGACGGCCGTCCGCCTGCGCGGAGGCGATGGCCTCCCGAATGGCCGGGGCGGCGGTGGCGGCCGGGTCGGCGTCGGCGCCGTGCCCGAGGACGACGTCCATCAGGACGACCGAGCACTCCGGGTCCGCCGCGGTCCGGGCCAGGTGGTCCATCCGGATGGTCGGGTCGATCATCGGGTGGGCGCGTCCGGCCGTCATCGAGTCATCACCGAAGTCGATCATCACGGTGCCCTCGGCGGTCAGGGAGGAGTCGAGTGCGTGGGCCGGGTCGAGGGGGATGTTGCTGTGCACCGGCCCCAGGCTCTCGCTGGCCAGGAGCATCGACTCGTCGCAGAGGGTGCCCCCCGCGAAGAGGCCGCGCAGCCGACCGGAGGAGACCTGCTCGGGGGCCGATCCCCACATCGGCCACTGCGGAACCGTCCGGCCGAGGGTGGTCAGGATCGCCTCCGCCGATGCGGTCAGGTCAGGCTGGCCGGCGCCGAGGAGGGCGAAGTGCACCGGGGTGGCGAGCGTCTCGGCGTAGGCGCGCAGCTCGCCGGCGACGTCCTCCGCGGGCGGCTTGGAGACCACGACGATCAGCTCGGTGGACGGGTCGGCGTCAAGTCGACGCATCGCCTGGCGGGTGGCCAGCGCGCCGACCTCGGTGCTCAGGTCCCGACCGCCCACGCCGAGCGCGGCGGTCATGCCGACGCCTGCGTGGTCGAGCAGGCACATCAGCTGCTGGCAGCCGGTCCCGGAGGCTGCGACGATGCCGACGGGCCCGGGCCGGACCGTGTTGGCGAACCCGAGACCGACTCCGTCGACCATCGCGGTGCCGCAGTCGGGTCCCATGACGAGCAGGTCCCGGTCGCTGGCGATGCGCTTGAGGGCGACCTCCTGCTCCACGGGCACGTTGTCGCTGAAGATGAGCACGTCCTGTCCGGCGTCGAGCGCGTCCATGGCCTCGACGGTGGCGTTGGGCCCCGGTACGGAGACCAGCGCCAGTGCGGTACCGGTGCGCTTGATCGCGGTGCCGATGGTGCGGGGGGCCTCCTCGCTGCTCTCCGAGGACCCGCCCCGCTTGGTCACGGCGGCCAGAGCGGCGTCGACGGCGGCCAGGGCGGCGTCCAGACGGCTCTCGTCGTCCAGACGGACGGCCACGACCATGTCGTTCGGGGAGGTCTCCGGCAGGTCGAAGCCCATCGAGGCGATGACGTCCAGGTTCAACGGTGTGGCCATCGCGACCTGGGCGGCGCGGACGCCGTCGACCGCGGCGACGTCCTTGCTCACCTGCAGCAGGGCGACGGAGTCGGCGTACGCCCCGGGACGGCGCTCGACGTGGGTGAAACCGGCTTCGCCGGGTGAATTCGTCATGTGCAACTACTCCTTGGTGCGAGGTGGGCGAGGGCGAGGGCGAGTCCGAGGACGAGCCCGTCTCCGGAGGTGTGGCCGATCCGGGTGACGCTCGCCAGGGACTCTGCGGGGTTGGTGGACGGGTGGGCGAGCGCGGTCAGCAGCTGCCCGAACTGGGGCACGACCTCGGCGTGGACCGAGCGGCGCAGCAGCGTCGCCGACAGCGCGGTCGTTCGGTGGTCCGCGAGGTCGATGACCCGCTCGGCCACGGGGGCGACGCCCGGATAGGAGGCCGCGACCATGGTGGCCAACCAACCGCAGAGCACGTCGTCCCCCACCGGGGTCAGACCGCTGCCCCGGCCGAGCAGGGCGACGACGGCATCGGGTTCGGCCGCCTCGAGCAGCCCGAGCCCGGCCTCCGGCAGCTCGGCACGGGCTCGTGCGTGCCCCGGCCCCAGGGCCGCGGACAGTCGCTCGGCCATGGCCGGGGCGGTCGCCGGGTCGATCCGCGGCGCCGTCGTGTCGATCGTGCGTCCGATGCGGACGGTGGCGCCGCTGAGGTGCACCCTGCGGGCGACGATCGGTATCGCCGTGCCCACCGGGGGGACCTCCCCGGACGCGGACAGGTCGGCCGTCGTGCTCAGCGTGGTGCGCAGGGCGCAGGGGACCTGGACGGCAGCTCGGGTGGTGATGGCCAGGACGTCCGAGTCCAGTGCGAGGTACAGGGCGTCGGGGCCGGCGTGGACGACGGTCGCCTCGCCGCTGCCGGCGGCGAGCAGGTCGCGAACCCACCGGGGCGCCGCTGCGGCGAGCTCTACCCGGGTCACTGTGGACACGACGGCCTCGACATGGTCATGTCTGGGACGGTATCCGGTCCTGCTAGCCTCGTTGAAGGCAGAAGTTGCCAAGGATCTGAGATCGGATGACCACATTGTGATGAGCCACAGTTACCGGGTTCCGCTACGGGACGTGCTGAAGGTCGACGTGATGCGCAACACCTCGGTGCTGGCGGGACGGTCCGGGCTCGACCGTGTGGTCACGCGGTTGAACGTGATGGAGGTCCCGGACATCGTCGACTGGGTCCGTCCGCACGCACTGCTGGTCACCGCCGGTTACCCCCTCGTCGGTCTCAGCGAGGCCCGCTTCATCGAGTTGCTGCGCTCGCTCGTCGACCGCGACGTCGCGGCGCTTGGCATCAAGATCGGCCGGTACGTCAACGAGATCCCGTCCGCCGTGCTCGACGTGGCCGACGACCTCGGGTTCCCCATCCTCTCCCTGTCCGCGGACATGGCCTTCGACGACCTCCTCGAGGAGGTCCACGTGAGGCTGACCGACGTCCAGGCGGACGTGCTCCAACGCACTGACGCCCTGCACGCAGCCCTTGAAGGGCTGCTTCTCGAGGGGGCAGGGCTGGATGAGATCGCCGGGCGCATCTCCGAGGTGCTCGGCCTGGGCATCCTGGTCACGACCGTGGATGGGCGCGAACTCGCGGGTGCGCTCACCGAGCACATGCGGGAGGTGCTCGTGGCGGCCGACGCCTTCGACGACACCGGGCGCTTCCGGGTCGAGCGGGCGAGGCTGCAACCGATGCCCGTCGGCGAGGGGCAGGTGCTCGTGCAACCCGTGGTCGCCGCCAGCAGCGACCTGGCGCGGCTCGTCGCCTTCGACCCGGACCGGGCGGTGCCCAAGGACGACGTCCATGCACTGCAGCGGGCCTCGGCCGTCGCTGCGCTCCTGATCACTCAGCAGCAGGCGGTCAACGCGGTGGAGTCGAAGTACCGCGGGGACTTCCTGCGGGACGTCCTCAGCGGGCGGGCGGGTGAGGCCCAGCGCATCGCGGAGTACGCGGAGGGGCTCGGGTGGAGCCTCGACCTGCCCGCGATGGTGGTCACCGCCACGCTCGATCCCCAGCGCTCGGACTCGGAGGTGCCCACGACCACGCGTCGGGCGTGGCACGAGCGCTTCTTCCTGGCCTGGAACAAGGTCGTCGCCTCGCACAGCAAGAGCTTTCCGTCGGCCGACTTCTTCGACGAGGTGGTCAGCGTGATCTCGGTGCCCGCGCATCTGCGTGAGGACCCGCAGGCCGACACCGCGTACCTGCAGGCCCAGGTGGGCAAGATCGTCACCGCGGTGGCCGGGGACGGCGGTGGTCGGCGTCGCCCCTTCTCGGTGGGGACCAGTCGGCTGGCGCACAGCCTCGAGGAGCTGCCCGCCGCCTACGGGCAGGCCCGCCGGGCGAACGAGGTCGGTCGCCGGTTCAACGGGGACCGGAGCACATCCCACTTCGACGACCTGGGCATCCACCGCCTCATCGGTCTCATCCCCGACCGGGACGAGATGGCGGCCTTCGCCCGCGACGTCCTCGGCGAGCTCGCCGGCGCCGACGCCGAGCACGAGAGCCTGCGCGAGACCCTGCAGGTGCTGCTGGACACGAACCTGAACGTCGCGGAGGCCTCCCGGGTGCAGTTCGTGCACTACAACACGATGCGCTACCGGATCGCCAAGCTGGAGCAGATCGTGGGTCCATTCACCACGGATGCGGTCCTGAGGCTGAACCTCGCAGTGGCCCTGAAGGTGCACGAAGTATCCTTCTGAAACACCTGAACCAGCGCTCAGGTGTAGGCGCGTCAGGCTCGATCCGCACGGCTGCCGCTACTCATGATGTGCCAGTAGTCAGCGCGGTCGTCTGTCACTAGTGACCAATGAGTATGTGTGATTCTCCGCACTAGGCTCAGGCCACCGCAGCGGCTACCGCTCTTCTTCTAGGAGTACCTCATGGCGAGCATTTTCCAGTGGACCGAGGTCCACGGCGGCAAGACCCCTCCTCCGGGTGAATCGGTCGGGCCCCACGAACGAATGAGCTGGGGCCGCACCATCGGCATCGGCGTGCAGCACGTCGTCGCGATGTTCGGCGCCACCTTCGTCTTCCCGGTGGTGATGGGGCTGGACCCCAACCTCGCCATCCTGTTCTCCGGCCTGATGACGATCCTCTTCCTGGTCATCGTCAAGAACTGGGTTCCCAGCTACCTCGGTACCAGCGCGGCGTTCGTCGGTGTCGTGGCGGCGATCCGTGCCCAGGGCGGTGACTCGGCCGACGTCACCGGCGCGATCATGGCAGCCGGCATCGTCATGGGCCTGGTGGGCGTCATGGTCCACTTCGCGGGTCCGGGCATGCTGAAGAAGGTGCTTCCGCCCGCGGTCACCGGCGCCGTGGTCATGTTGATCGGCTTCAACCTCGCTCCGGTCGTGGCCAACGTCTACTGGCCGCAGGACCAGTGGATCGCGATCCTGACCACACTCTTCCTCGTGTCCGGAGCCGTTCTCTTCCCCGGCTTCTGGGCACGTATCGCGGTCTTCCTCGGTCTCGTCTTCGGCTTTGCCGCCTCCTGGATCGCCGACCTGGTCTTCGGACCGATCACCTCCGTCACTCCGACCAGCGGTGGCGAGGCCATCGCGCACGACCGCGTGAATCTGGCGGGTCTGGGCGACGCGGCGTGGTTCGGCCTGCCGAGCGGACAACTCGCCGACGGGGTCTCCGCGATCCACGGCCCCAGCTTCTCCTTCGTCTTCGTCCTGCTGGCACTGCCCGGCGTGATCGCGCTCATCGCCGAGAACACCGGCCACGTGCGGGCGGTCGCGGAGATGACCGGCGACGACCTCGACCCCTACATGGGCCGCGCGCTGGGTGCGGATGGTCTGGCGACGGCCATCGCCAGCTCGGTGGGTGCCTCGCCCACGACGACCTACGCGGAGAACATCGGCGTCATGTCGGCCACCCGGATCTACTCGACCGCCGCGTACTACGTGGCCGCGATCGTCGCGATCATCCTCGGCCTGGTGCCGAAGTTCGGCGTCATCATCAACGCCATCCCCGGCGGGGTCCTCGGCGGCATCACCGTGGTGCTCTACGGAATGATCGGCCTGATCGGCGCCAAGATCTGGGTCGACAACCGGGTCGACTTCGGCAACCCCGTCAACATCGTGCCGCTGGCCGCGGGCCTGATCGTCGGTATCGGTGACGTCACGCTGAACATCACCGACGACTTCCAGCTCAGCGGCATCGCCTTCGGCACCATCCTCGTGGTGGGGCTCTACCACATGGTCAAGGGCAAGGCTCACGACATCGACAACAAGCCAGCTGAAGAAACGGACCCGACCTACACGTGAAACCAGCACCCTTCACCTACAGACGTCCCACGTCCCTGACCGAGGCCCTCGACCTGCTCGCGCAGGAACCCGAGGCGAAGGTCCTGGCCGGTGGCCAGAGCCTGGTGCCCTTGCTGTCCATGCGGCTGAGCTCGGTGCCCGTGCTCATCGACATCAACGGTCTGCCGGACCTGGCCCGGGTCACCGTCGATGACTCGGGAGTGCGCTTCGGTGCCCTCGTGCGGCACAGCGACCTGCTGGCGCACGAGGGTGCCGCGGCGGCCCAGCCGTTGCTCGCTGCGGCATTGCGGCACGTGGCGCACCCGACCATCCGCAACCGCGGGACGACGGTGGGTTCGATCGTCCACGCCGATGCCTCGGGTGAGATGCCGATGATCCTGCGCCTCGCCGACGGGACCCTGACGGTGGCCTCATCCCGTGGACGTCGGGAGATCGCCGCGCGGGACCTCTTCGTCGGGCCCCTGGAGACGAGCCTGGCGGCCGACGAGATCGCTGTCGAGGCCTTCGTGCCTGCCCTCCCTGCGGGAAGCGGGGTCGCCTTCGACGAGGTCGCTCGTCGACACGGCGACTACGCCCTCTGTGGCGTGGGCGCGGTGGTCGCCCTCGACGGGGCCGGCTCGGTCGAGCACGTCCGTGCCGGCTACGTCTCGGTCTCCGAGACCCCCGCCGTCGTCGACCTGACCGAGTGCTTCCCGGACGGCGAGATGACCGCTCGGACACTGGCCGCCGCGGGGGAGATGGCCGTGGGGCAGCTCGACCCGGAGTCCGACATCCACGGCACGGCCGACTACCGCGCGCAACTGGCGCGTGCGCTCACCGCGCGCGTGCTGAAGGCCGCGCAGGACGACGCACGCGCCAGAGCGGCGCAGAAGGTGAGTTCATGACCATGTCCGAACCAACCAGCGAAGAGACGGTGCCCGTCCGGTTGCACGTCAACGGAGTCACCCACGACATCGTCGTTCCGCCACGCCGTCTGCTCAGCGACGCGCTCCGTCACGACATCGGTCTGACCGGAACACACGTGGGATGTGAGCACGGGGTGTGTGGTGCCTGCACCATCCTCGTCGACGGAGCGCCCTCGCGAGCCTGCCTGATGTTCGCCGTCGGTGCCCAGGACGTCGAGTTGACCACGGTCGAGGGGCTCACCCACGAGGACGGCAGCCTCAGCCCGGTGCAGCAGGCATTCAAGGACTGCCACGGGCTGCAGTGCGGATTCTGCACGCCCGGGTTCCTGACGACGATCGCTGCGGGCATCCGGGACAACCCCGACCCCGACCGGGAGGACGCCCGCGACATGATCGCCGGCAATCTGTGCCGGTGCACCGGGTACCAGAACATCGTGGCGTCGGTGCTGCGCGCGGCCGAGATCCAGCGCGAGGAGGAGGCATCGTGACCACCAAGATGATGGGAGAGCGCGTCCCGCGGGTCGAGGACGACCGGCTCGTCACCGGCAAGGGCCGCTACTCCGACGACCTGGTCCCCGGAGCCCTCGAGACCGCAGTACTGCGTAGTCCCCACGCCCACGCCCGGATCGTCTCGATCGACGTGGAGGCGGTCCTCGACGTGCACGGTGTGCACGCGGTCTACACCTACGAGGACCTGCCCGGCCCGATGGCCGATCCGCTTCCGCTGCTCATCCCGCACCCGGCGCTGACGCACGGACGCACCCAGTACGCCCTGGCCAAGGACGAGGTCAACTACGTCGGCGAGGCCATCGCCTTCGTCGTCGCCGACAACCGCTACATCGCGGAGGACGCGCTGGAGCACATCGAGGTCGAGTACGACTTCCTGCCCCCCGTGGTCGGTATCCCCGCCGCGCGGGCGGCACAGGAGCTGGTGCACGAGGACGTCCCCGGCAACCGGGCCGCCACCATGCACCAGTCCTTCGGTGACGCCGACGCGGCGATCCGGGACGCGACGCACACGTTGAGTCTGGACTTCACCATCGAACGCAGCGCGTCGATGCCACTGGAGGGACGTGGGACGGTCGCACGGTGGGACGAGGACCTCAAGCGGCTGAGCGTGTGGACCTCCACGCAGACCTCCACCGGAGTGCGCGCCGCGGTGGCGTCCAAGCTCGGTCTCGACCTGGGACAGGTCGACGTGATCACCCCCGACGTCGGCGGTGGCTTCGGCGTGAAGATCATGCACCCCTGGCCCGAGGAGCTGCTCGTCCCCCTGGCAGCGAGGTCGCTGAAGCGTCCGGTGAAGTTCACCGAGGACCGCCGGGAACACTTCATCTCCGCCGCCCACGAGCGCGGCCAGGAGCAGCACGTCGACGTCGGCTTCGACGACGACGGGCGGATCACCGGGCTGTCGGTGCACTTCTGGCACGACAACGGGGCCTACACCCCCTACGGCCTGATCGTGCCGATCATCACCTCCACCCAGCTGCTCGGCCCGTACAAGCCGCCGAACTACTCGGTGACCTTCGAGAGCCTCTACACCAACACGGTCATCGTCACCCCCTATCGCGGCGCCGGGCGTCCGCAGGGCGTGTACGCCATGGAACGCACCATGGACGCGATCGCGGCGCACCTGGGCAAGGACCGGGTGCAGGTGCGGGAGGCCAACTTCATCCAGCCCGAGGACTTCCCGTACGCGCAGGGCGATCTGCTCTTCCAGGACGGCCGGCCGTTGATCTACGACTCGGGCAACTACCCGGAGCTGATGGACAAGGCCAAGGCCCTGATCGACTGGTCGGACTTCGAGGCCTACCGCGAGGAGGCCCGGGCCGCCGGCCGGAAGGTCGGCATCGGTATCGCCTGCTACGTCGAGGGCACCGGCGTCGGGCCCTACGAGGGCGGTCACGTCCACATCGAGACCAGCGGCAAGGTCAAGGTCTCGACCGGCCTGACCAGCCAGGGGCAGGGCCACGAGACGGCCTTCGCGCAGATCGTGGCCGACGAGCTCGGCGTCCCCTTCGCGGACATCGAGGTCGTCACCGGGGACACCCGGCGTTCGCCCTACTCGGTGGGGACATTCGCCTCCCGGGCTGCGGTGATGAGTGGCTCGGCGATCGCTCTGGCCGCACGCAACGCACGCCAGAAGGCCCTACGGATCGCGGCGCAGGCACTGGAGGCCGATGTCGACGACCTGGAGATCAGCGAGGGCATCGTCCGGGTCAAGGGTGTGCCCCAGAGCGAGATCGCGCTGGGCACGCTGGCGGTGCTGTCCAACCCCCTTCGCTATGCCTTCGACGAGGCCTCCCGGGCCGCGACCCAGTTCATCGTCGGCGACCCGCTGCAACCGCCGGTCGGCGAGGACGACGAGCCGGGGCTCGAGGGCAAGGACTACTACTCGCCGATGCGGTGCACCTTTGCCAGTGGGATCCACGCGGTGATCGTCGAGACCGACCCGGAGACGGCGGAGATCACCATCCTGCGCTATGCGGTCGTCCACGACTGCGGCACACTGATCAATCCCAAGATCGTCGAGGGGCAGATCCACGGTGGCGTGGCCCAGGGCGTCGGCGGTGCCCTCTACGAGAAGATGGCCTACGACGAGCACGGCCAGCTGCAGAACGCCTCGTTCATGGACTTCCTGATGCCCTACGTCACGGAGGTCCCCGACGGGATCGAGGTCGACCACCTCGAGACACCGTCCCCGCTCAACCCGCTCGGGCTGAAGGGGGCGGGAGAGGCCGGTGTCATCCCCACCTCCGCCGTCTTCGCCTCAGCCATCGAGGACGCGGAAGGCTTTCCGATCACCGCGATGCCCATCTCCCCTTCCGAGCTGCACGCTCTGCGGCTCACCCATGAACACGATCGCGCACGCGATCAGGACACCATCGAAAGGTCGAACTCGTGAAGATTTCTGGGTCCGCGCAGCTGGCCGCACCACCGGAGAAGGTCTGGGACGCCCTGCTGTCACCGGAGGTCCTGGTCCGCACCATCCCGGGCTGCGGCCGACTCGAGGCCACCGGCGAGAACAGCTACGCGCTGTCCGTCACGGCCGGGGTCGCCTCCATCAAGGGCACCTACAAGGGGGACGTCCACCTGGAGGACCTCAACCCCCACTCGTCGCTGACCATGCGGGTCAACGCCGCCGGGTCGGCCGGCACCATCGGTGTCACCGTGCTCGTGCGCTTCGAACCCGGTGAGGACGGCACGACCAACCTCAGCTACGACGCGGATGCCGTCGTGGGCGGCATGATCGGCGGCGTCGGCCAGCGGATGCTCACATCGGTCAGCAAGCGTCTGGCCGCGGAGTTCTTCACCTCGGTCAACAAGGTGCTCACCGGCACCGAGACGCCGGCAGCCGTGGCGGCGGCCGCCCCCACGGCGCCCACCCCCGTCGCCGATGCGGCTCTGCAGCAGCCCGGGGCCCGCGCGGTCGCGGCGCCGGTTGCCTCCTCGAGCGACCTGGTCAAGGGCTTCCTGCTCGGCGCGGGCGTCATGCTCGCGGGCGTCGTGACCGGCGCGCTCGCCGCGCGCCGCAGGTGAGGAGGCGGCCGTGAGTCAATCCATCGACCACTACTCCAGCGCACGGACGATGCGCGACGCCGTGCGGGAGAAGTCGATCTCCGCCCGGGAGCTGCTCGACCTGCACCTCGAGCGCATCGAGCGGACGAACCCGCAGGTCAACGCCCTCGTCAGCCTCGACCCGGAGCGGGCCCGTGCCGAGGCACATCGGGCCGATGAGCGGCTGGCCCGGGGAGAGCCCGTCGGGCCCCTGCACGGGCTCCCCTACGCCGTCAAGGACACCCACGAGGTCGGTGGGTGGCGCTCCACCTCCGGCTCCCCGGTGCGAGCCGACCACATCCCGGAGCACGACGAGCTGGTGGTCCAGCGAGCCCGTGCCGCGGGCGCGATCACGGTCGCCAAGACCAACACCCCCGAGTTCGCGTCCGGTTCGCACACCTTCAACCCGATCTTCGGCACGACGTACAACCCCTACGACCTCGGCCGCTCGGCCGGGGGCTCCAGCGGCGGCTCGGCCGCGGCGCTGGCCAGCGGGATGGTGCCGCTGGCGGACGGCAGCGACATGGGCGGCTCCCTGCGCAACCCCGCCTCGTTCTGCAACGTCGTGGGCATGCGCCCCTCCTTCCAGCGGGTGCCGCAGTGGCCCAACCCCAACCACTGGGAGGCGATCTCGGTCCAGGGCCCGTTGGCCCGCAGCGTCGACGACCTGGCGTTGTTGCTCTCGGTGCAGGCCGGTCCCACCGATCGTGTCCCCCTCTCCCAGCAGGTGCCGGGGGAGACCTTCGACCTGATCGACCCACTGGACCTGAAGGACCTGCGGATCGCCCTGTCGATCGATCTGGGCGGTGCCTTCGAGGTGGACGCGGACGTGGCCTCGATCATTCGCGCCCAGGCAGCGATCTTCGAGGGTGTCGGCTCCCGGGTCACCGATGCCGCGCCCGACCTCAGTGAGGCCGAGGACACCTTCCGCACCCTGCGGGCCTGGCACTTCCACGCCTCCTACGGTGGCCTGCTGGCCGAGCACCCCGACCAGTTCAAGGCGTCCCTGGCCGACAACATCCGGGCGGGGGAGACTCTCACCGGTGCCGACATCGCCCGGGGGTACCGGCAACGGTCGCTGCTGGCCGAGCGGATGCGCACCTTCTTCGCCGACTACGACGCCCTGGTGCTGCCGGTCAGCCAGGTGCCCCCCTTCCCCGCCGATCAGGAGTATCCGGCCGACATCAACGGGCAGGTCCAGCAGACCTATCTGGACTGGATGCGCTCGGCGTACCTGATCACGGTCACCGGGTGCCCGGCGATGTCGGTCCCGGCCGGATTCACCCGGCAGGGGTGGCCGGTCGGTCTGCAGATCGTGACACCTGCCAACAGCGAGCGGCGGTTGTTGTCCATCGCCCACGCCTACGAGCAGCTGACCCTGATCGGGCGGCGTCACCCCGCCCTCTGACTGGCGTACTCTGCCAACGGAACGACCTTTCGTCATCATGTGTCGCCATGGATGATGCGCCTCCAGCGCGATGGGATGTGACGGCAACGACAACCAGGAGGCTGCACAGGTGCCACAGGAAAGCCACGTCAGGATCGGGATCGACACGGGTGGGACGTTCACGGACGTCGTCGCCTTCGACGAGTCCACCGGGCTGACGGTCACGACCAAGACCCCATCGACACCCGGTGATCCCGCGGACGGCTTCTTGGCCGGCATCGCCAAGGTCCTGCAGATGCTGGACCTGAGCGTGGACACGCTGAGTGCCATCAGCCACGGCACCACCGTCGCCACGAACCAGCTGCTCGAGGGCAAGATCGAGCGGATGGGGTTCATCACCAACACCGGGTACGAGTCGGTGCTGGAGATCGCGCGCCAGTCCGTGCCCGACGGGTACGGCAACTCCTACTTCTGGGTGAAGGAGGAGCGCATCGTCCCGCGGCACCTGGTCAAGGGGGTCTCCGGACGGTTGGACTTCACCGGGAAGGAGATCGAGCCCTTCGACGAGGAGCAGGCCCGCGGGATCGCGCGCTGGTTCCGCACCCACGAGGTCAACACCCTCGGCGTCTGCCTCATGCACTCCTACGCCAACCCCGCCCACGAGCAGCGGATGCGCGAGATCCTCGCCGAGGAGCACCCCGAGGCGATCATCTCGGTCTCCTCGGAGGTGCTGCGCGAGTACCGCGAGTACGAGCGGTCCATGACCACGCTCGTCGACGCCGCGGTGAAGCCGAAGCTCTCGCGATACGTGGACAACATCAAGAACCGGCTGCGCGAGATGACCTCGGAGTCCGCCCAGCGCGAGGTCCCCTTCTACGTCATGAAGTCCAACGGTGGCGTGCTCAGCGCCGACGAGGTCGTGCACCAGCCGATCACGACCGTGCTCTCCGGTCCGGCCGCCGGCGCGCTCGGCGCGGCCATGATCGGTGAGATCGCCGGCTTCGACCGCATCCTCGGCTGTGACGGCGGCGGTACCTCCACCGACGTCTCGGTCGTCATCGACGGTGAGCCCACGTTGACCACGGAGGGCTCCGTCGGCGTCTTCCCGAGCAAGATCCCGATGATCGACGTCGTCACCGTCGGCGCCGGTGGCGGGTCCATCGCCGCGCTGTCACCGGAGGGCACCCTCAAGGTCGGTCCCGCCTCGGCCGGCGCCGATCCCGGCCCGGTCTGCTACGGCAACGGGGGCACCGAGGTCACGATCACCGACGCCCACGTCGTCCTGGGTCGCATCCCGGCCCACCTGCTCGGTGGTGAGATCGCACTGGACGTCGACAGCGCCCGCACGGCGCTGGAGGAACTGGCCGGTCAGCTCGGCATGACGGTCGAGCAGTGCGCCACCGGGATCCTGGAGATCTCGGCGTGGAACCAGGCCAACGCACTGCGGCAGATCACCGTCAAGCGTGGTCTCGACGTGCGCGACTTCACCCTGACCACCTTCGGCGGCTCCGGCTCCCTGCTGCTGTGCCGGCTGATGGACATCCTGGACATCTCCACGGTCCTCGTCCCGCTCAACCCCGGCAACCTCTCCGCGTTCGGCCTGCTGACCGTGGACGTGAAGAACGACTACGTCCAGACGTCGGTCACCTTGCACGAGGCCCTCGAGACCGACCGGTTGGCGAGGATCTACGACGAACTCGGCGAGCGCGCGATCGACGCCTTGAACCGTGAGGGCTTCGACCCCGAGACCCACCAGCTCGTCCGCACGGCGGACCTGCGCTACTTCGGTCAGGCCTTCGAGGTCCGGGTGTCCGTCGACGACGGGCCCATCACCCAGGAGCTGGTCGACGCGGTGGCCCAGCGCTTCCACGACGAGCACCGGGCGCTCTACGGCTACGACTTCGACGGCAACCCCGACCAGCAGGTCGAGTGGGTCAACCTGCGGGTCTCGGGCATCGGCCCGATCCAGCGCCCGGAACTCACCCCGGAGGCCCTGCAGCAGGACCCGCGACCCGAGCCGACCTCCCGTCGCCAGGTCTGCTTCGACGCCGAGCTCGGTCGTGTCGAGACCCCCGTCCACTGGCGCGAGGACCTCGTGCCCGGAACGCGTCTGACCGGGCCGGCCATCATCGAGGAGTTCGGTTCCACCGTCCCGATCCACCCCGGATTCGCCGTGCGCGTCGACGAATACCGCAACATCATCGTCACCCGTGAAGGAGCCGACTCATGACCACCTCGAGGCTTGCCCCCACCGACTTCCCGTTCGACTCGCTGACCCCCGACGCCGGGGCGGGTGCCGACCCGGTCCTGGTCGAGATCGTCCAGGGCAGCCTGGCCGCGGTCGAGATGGAGGTGGAGACGGCCATCGGACGCACCTCCCGGTCCCCGATGATCCGCGACGCCCACGACTTCCGCGCCGGCATCCACGACCGGCTGATGCGCAAGCTCACGGGCCGCTCGTACAGCGCGCTCGTCCACCCCGTGGCGCGTGACTTCCCGCTGGAGACGATGGTCCCGGGCGACGTCTTCTTCCACAACGACGTCTACGAGTCCGAAGGGGGCATCGGTCACCTTCCGGACCTGTGCGTCACGGTGCCCGTCTTCCACACCTCACCGGAGACCGGCGAGTCCGAGGTGGTCGCCTTCGTCCAGGCCTTCGGTCACCACGACGACATCGGTGGCGCCGTGCCCGGCTCGATGCCCAGTGGCGCCACGAGCGTCTACGAGGAGGGGTTGATGGTTCCCCCCATCAAGCTCTGGGACGCCGGGGTCCCCGTGCAGTCGGCGCTGCGGATCATGACCCGCAACTCCCGCACGCCCGAGGCCCTCGCAGCCGACCTCGACGCCGAGTGCTCCGCCTGCCTCATGGGTGCGCAGCGACTCGGGGAGCTCTTCGACCGGTACGGCCGTGGCCCTGTCGAGGAGGCCTTCGACGCCATCATCGACAACACCACCCGGACCTACCGCCGGGAGATCCTCAGCCAGATCCCCGTGGGCACCTGGACGTGGGAGGACTACGCCGAGCACGACGGGGTCGACGAGCCGAAGCTGCACACGCAGCGGATCACGCTGACCAAGACCCCGGCCAGCGACCCCGACGGTGAACGGCTGATCTTCGACTTCGCCGGCACGTCCCCGCAGGCCAAGGGGCCGATCAACCACTGCGGTGACTACTCCGACGGCGTCTTCCTGAAGAAGTGGCTGGCCCCGATCCTGCGCAACCTGGCGCAGACGCCCGAGCGCATGGCCGAGCTCGACGTCAACGAGGGCATCGTGCCGCTGATCGAGATGCGCTTCCCCCCGAAGGGCACCCTGCTCACGCCCGAGTTCCCGGCGCCGACGAATGCCCGCACCTTCGTCATCCTGCGCCTGCTCGGGGTGCTGTCCGGGGTGATCGCCAAGGCGGTCGACGGGCGGATGCCGGCGGACCAGGAGACGATCCGGTACACCGGCGTCTACGGCGAGGACCTCCAGGGGCGCTCGTACCTGATGCGCGAGGTGCTCGGCGGCGGCTCCGGTGGTCGTTACTATGCCGACGGCGAGGACACCATCCACGTGGTGCCGGACTCGCGGAACCTGCCGACCGAGTTCACCGAGTCGCGCTTCCCGTTCATCGTGGAGAGCCTCGGTCTGGCCCTCGACTCCGGCGGAGCGGGCCAGTTCCGCGGTGGGCTGGGGTACGAGAAGCGTCTGCGGATGCTCAAGGACGCGCACTTCATGTCCATCGCCGACCGCTCGATCCTCGCGTGCTGGGGAGTCAAGGGCGGCAAGGCCGGCTCCCCCTTCGAGGTGATCATCAACATCGACACCCCGCAGGAGCGTCGCGTCGACGCGCTCGCCGACGACGAGTTCGTGGCAGCCGGCGAGACGATCTGCATCCGCACCACCGGCGGAGGCGGATGGGGCGACCCGCTCGACCGCGACCCCGAGCTCGTGGTCCGGGACGTGACCTGGGCGAAGGTCTCCACGGAGGCCGCCCTGCGCGACTACGGTGTCGTCCTCACCGGTGCGGTCGACACGGACGACCTGGCGCACGACGCCGCGGCCACCACGGCCGAGCGGCAGCGGATCCGCGACGCGCGTGCCGAGGAGCCCTTCTTCGACCGGGGCCCCGGGTACGAGCGACTCAGCGGCGGCAGCCTCAGCGCGGACGTCGACTGGCTGTGAGGGCCCCGAGCGCCGAGATCGCCGTCATCAGTGGCCGGGGCAAGACCGGCACGGCGGTGGTCTCGGCGCTCGCCGACCTCGGGGTCGGAGCCCGAGCCCTGGGCCGTGCCGAGCGAGCCGACCCGGGCACGGACCTGCGGGGGTGCCGGGCGGTCTACCTCATGGCGCCCAACATGGCCCCGGACGAGCCCGACCTCGTGCGAGAGGTACTCGCCGCCGCGCGGTCCGCGGGTGTGACCCGGGTGGTCTACCACTCCGTGGCCGCTCCCTACGCGCCGCTGATGCCCCATCACGTGAACAAGGCCGTGGCGGAGGACCTCGTCCGCCGCAGCGGGACCGACTGGACGATCCTGCAGCCCTGCGCCTACGTGCAGAACGTCATCCCCGGTCTGCAGGGGGAGGACCCCGGGATCGACGTCGCCTACGACCTCGATGCCCCCTTCGGCCTGGTCGATGTCGCGGACGTGGCGCAGGCGGCGGCCACCGTGCTCACCCGGGCCGAGCACATCGGCGCCACCTACGAGCTGGGCGGCCCCGATCTGGTGGGTATGCGTGACGTGGCTGCGATCGCGCAGGAGGTGCTGTCCCGGCCGGTGCGGGCGCGACGGATCGGTGCCTGGGCATGGGCGGCAGGTGCCGGGGCCGGTCTCGACCCGCGGGAGCAGGAGTGGCTCCTGGCGATGTTCGCCTACTACGACCGCTACGGCCTGCCCGCGCGTCCCCGGACCCTGTCCGGCCTGCTGGGTCGGCCGCCGCGCGACGTGCGCGAGGTGCTGGCTCGAGAGCTGGACCCCGGCCCCGGGCATCACCGTGAGTGACTTGGCAACACCTGCCTCCCACAGCCGCGAACTCGGCATCTGTTGACCATGCGGGCCCATCCGGTCGACTCGTAAGGTGCATCACATGCGCTTCGTGATTGCTCTGGGCGGAAACGCCATGACCGCCGAGGACGGCAGTGCCCGGCCCGGCGACCAACGGGATGCGATCCGGCGCGCCGCCGGTCCCATCGTCGACCTCGTGGCGGCCGGCCACGAGGTGCTGCTCACCCACGGCAACGGCCCCCAGGTCGGCAACCTGCTCGTGAAGAACGAGCTCACGGCGGGGCACGTGCCACCCGTGCCGTTGGACTGGTGCGGCGCCCAGACGCAGGCGACGATCGGCATGCTCCTGCTGAACGCCCTCGACGAGGCGTTCGCTGCCCGAGGTGTCGACCGGCGCAGCGCCGCACTGGTCTCGCGCACCCTGGTGGATGCGCAGGACGAGCACTTCGTGGAGCCCACCAAGCCCATCGGGCGGTACCTCACCGAGGCGGACGCCCGTCCGCTGATGGCCCAGGGGCAGCAGTTCATCGAGGTCGAGGACCGTGGCTGGCGCCGCGTCGTGGCCTCGCCCTCTCCGGTGGAGTGCCTCGACGGGCCGACCGCAGACGCGCTGATGAGCGCCGGTTACGTCGTCGTCTGCTCCGGCGGCGGCGGCATCCCCACGATCAAGGACTCCGACGGCGCCTACGTCGGGGTCGAAGCGGTCATCGACAAGGACCTGACCGCAGCCCTCATCGCCCAGCAGGTGGCGGCCGACTATCTCGTCATCGCCACCGACGTCGACGCGGTCGTCGCCGACTGGGGGGCCCCGTCGGCGCACCCGATCGACGAGGTCACCACCGAGGAGATGCGCACCATCGCCGCCGAGCAGGGTTTCGCCGCCGGGTCCATGGGACCCAAGGTCGAGGCCGTGACCACCTTCGCCGAGTCCGGCACGGGGACGGGCGTGATCACCTCGCTCGACCGCATCACCGCTGCCATCGAGTCCCGGGCCGGTACGCGTGTCGTGCCCGCCCGGTGAGCAACAGTCCGCACCCGCACCACCACCGATCCAGCCAGTACAACGGAAGGACATGCCAATGCCATCTGCAATCGAAGTCCGCAAGGTCCCGATCCACTCCGTGGCCGACGCCAGTGAGCTGGCCACGCTCATCGACGGCGGCGTCATGGAGGCCGACCGCGTCATCGCCATCATCGGCAAGACCGAGGGCAACGGCGGAGTCAACGACTACACCCGCATCATCGCCGACCGTGCCTTCCGTGAGGTGATCCAGGACAAGGGCACCCGCTCCGAGGAGGAGGTGCGCCAGATCCCGATCGTCTGGTCCGGTGGCACCGACGGCGTCATCAGCCCCCACGCGACCATCTTCGCCACCCTGCCCGAGGAGAAGACCACGGCCACGGACGAGCCGCGCCTGTCCGTGGGCTTCGCCATGAGCGACCAGCTGTTGCCGGAGGAGATCGGGCGCACGCCGATGATCGAGAAGGTCGCGGTGGCGGTCAAGGACGCGATGGAGCGGGCCGGCATCACCGATCCGGCCGACGTCCACTACGTCCAGACCAAGACGCCGTTGCTGACGATCGACACCATCCGCGATGCCAAGAGCCGTGGCAAGAGCGTCTGGACCGACGACACGCTGAAGTCGATGGACCTGTCCAACGGCGTGACCGCGTTGGGCATCGCCGTCGCGCTCGGTGAGATCGAGATGCCGACGGACGCCGACGTGCTGGAGAACCGTGACCTCTACTCCGCGGTGGCCTCCTGCTCCTCCGGTGTGGAGCTGGACCGCGCCCAGGTCGTCGTCGTCGGCAACGCCCGCGGCATCGGTGGCAACTACCGCATCGGCCACTCCGTGATGGACGACGCCCTCGACGCCGACGGCATCTGGGAGGCGATCCGGGACGCCGGTCTGGAGCTCCCGGAGCGGCCGCACCCCTCGGACCTTGATGACCGTTTGGTCAATGTCTTCCTCAAGTGCGAGACCAGCCAGGACGGACACGTGCGAGGTCGCCGCAACGCGATGCTCGACGACTCGGACGTCCACTGGCACCGCCAGATCAAGGCTGCCGTCGGTGGGGTCACCGCCGCGGTGACCGGCGACCCGGCCGTCTTCGTCTCGGTCTCCGCAGCCCACCAGGGCCCCGAGGGTGGCGGGCCCGTCGCGGCGATCGTGGACATGGGCTGATTGCGCGTGACTGACGGCGACGTCACCGCGGCGTCGGCGGGCGCCGGGCCACTGTCCGGGACCCTGGTCCTGGACATGACCCGGGCGCTCGCCGGCCCCCACGCGGGCATGATGCTCGGCGACATGGGCGCCCGGGTCATCAAGATCGAGAGCCCCACCGGCGACGACAGCCGCGGCTGGGGCCCTCCCTTCCTCGGCGAGGGGGAGGACCGCGAGTCCACCTACTTCATGTCGGCCAACCGCAACAAGGAGTCGATCACCCTCGACCTCAAGGACGAGGACGACCGCGAGGTGATGACCCGGCTGGTGCGCCGGGCCGATGTGCTGATGGAGAACTTCCGGGTCGGTGTGCTGGCCCGGCTGGGATTCAGCGTCGAGCACCTGCACGAGCTCAACCCCCGGTTGGTCATCCTGTCCATCACCGGCTTCGGTCATGACGGGCCCGAGGCCACCCGGGCGGGTTACGACCAGATCGCCCAGGGTGAGGCCGGGCTGATGAGCCTGACCGGGATCGACGAGCCGACGAAGGTCGGCGTGCCGATCGCCGACCTGCTGGCGGGCATGAACGGTGCCTACGGGGCCGTGGCCGCCCTCTACGAGCGCGAGCGCACCGGCCGTGGCCGCGTGGTACGCACCTCGCTGATTGCGAGCGTCGTCGGCATCCACGCCTTCCAGGGCACCCGGTGGACCGTCGGGGGCGAGGTGCCGGGCCTGTCCGGTTCACACCACCCGTCCATCGCCCCCTACGGGTTGTTCCACACCGCCACGGCACCGATTCAGCTCTCGTGTGGCTCCGAGTCGCTGTGGCAGCGGTTCGCCCCGGCGCTCGGGCTCGACCCGGCCGAGGCCCGCTTCGCCACGAACGGCGACCGCGTGGCACACAAGGACGAGCTGATCGCCCTGCTCGAGGGGATCTTCGCCGAGGAGAGCGCCGAGCACTGGCTCGAGGTGCTCACCGACGTCGGGGTCCCCTCCGGCAAGGTGCGCACCCTCGATGAGGTCTACCAGTGGGATCAGGCCCTGTCCCAGGGCCTGCGGATCGAGGTCGACCACGCGACGAAGGGCCGCCTGGCGCTGCCCGGACCCGTCCTGCGGCTGGACGACAACGACTACGCCGGGGCACGACGGGAGCACATCGCCCCGCCGACCCTGGGCCAGCACAACGAGTCGATTCGGACCTGGTTGGCCGAGACCGAGGACGACACCGGCCGGTAGCCGGGTGGATGGGAGCTCCTTGATGAGCAGTCACGAGGACCGGCGGGTGGCGGCGTCGGCCGGGAGGCACGGTCACGCACCTAGGATGAGCGCGTGACCACCCCCGACAGCGCCGCCAGCATGCGTGCCCAGCTCGGCGAGGTCGGGTACCTCGCCGACGAGGGCGTCTCGACGATCGCCTACCTCGCCGTGGCCATGCAACGGCCGCTGCTGCTGGAGGGCGAACCGGGTACCGGCAAGACGGCCCTCGCCGAGGCCCTGGCGCAGTCGTTCGACCTGCCCCTGATCCGCCTGCAGTGCTACGAGGGGATCGACGCCACCCAGGCCCTCTACGACTGGGACTTCACCCGCCAGATCCTGCACCTGCGCGCCGTCGAGGCGGTCGGCGCCGCGGGTGACCTGCGGGCCACCGAGGAGTCCCTCTTCGACGAGCGTTTCCTGCTGACGCGACCGATCCTGCAGGCCCTGCGCGGCAGTCCCGCCGTCCTGCTCGTGGACGAGATCGACCGTGCCGATGACGAGTTCGAGGCCTTCCTGCTCGAGGTGCTCTCGACGTATCAGGTCTCCATCCCCGAGATCGGGACGGTCCGGGCGACGGAGCCCCCGATCGTCGTGCTGACCTCGAACCGGACCCGGGAGCTGCACGATGCGCTCAAGCGTCGCTGCCTCTACCACTGGATCGAGCATCCTGATCTGGCGCGCGAGACGGCGATCGTCCGCAGCCGACTGCCGCAGGTGAGCGAGCGGCTCGCCGAGCGGGTCGTGCACGTGGTGCAACGACTGCGCGCGGAGGGGTCCCTGATGAAGCCCCCGGGTGTGGCGGAGACACTCGACTGGGCGCGCGCCCTGCACGAGCTCGGTCGCGCCGACCTGGACCTGGAGTCGGCCTCGGCCACGATCGGCGCCCTGTGCAAGTACCGCGAGGACACCGAGCGGGTGCGCTCCGCGCTCGACCAGATCATCAGCGACTGAGGTCGGCGTGGCACCCGAGCAGCCGGCCGACCCGATCACGGGGTTCGTCGGTTTCACGCGGGCGCTGCGTGCTGCCGGGGTGCGCACCCGGCGGGCCCAGGACTTCATCGAGGCCATCAGCCGGCTGGACGCCGGCTCCCGGGACGACGTCTACTGGGCCGGTCGGGCGACGCTGTGCGACGAGCCGGATGACATCCCCACCTATGACCGGGTCTTCCGGTCGTGGTTCGTCGCCGAGCTCGTCGATGGTGGGAGAGGGTCACCGACGACCGAGGTCCGCGCGTCGGCGGAGGCCTTCGGCGAGGACGAGAACGACTCCGGCTCCTCTGACGCCCAGGAGGACGCGGTGGCGGCGACCGCCTCACCGGTGGAGCAGCTGAGGCACCGGGACGTGGCCGAACTGAGCGCCGCGGAGCGGCGACGGGTCAACGCCATGCTGGCGCGGCTCGATGCGCGCGGGCCCCAGCGACGGTCGCGACGTCGCTACCCGGCCAGGCGTGGCGACATCGACATCGCCAGGACCGTGCGTGACCAGTTGCGTCGTGGGGGTGAGCCGGGTCCGCTGCGTCGCCGGTCGCGCCGGTCGCGGCCCCGGCGCGTGGTCGTCCTGATCGATGTCTCGGGCTCGATGCAGCCCTACGCCGACAGTCTGCTGCGCCTGGCCCATCGCATGGTCGGCGCGGCGCCCCGCACGACCGAGGTCTTCACACTCGGCACCCGCCTGACCCGCGTGACGCCGGCGCTGCGCCAGGCCGACCCCGAGGAGGCGCTCGCGAGCGTGGGGTCCCTGGTGCCGGACTGGTCCGGCGGCACTCGGCTGGGTGAGGTGCTCCAGGCCTTCGTGGACCGGTGGGGGCAGCGTGGCGTGGCCCGCGGCGCCGTCGTGGTGATCGCCAGCGATGGGTGGGAGCGCGGGGGCGCCACGCTCCTGGGGGAGCAGGTGGGTCGCCTGCGACTGCTGGCGCACGCCATCGTCTGGGCCAACCCGCACCGCGGCAAGCCGGGGTATGTTCCGGTACAGGGAGGCATCAAGGCGGCGATGCCCTTCCTCGACGGTCTGGTTGCCGGCCACTCGTTGGCAGCGTTCGCGGAACTGATGGAGGTGGTGCGCGATGCGTGATGTTCTGGACGACGTCGTGTCTGCGTGGGAGGAAGGGGGCGTGGCCGGTCTGGCGACCGTGGTGAACACGATCCGCTCGGCGCCCCGACTGCCCGGAGCGGCCATGGTCGTGCTCCCGGACGGCAGCGCTGCGGGGTCGGTCTCCGGCGGCTGCGTCGAGGGCGCGGTCTACGAGCTGTCCGAGGAGGTCGTGGCCACCGGGACGCCGGTCCTGGAGCGTTACGGGTTCAGCGACGACGACGCCTTCGCGGTCGGGCTGACCTGCGGGGGGATCATCGACGTCTTCGTCGAGCCGGTCAGTCGCGAGACCTTCCCGCAGTTCGGCACCGTCGCCGAGGACATCCGGCACGGGCGTCCGGTGGCGGTGGCGACGGTGATCGAGCACCCCGATCCGGCGTGGCTGGGTCGTCGGCTGGTGGTACGTCCGGATACGACGGAGGGCACCCTGGGCAATGACCACGCAGACCATGCCGTGGCCGACGACGTCCAGGGCCTGCTGGCAGCAGGGACGAACGCGATCCTCGCCTACGGGCCCGAGGGCCAGCGCATGGACAGCGGCATGTCGGTCTTCGTGTCGTCCTTCCAGCCCCGGCCGCGGATGATCGTCTTCGGCGCGATCGACTTCGCCGCGGCGGTCGCCCGCCAGGGAGCGCTCATCGGGTACCACGTGACGGTGTGCGATGCGCGTCCGCTCTTCGCCACCCGGGAGCGTTTCAAGGAGGCGGACGAGGTGGTCGTCTCCTGGCCGCACCGGTACCTGCAGCGGGAGCTCGACGCCGGACGCATCGACAACCGCTCGGTGGTGTGCGTCCTGACGCACGACCCCAAGTTCGACGTGCCGGTGCTGGACATCGCCCTGCGGTTGGAAGGGCGGCAGCGGCCGTTCTACATCGGCGCGATGGGGTCGCGCCGGACGCACGAGGACCGGCTCGAGCGCCTGCGCGAGGTCGGGCTGGGGGAGGAGCACTTCGCAGGCTTCCACAGCCCGATCGGTCTCGACCTGCGCGGGCGGACCCCCGAGGAGACCGCAGTGGCCATCGCCGCCGAGATCATCGCCCTGCGCTGGGGCGGATCGGGCCGCGAGCTACGCAGCACCGGGCACGACATCCACGCCGAGGGGCGGCAGGAGCCGGTCAGTCCCCACTGAGTTCGCGCAGGCGTGCGCCGATCGACGCGGCGACGGCATCGGCGAAGTCCTCGGGGGTGTCGGTGGCCGTCTCGGGGATGATCCGGCTGACGGTCCCGGTCTCCATCAGCTCGAATGCGGAGACCTTCTGCTGCTCGACCATCTGCGGCGCGTGCGTGGTGTCACCGTGGACGATGACGCTGGCGCCCTCCGGGGGCAGCGGGGAGAGCCAGGCGTTCTCGGCGGCGATCGTGGCATCCGCCGGGAGGAGGGCGAGCGCGCCACCCCCGCAGCCCTGACCGAGCAGCACCGAGACGCTGGGGACGGTGAGCGTCGTCATGCCGGCGATGCACCGGGCGATCTCGCCGGCGATGGCGCCCTCCTCGGCCCGCTGGGACAGCTCTGCGCCCGGGGTGTCGATGACGGACACGAGCGGCAGGCGCAGCTGGTTGGCCAGCTTCATGCCGCGGCGTGCCTCGCGCAGCGCCGCCGGGCCCATGGGCGAGGACGGGGACTGATGGGCCCGGTCCTGGCCGATGACGACGCAGGCGACCCCGTCGATGCGGGCGACCGCGACGAGCATCGCGGTGTCACGCTCGCCCTCGTCGGTGCCCTGCAGCCGCACGATGGCATCGCTGCCGTGGCGCAGCAGGTCGCGCACCCCGGGACGATCCGGCTCGCGGGTCAGCTCGACGGACTGCCACGAGGACCGGCGCCGGGTCGTCGGTGTCGGACGCTCCCGGCGCGTGGAGGGAGCCGGTGGGTCCAGCAGCAGGCCGAGGGTGCGGTCCAGCAGGCGCGGCAGGTCCTCGGTCGGGACGACGGCGTCGATGATGCCGTGCTGGACCAGGTTCTCGCCGACCTGAACCCCCGGGGGGAAGGGTCGCCCTTCGAGCTGTTCGTACACCTTCGGTCCGAGGAAGGCGACCAGGGCCTCGGGCTCGGCCACGGTGATGTGACCCAGTGATCCCCACGAGGCAAGCACTCCTCCGGTGGTGGGGTGGCGTAGGTGCACTAGGTAGGGCAGGCCCGCGTCCCGGTGGTCCATCAGGGCGCGCGAGATCGTCACCATGTGCACGAAGGCCGGGGTGCCCTCCTGCATGCGGGTACCGCCGGAAGCCGTGGAGGCCACCAGTGGCAGTCCCTCGGCGGTGGCCCGTCGGACGGCGTGGACGATCCGGTCGGCGGCGGCAGCGCCGATCGAGCCGGCGAGGAAGGAGAACTCGTTGGCGATCACGGCCACCGGGCGTCCGTGCACGCGTGCGCTGCCGGTGACCACCGACTCATCGGTTCCGGCCCGTTCAGCGGCGCGGCGCAGTGTTGCCCGGTAGTCCTGCGGGTGCCCACTGATGTCGATGGGTCGGTCCCACGAGTCGAACGACCCGGGATCGAACACCCGGTCGAGCAGGTCGTGCACGGACAGGCGATGACGAGAGGACATGCTGGCGAGGCTAGCCACGGCGGACCTGCGGGGGCAGGGCAACAGGTGCCGAACGTCCCGGCGTGCGTAGGCACAACCTGCTGCCTCTCGTGGTGGTCCGGCGCTACCGCTGCAGGAGGTCGTCGGCCATCGACAGGCCCGCGTCACGCTCGGGCTGGATGATCCGGGTGACACCGAGGCGGAGCAGGGCCTCGTAGTGCTGGCGGGAGCCGGCTTTGGCCCACACCTCGTGGATCCCGAGCTCGTTCAGCGCCGTCGCGGTCATCAGGGACGCAGCCACGTTCGTCATCCCGAGCACGACGATGGTGTCGGGGGTGATGCCGAGCTGACGCAGGGTTTCCTCGTCCCGGGCCTCGGCGATGGCGAGGTGCTCGATGTCCTCGGCGAGGCCATCGACCACCGCCTCGTCGATGTCGACGCCGAGGACGCGACGGCCTGCGCCCTCCAGACGCAGCGCGAGGGCGGCGCCGAAGCGACCGAGGCCGATGACGGCGATGTCGAACCTAGCCAACGAGAACCCTTTCGTGGGGGACCTCGAAGCGTCGAGGGCGGTGGCGGAGCGCCAGTGCGGCGCCGAGGGTCAGCGGTCCGAGGCGACCGAGGAACATCATCCCGATGAGGATCACCTCGCCGCTCGGTGGGAGCCTGCCGGTGATGCCGGTCGACATCCCCACGGTGCCGAAGGCCGAGATCGCCTCGAAGAGCACGGCGTCGAGGGTGAAGGGGGTGACCACGAGCAGGATGGCCGTCGACCCACCGACGAGGCCGACACCCAGCAGGACCACCGTCAACGCCTGGCGCATGTTCTCCGGGGAGAGCCGACGGCGCAGCACGCGCACGGAGGGCTCGCCGCGCAGCTCGGCCCAGATGACGAAACCGAGCAGTGCGAAGGTCGAGACCTTGATGCCGCCCGCGGTGCCGGCGTTGCCGCCCCCGATGAACATCAGTCCGTCCAGCAGCAGCAGGCTCTCCTCGTGCAGTGCGCCGATGTCGATGCTGTTGAAGCCGGCGGTGCGGGCGGCCACGGACTGGAAGGCCGCGGCAAGGAACTTGCCCCCGGTGCCCAAGGGGCCGAGCGTGTCCTCGTTGCGCCACTCGAAGGCGGCCAGGGCACCCGCGCCGCCGATCCACAGCACGAGCGATCCCCACAGGACGATCCGTGCGTGTGTCGTCCACCGCCGGAACTGCTGGCGCCAGTGCCGCAGCACCTCCCACCACACGGGGAAGCCGAGTCCGCCGACCATCACCGATGCCATGATCGGCACGCACATCCACGGGTCCTCCACCCAGGGCACTGCGCTGTCGGCCTGCAGGGCGAAACCGGCGTTGTTGAAGGCCGAGATCGCGTGGAAGAGGCCGGAATAGAGCGCCTCGGACCAGCCGTCGTGGTAGGCCACGCGCAGCCGGACCGAGAGCGCCAGGGTGGTCGCCACCTCGACGGCCAGGGTGAACCAGACGATGCCGAGGACGACGTCGCCCGGGGTGCGGTGGAAGATGGCGCGTGACTCGGCGCTGGTCAGCACGTTGGCCGGGGCGGCCAACCGGCGGCCGATGACCATGACCAGCAGGGTCGCGGCCGACATGACGCCGAGGCCGCCGATCTGGATCAGCGCGAGGATGGTCACTTCACCGAAGGTCGACCAGTGGGTGGCCGTGTCGACGGTGGTCAGACCGGTGACGCACGTGGCCGACGTCGCGGTGAACAGCGCCGTGAGGACGTCGGTGGACTCGCCCGTCTCCGCGGCCAGTGGCGTCCACAGGGCCAGAGTGCCGAGGGCGATGACCGTGGCGAAGCCCATCATGACCGTTCGGGCAGGATTCGCCACCAGACGGTTCAGCAGATGCGTGTTCATCGTGCCCTGGGCCACGCGGATGACGCTACCCCCGTTCGCGCTCGAGGAGTCCGCGACGGCCGGGTCCAGCAGGGTGGTTCAGGCGACAATCCGGGGCGATGGCGTCAGACGGTGAGTGCGAGCGCGCGCTCTGCGGCGGCGGTGGCGCGTGTGACGTCCGCATCGACGAAGCTGATCCGGGTGCGACGCTCGATCAGGTCCTCGACGGTGAGGGCGCCCTCGTGCGCGACGGCGTGGGTGAACTCGGCGCCGATGGTCGGGCAGCCCGGCGCGACCTGCTCGGCCAGACCCGGATCGGCCTCCGCGAACGCCGTCACCCGGGGAGCGAGCGTGCCGTAGCGGCGCACGAGCCGGGTGGGGGCCGCGACCCGCTCCAGCAGGTGTGGCGGCGCGGCACCCAGGAGGGGAAGGGAGGTGGTCCGGCACGGGGCGACCGGACCGCCGACGCGGATTGCGATGGCGTCGATCGCGTCCTCGGCCATCTTCCGGTACTCGGTCAGCTTGCCGCCGGTGATCGTGATCGGGCGTCCCGGCTCGTCGATGAGCAGGTGGTCGCGGGAGGCGTCGGCGCTGGCGCCCCCTTCGCCCCGGCCGGCGAGGGTGACCAGCGGCCGCAGGCCGGCGAAGCGACCCACGACGTCGCTCCGGGTCAGCGGCTCGGCTAGCACGGTGCTCATCGTCTCCAGCAGGAAGGTCTCGTCGGCCAGCGGGACCGGGGGAGCGGTGGGGTCGGCGCCGGGAGCGCCTTCGTCGGTCAGGCCGAGGAGGACCAGGTCGCCGCTGATCGGGATGGTGAAGATGAAGCGGCCGAAGTGCCCGGGCACCGGCGCACTCAGCTGCGCGGTGGGGAAGCCCAGCCGCTCGGCCCGCAGCACGAGGTGGGACCCGCGGGAGGGGGTGACGGCGATCGACGGCTCGTACTCGCCGCTCCAGACACCGGTGGCCAGCAGGACGTGTCCGGTGGCGTCGATCGTCGTGCCGGAGAGGGTGTCGGTCAGGCGCACCCGATCGGCGTCGAGCGGCTCGGCGTCGACATAGGTGACGATGTCCGCCCCGTGGGCGGCGGCCGTGCGGGCCAGGGTGGTCACCAGACGCGCGTCGTCCTCGACCTGACCGTCGGAGTACATGATCCCGCGCAGGCCCTCGCGGGCCGCGGGCACGAGCGCGCGGACCCCGGCGGCCGAGACCCGGGAGGGGGTCGGCAGGATCGAGCCGGGGGTCCCGGCGACCCGGCGGAGCCCGTCGGCGAGGACGATGCCGGCATTGGACGCGAGCGACTCGACCACGGTCGTGTCCGGGACGATGTTGCGCAGCGGACGTACGAGGTGCGGCGCGGTCCGGGTCAGCAGGTGATGGCGCTCGACCGCCGAGCGGTGGGCGATCGGGACGTCGGCCTTGGCCAGGTACCGCAGCCCGCCGTGCACGAGCTTGCTGCTCCAGCGGCTCGTGCCCGAGGCGAGGTCGGCGCGCTCGACGAGGGCGGTGCGCAGACCGCGGGACGCGGCATCCAGCGCGGCGCCGGTACCGGTGACGCCACCGCCGACGACGATGACGTCATAGCGGTCGGTGGCCAGCCGGTCGAGGGCCTCGCGCCGCTGCTCGCGGTTGAGGCTGGAGGACGGGGTCCGGGGGCTCAATGGACTCCTCGGCTGAGTGGAGCGTCACGGTTGTCGGGCAGTTCGTGGATCGTACAACTTGGCACAATGCCCGCATGGCTGATCTCACCGACCTTCCGCGGCGCTCCGTCTGGCACGGGTGGGGTGACCCGGCGCACGTCAAGCCCCTGCCCACCGGTGGCTGGCCGCTGCTGAAGTTCCTCGGCGGGGTCGAGCCGGCCGCGCGGGAGACGCCGCCGGTCGCGCTGGAGGACGTGCGCCTGCCCGCGGTGCGCCTGACGGACTCCGCCCGGGCGGCGCTGGCCGCGGTCGTCGGCGACGAGCACGTCTCCACCGAGCACCTCGACCGCGTGGAGCATGCCGGCGGCAAGAGCTACCCGGACCTGCACCGCCTGCGCACCGGCGACGGATCCCGGGCCCCGGACGCGGTGGTCTTCCCCGGCACCTCACGGGAGGTCTCCGAGCTGCTCGCCGCCTGCGTGGAGCACGAGGTGGCGGTCGTCCCCTTCGGTGGCGGCACCAGCGTCGTCGGTGGAGTCGACCCCGTACGCGGCCGCTTCGCCGCGGTGATCAGTCTCGACCTGCGGCGCCTCAATGCCGTCACACGGGTCGACCCGGTCTCCCAGACGGCGGTCGTGCAGGCCGGTGCCCGCGGGCCCGAGGCCGAGGCGGTCTTCCAGCGGTACGACCTGACCCTGGGCCACTTCCCGCAGAGCTACCAGCAGGCCACCATCGGTGGGTACCTCGTCACCCGCAGCGCCGGCCAGGCCTCGTCCGGGTACGGCCGGTTCGAGGAGAACGTCGTCTCGGTGACCATGGCGACCCCGACCGGCGATGTCGTCCTCGGTGGCCGGACGCCGGCCAACCAGACAGCGGCGGGACCGAAGCTGCTCGACGTCGTCATCGGCAGCGAGGGCCTCCTCGGTGTCGTCACCGAGGCCACGGTGCAGCTGGCCCGCCGGCCCGTGATCGAGCACCAGGAGACCTGGGCGCTGCGTGACACCGAGACCGGGTTCGCCGCCTTCCGCGGCCTGGCGCAGGAGCTGGGCCACGGGATCATGCCCGACGTCTCCCGGTTGTCCGACCACAACGAGACGACCACGGTGATGGCGCAGGCCGGGATCCCCGGGATGGCCGGCATGGGGCTGATGCGGGCCCGCGGGTGGCGCGACCCCGCTCTCGCGGTCTTCCAGTTCGAGGCCGAGGACAAGGCCACGCTGAAGTTCCGACGCAAGCGGCTCGCCGCGCTCCTCAAGCGCCACGGCGCGGTCAGGATGACCGACTCGATCGCCGAGCACTGGATGGGGGGCCGCTTCCGTGGCCCGTACCAGCGCGACCACCTGATGGACCGCGGCGTCTTCGTCGAGACGGTGGAGACCGCGACGACGTGGGACAACCTGCAGCACCTCCACGACCGGGTGCAGGCGGCGATCGCCGAGTCGATGGGTCGTGTCTGGGTGCAGTGCCACATCTCCCACCTCGGCGACGGTGGCGCCTCGCTCTACTACACCGTGCTGGCCAGCGGCGAGAGCGACCCCATCGCCCAGTGGGAGAGGGTCAAGACGGCCGCCGGCACCGCGATGATCGAGGCCGGTGGCACCATCACCCACCACCACGCCGTCGGCACCGACCACCGTCGGTGGATCGGGACGGAGATCGGCGACGGCGGCATCCGGATCCTGCGGGCGATCAAGGCCGAGCTCGATCCGACCGGGATCCTCAACCCCGGCAAGCTCCTGCCCGAGGAGGGGGACCGCGGATGAGCATCCGGGACGCCCTGATCGTGGCCAACCCCGCCGCGCGCAACGGCGAGACCAGGACCTTGATCCCGGTGGCGGCGGACATCCTGCGTGCGCACGGGTGGTCGGTCGAGGTCGCGGTGACCACGTCCGCCGAGCACGCGGTCGAGACCGCCGCGGCCGGAGGGTCGGACGGACGGCTGCTCGTCGCGCTGGGCGGCGACGGTCTGCTCGCCCGGGTCGCGGAGGGGGCCATCCGATCCGACGCGCTCGTCGCGCCCCTGCCCGGCGGTCGTGGGTGCGACTTCATCCGAGCCGTCGGTGGCTCCCGGATCCTGGACGAGGCGGCGTCGGCGCTGCCCTTCGCCACGGAGCGAAGGGTGGACGTCGGCTACGCGGGAGCCACCCCCTTCCTCGGCGTGGCCACGGTCGGCTACGACTCCCGCGCCAACGACCACGCCAACCAGGCTCCGGGCTGGCTGCCGGGAGGTCTGGTCTACGCCTACGGCGGAGCCCGGGCCCTGCTGGAGACCCGGTCGACCTCGATCACGATGACGACGGACGGGCGCAGCCGCACCTTCGCCGGGTGGAGTGTGGCGATCGGCAACTCGGGCCACTACGGCGCCGGGATGAAGGTCAACCCGGACGCCGACCTCGACGACGGGGAACTCGACGTCACCACCGTCGAGGGCCTACCGCGGTGGAAGTACCCGATGCTTCTGCCGCGGTACTTCAAGGGCACCCACATCGACGGCGTCGACATCCGCGCGGCTCGGGGACGGGAGATCGAGGTCAGTGCGCCCGTCGGGCAGCGGGTCTACGCGGACGGGGACATCGTCGGTCGGACACCGATGAGCTTCACCGTCCGGCAGCAGGCGCTGCGCATCCTCGTGTAGCTGCGTCGCTGCTGCGCTGCGGCCCGGGAGGTCACCGGCGTCCCCGGGGCGTGGCCAACCAGTAGGTGTAGGTCCGCATCCCGTCGGTGGTCCCGATCTCCTGCTCGAACCGGCGCGGTGCGGTGAGCTCGAAGTCGACCGGTCGCCGGAAGAGCGGACCGTCGTGCGCGAAGGAGTGGAACTCGCCGAGCTCCCCGCACGGATCGACACCAGCGGGAAGGTCGGCGAAGAAGTCGTGGTCCAGGCCGACCCCGAGGCCGTCGGGACCGAGCACGGCCGCATCGACGACGACGGTGACGGCGCGGATGCCCGAGGCGAGGAACCTCTCCACGCACTCGTGCGAGGTCAGCCCCCACAGGGGCTCGAGCACCTCGATCCCGAGCGGCGCGAACTGCGCCACCTTGTGGTCGAGGACCCCCGATGCACACAGGTCACCGAAGGCGAAGGTGTCGATGCCCTCCCTTCGCATCCGGGTCGCGGCAGCGTCCATCGCCTCGACGTATCCGCCCAGACCCGGCCCCGGGATCACCACCGTCTGCAGCGGCAGGCCGATACTGTCCGCCTGCGCCTGCAGCAGGTCGACCGGGATCTCGTGCACCGTCGAGGCGCTGCTCTCACGCAGGACCGTCGTCACCAGCCGGTCGACGACGACGCTCTCGTCGTCGAGCAGGGCGGTCAGGGCCAGGGCCGAGTCCTTGCCGCCGCTCCAGTGGAAGGCGACTGTCCTCATGGCGGGGACGGCACCGACCTCGAGCCGAGGCGTCGTCCACGGCGGTGCGCCGGAGCCGCCACGAGCAGCAGACTGAGCAGGGCCACAGCGATACCGGCGGCAGAGAGCGCCGAGAGGGTCTCACGCAGGACGAGCACTCCCAGCAGGGTCGCCGTGACCGGTTCGGCGAGCGAGAGGGTGGCGACCGTGCTCGCGGAGAGCCGGGCCAGCCCGTGCTGGAAGAGCACGTAGGAGACCCCGGTCGCGCCGATCCCGAGCCAGAGCACCACGGCCCACCCGGCGGGGGCACGCAGCCACGTCAGGTCGGCCGAGAAGAGCGCGGGCAACAGCAGGACGGCGCCGGTGACGAAGAGGCCGGCCACGACGGCCAGTCCGCGTACTCCCCGGAGCAGGAGCGTGCGGGCGGCGACCGTGTAGCCCGCGTAGGACACACCCGCGCCGACGGCCGCGGCGATGCCCAGCGCATCGACCCGCTCGGCCCCGCCGGCGGATCCGGCCACCAGGAGGACGACACCCGTGACCGCCCCGGTCGTCGCCACGGCCCACCGGGGACGTGGTCTCTCGGACAGCAGGAGGCCGAGAAGACCGGTTGCGAGAGGAGCGGTCCCCAGCGCCACGACCGTACCGACCGCCACCCCGGCGCGGGCGACCCCTTCGAAGAAGCACACCTGGTAAGCCGCGACGCAGAGGCCGCCGAGCAGCACGACGACCGGCTGGGGGACCCGTGCCGCCCGGACGGTGGGGTGGGCCCGGCCGCTCCGGGGCCGGATCGCCACGGCCAGCAGCGCCAGGGCCAGCGCACCGGCGACGATGCGCAACGTTCCCACCACGACCGGCTGGGTACCCTCCGGACCGAGTGCCTGGGCGGTGCCCGTGGTTCCCCAGAGCGCGGCAGCCCCGATGGCGGCCACCACCGCTGTCGTTGTCCCCGTACTCCGTGTCACGGGGACCATCCTCGCCGGTGACCCCGGGTCGTGTCCGTCAGTGCTTGGTCGAGCGCGGCTCATCCTTGCTGATCGTCGGTGTCTCGACCTGGATGGTCGAGTGGTGGATCGCCACGTCGAAGTGCTCGGCGACGCACTCCTTGACCTGGGCCAGTACCTCGGCGGCATGCCCGTCGACGAAACACTCCTCGTCCACGACGACGTGGGCGGTGAGCGTGGGCAGCCCGGTTGCCACGGTGGAGGCGTGCAGGTCGTGGACCTCGCGCACGTGCTCCACGGACAGGATGTGGTGGTGGACCTCGTCCAGGTCCAGTCCCTTCGGCGCGAACTCCATGAGCACGCTCGAGGTCTCGCGCATGAGCTTGATCGCGCGCGGCAGGATGAGCACCGCGATGAAGAGGGCGGCGATGGCATCCGCCCGCAGGTACCCG
The DNA here is from genome assembly GCF_037198315.1 of Janibacter sp. A1S7. NCBI lineage: Bacteria > Bacillati > Actinomycetota > Actinomycetes > Micrococcales > Intrasporangiaceae > Janibacter > Janibacter alittae. The sequence goes on along the minus strand of NZ_CP144913.1, from coordinate 2,985,957 downwards.
GAGGTCGAGATGACGATCGCCGCGATGATCACGCCGACCGAGCCGAGGGCGTCGTTGAGCACCTCGAGGAAGGCGGCGCGCATGTTGAAGTTCGCCGACCGGCCCGAGGCGAGCACGGCAATGGCGATGACGTTGGCCACCAGACCGATGACACCGAAGACCAGCAGCTCCCCGGCCAGGATCGTCGGCGGGTCGAGGAGGCGGCGCACGCCTTCCACCGCCGCGTAGGCACCGACGACGAGCAGGAGGGTGGCCTGGGCCAGCGCCGCGATCACCTCGATGCGTCGGTAGCCCCAGGTCCGCCCGGGCGACGGGGGGCGCAGCATCAATGTGCCGGCGACGAGCGCGACGAGCAGCCCTGATGCGTCGGTGAGGGCGTGGGCCGTGTCGGTCAGCAGCGCGAGGCTCCCGGTGAGCCACGCGCCGACGGCCTGCGTGACCACGACGCCCGCCGTGATGACGAAGACGATGGCGAGCTTCGCGCGGAAGTCCCCCGGGTGGCCGGTCTCGATGGCGGGGGTGTGATCGTGTCCTGCACCCATGACGGCATTGTCCCCTTCGTCGATGACCGATCGGGTGCCGGGTCACTCCCCGGCCGGTCGTTGCGGGTCAGCCCGACAGGTCGCCCCGCGTGACGACGGACTCGGCGAGGTCGGACATCTTGACGTTGTTCTCCTGCGACATCCGCAGCAGGACCGAGGTCGCCTGCTCCTCCGACATGTCGTAGCGCGCCCGCACCATCCCGACCGCCTGCCCGATCGTGCGAGCGTTCTCCAGCGCGGCGTGCAGCTGTCGGCTCGTGCGTGCCGCGGTCAGCGCGACCGCGGCGTGGGAGGCCAGGACCCAGCCACGGCTCTCGCTCACGACGCCGAGGGCGTGCTCCCGGTCGCTGTAGAGGTTCAGCGCGCCGAACGTGTGCTGGTGGTTGAACAGCTGGAAGCCGAGCATGCCCCCGACCCCGAGCTCACGCGCACGGGGCAGGTACCGGGGCCACCGGGTGTCGGTCCTCGTCGACGGGCAGTGGAAGGCCTGGTTGCGCGCCTCCTGAGCGTGCGAGGCGTCGTAGCACGGTCCCTCGCCGAACTCTGCCTGGGCATCGTCGGAGTCGCGCACCCGCTGGCTGGTGGCGGCAGGCGTCGCGACCTTCTGCCGCTTGGTCAGGAGCATGATCCCGGCGTCGTCGCACCCGGGCACCAGGTCCACGGCCATGTCCACGACGGCGTCGAGCACGCCCTGCTCGGAGGTCTCGCTGGCCAGATCCCTCGCGATGGTCGCGAAAAGCACCGTCTCGTCCTCGTCGTTCATCGATGGCGTCCTCTCCACGACGTCACCACTGCCCTACCCCCTCACCCACGGTTGACGCAGGAGGCGCGCCCCGGGAGGCACACTGGGGGCGATGCGACGATTCGAGGAACTGGCCTGGAGCGAGACGCCACGGGGGGAGATCAGCCTGCGCCGGCGGATCGAGCCGACGCTCAAGGTCGATGTCTACGAGGTGAAGCTCGGCGACGAGTTCCTCATGTCCAGCCTCTTCACGGTCGCCGAGGTCGAGCTGGCCCGGCTGGGCCTGGCGCAGGCGAAGGGCGACCAGCTGGACGTCGTCGTCGGCGGCCTCGGCCTCGGCTGCACCGCGAGGGCGGCCCTGGAGGTCCCGCGGGTGCGCTCGTTGGTCGTCGTCGACGCCATGGCCGAGGTCATCGACTGGCACGAGCGCGAGTTGCTGCCGGAGTCCCGGCAGCTGGTGCGGGACCCGCGCACCCGGTTGCTCCACGACGACTTCTTCGCGCTGGCCGCATCCGAGGAGGGGCTCGACCCGCAGGCTCCCGGGCGCACCTTCGACGCCGTGCTGCTGGACATCGACCACACGCCGCACCACCTGTTGCATCCGGACCACGCGCCGTTCTACACGGTGGACGGGCTGCGCCGTCTGCGTTCGCACCTCAGGTCCGACGGTGTCTTCGCGCTCTGGTCGGACGACCCGCCGGACGAGCAGTTCGGCGCGCTGCTCGAGCAGGTCTTCGACCGGGTGGACGCGCACGTGGTCGGCTTCGACAACTTCCTCACCGGTGGGGAGTCGAGCAACACCGTCTACGTGGCCCGCTGATCGGGACCGCCGCACGGTACGGCGGGTGATCAGTGGGTGAGGACCACCTTCACCGCGACGACGACCGCGGCCAACAACGCGATGGCGACCGAGAAGATCCATGTCCCACCCGAGGGCTTCTTCCCCTGGAGCCGCTCGACGACGAAGACGATCATCGCGATGCGGATCAGGATCACCACCTCGGCGAGCAGCTGCACGTTGCGCGGATCCGTCCAGTGCAGACCCGCCGTGGCGAGGACGGCGCAGGGCAGCACGGCGGACGTGACGATGGGCATGGCATCCGGCAGCAGGGCCAGGCGCTCGGAGCGGGTCAGCGACCTGCCCGCGTGCAGGTTCTGCACGAGTGCGTGCGCGAACACGTGCGCGATGAAGGTCGAGAACGCCACGCCTGCGACGATGGCGATGCCCCAGTAGGTCTGGGAGAGGGTGATCGGCACCAGGGCGGCCAGCACCAGGATGTTGCCGTAGACGTAGGCACTGATGCGAGTGGCCGCAGATGCGGGGGCAAGGGCCGTGGTGTGGCGATGGGTCAGGAACACGAGTGGGCCCAGCTCTCCGGGACCGGCGCGCAGCTGCAACCCATGGGCGAATGGTAGTCCCGCTGCTGCATCACGGGTGGGAACAAACCCCGGCCGTCCTTAGTTGAGCCAAGTGAACTCAACTTTTGAGCCTCGGATTTGCGCAGGCTGCAGTTCGGTGTCTAAGTTGAGTATCAGCAACTCAACTCCCGTCGGGGCCCGGCCTCGACACCCGATCACGAAGGAGCGCCCCATGGCCCGTGCCGTTGGCATCGACCTCGGAACCACCAACTCTGCCGTCGCCGTCCTCGAGGGTGGCGAGCCCACGATCATCGCGAACGCCGAGGGTGGTCGCACCACCCCGTCCGTCGTCGCCTTCTCCAAGGGCGGCGAGGTCCTCGCCGGTGAGGTCGCGAAGCGTCAGGCCGTGACGAACGCCGACCGCACCCTCCGCTCCGTCAAGCGCCACATCGGCACGGACTGGACCTCGGACGACATCGACGGCAAGAAGTACACCGCGCAGGAGATCTCCGCGCGCACCCTGCAGAAGCTCAAGCGCGACGCCGAGGCCTACCTCGGTGAGGACGTCACCGACGCGGTCGTCACCGTCCCCGCCTACTTCGACGACCACGAGCGCCAGGCCACCAAGGAGGCCGGCGAGATCGCGGGCCTGAACGTCCTGCGCATCGTCAACGAGCCCACCGCGGCTGCGCTGGCCTACGGGCTGGACAAGGGCAAGGAGGACGAGCTCATCCTCGTCTTCGACCTCGGTGGCGGTACCTTCGACGTCTCCCTGCTCGAGGTCGGCAAGGACCCCGAGGACGGCTTCTCCACCATCCAGGTGCGCGCCACCTCCGGTGACAACCAGCTCGGTGGTGACGACTGGGACGAGCGGATCGTCGACCACCTGCTGACCCAGGTCAAGAACAACACCGGCGTGGACCTGGCCAACGACAAGATCGCCATGCAGCGTCTGCGTGACGCCGCGGAGCAGGCCAAGAAGGAGCTGTCCTCCGCGTCGACCACGTCGATCAACCTGCAGTACCTGAGCATGGGCGACAACGGTCCCATCCACCTGGACGAGTCGCTCTCCCGTGCCAACTTCGAGAAGATGACCAAGGACCTGCTCGACCGCACGAAGCAGCCCTTCGAGAACGTCATCAAGGACGCCGGCGTCTCCCTCTCCGACATCGACCACGTGGTCCTCGTCGGTGGCTCGACCCGCATGCCCGCGGTCAGCGAGCTCGTCACGGAGATGACCAAGAAGGACCCGAACAAGGGCGTCAACCCGGACGAGGTCGTCGCGCTCGGCGCGGCCCTGCAGGCCGGCGTCCTCAAGGGTGAGCGCAAGGACGTCCTGCTCATCGACGTCACCCCGCTGTCCCTGGGCATCGAGACCAAGGGTGGCCTGTTCACCAAGTTGATCGAGCGCAACACGGCCATCCCGACCAAGCGCTCCGAGGTCTTCTCCACCGCCGAGGACAACCAGCCCTCGGTCCTCATCCAGGTCTTCCAGGGTGAGCGTGAGATCGCCCAGCAGAACAAGAACCTCGGCACCTTCGAGCTCTCCGGCATCGCGCCGGCACCGCGCGGTGTGCCGCAGGTCGAGGTCACCTTCGACATCGACGCCAACGGCATCGTCAATGTCTCCGCCAAGGACCGCGGCACCGGCCAGGAGCAGAAGATCACCATCTCCGGCGGCTCCGCGCTGTCGAAGGAGGAGATCGACCGCATGGTCAAGGAGGCCGAGGCCCACGCGGACGAGGACGCCAAGCGCCGTGAGGAGACCGAGGCACGCAACACCGCGGAGAACCTCGTCTACTCCACGGAGAAGTTCCTCACCGAGTCCGGCGAGAAGCTGACCGACGAGCAGCGCAAGCCCGTCGACGACGCCCTGGCCGACCTCAAGGAGGCCATCAAGCCCGAGTCCGAGATCAGCGTCGAGGACCTGAACGCAAAGGTCGACACCCTCAACGAGGAGAGCCAGAAGATGGGCGCCGCCCTCTACGCGGCCTCCGCCGAGGAGGAGCAGGCCGGTGGCGGGACCCCGGGTGCCGACGCCGGTGGCGACCAGGGCTCCGCCGAGGGTGACGACGACATCGTCGACGCCGAGGTCGTCGACGACGAGTCCGACACCGAGGAGAAGAAGTGACCGACCCCAACCAGCCGATCGACCCCGAGGTGAGCGTGGACGCGGTCGACGCTGCCCCTGGTGCCGAGGAGCCGGTCGAGGCCGAGGTGGTCCCGCAGGAGCAGCCGAGCGCTGGCTCCGGGGCCGCCCCCGGCGGTTCGTCCGACGGAGACGACACGACACCGTCGGACGCCCCCGAGGGCGATGTGCACCCCGACACCGCCCTCGCGGCCGAGCGGCTCGCGGACCTGCAGCGACTGCAGGCCGAGTACGTCAACTACAAGCGACGTGTGGACCGCGACCGGGCGGAGATCCAGATCCGTGCGGCGCACGACGTCCTCGAGACGCTCCTGCCGGTGCTCGACGAGATCCAGCTCGCCGATCAGCACGGGGACCTGCCCGAGGGCACCCCGGTGCGCACCATCACCGACAAGCTCCAGCAAGCGCTGGGCAAGTACGGCCTGGAGCGTGTCGGGGCGAAGGGTGAGCCCTTCGACCCCAACGTCCACGAGGCACTGATGCACGCCGAGTGGGATCCGCAGGACTCGGACCTGCCGACGGATGCCACCGAGACGACGATCGTCACGGTGCTCCAGCCGGGCTACCGTGCGGGCGAGCGTGTCCTGCGGGCCGCCCGCGTCGCCGTCGCCGACCCGCAGTAGCCACCGGACGCCCGAAAGGAGGAGAACATGGCAAATCAGGACTGGTTGGACAAGGACTTCTACGCCGTCCTCGGGGTCAGCAAGGACGCCGAGACCAGTGAGATCAAGAAGGCCTACCGCAAGCTCGCCAAGCAGTACCACCCCGACCGCAACGAGGGGAACGCCGCGGCCGAGCAGAAGTTCAAGGACATCGGCGAGGCGCACGCCGTGCTCTCCGACCCCGAGGAGCGGCGCGAGTACGACGCGATCCGCTCCATGACCGGAGGGGGTGCCCGTTTCACCGCGGGTGGCCCCGGCGGCAACGGGGGCTTCGAGGACATCTTCTCCGCCTTCGGCGGGGGAGGGGGCGGCTCCCGGATGCGCTACAGCACGGGGGGCGGCTCCCCCTTCGCCGGGGGTGGGGCCGGTGAGCCGGACCTGGAGGACATCCTCTCGATGTTCGGCGGTGGCGGCGCGGCCGGCTTCGGCGGACAGGGCGCCGGTTTCCGCGCGCCTCGTGGCCCGCAGAAGGGGGCCGACCTCACCGCCCGCACGCAGCTGTCCTTCCGCGACGCGGTCGAGGGGCGCACGATCTCCCTCGACGTGAACGGAGAGAAGGTCACCGCCAAGATCCCGGCCGGGGTCAAGGACGGGCAGAAGATCCGCGTGCGCGGCAAGGGCGCCCACGGCGACCCGCAGGCCGGACGCGGCGACCTGATCCTCACCGTCTCGGTGGACTCGCACGCGGTCTTCGGTCGCGACGGCAACAACCTGACGATCGACCTGCCGGTGACCTTCGCCGAGGCGACGCTCGGAGCGACCGTGGCCGTGCCGACCCTCGACGGCTCGAGCGTGAGGGTCAAGGTGGCACCCGGCACGCCGAGCGGCCGCGTGCTGCGGCTCAAGGGCCGCGGAGTGAAGACGGCCAAGGCGACGGGTGACCTCCTCGCGAAGGTGCAGGTCGTCGTGCCGAGGGATCTCAGTGACGCCGAGCGCGAGGCCGTCGAGGTGCTGCGCGACTCGGCCACGGACGACCCGCGGGCCGGCCTGGCCTCCGCGGCGCAGGCCTGAGCCTGCGGGAGACTGACGGACGAAGGGAGTGAGCTCGATGGCCCGGATCTCCGGACTGAGCGGGGACGACGAGACCCCGGTCTTCGTCATCTCCGTCGCCGCCGAGCTCGCCGGCATGCACGCGCAGACGCTGCGGCAGTACGACCGGATCGGCTTGGTCATCCCCTCGCGCACCCGTGGTGGGGGCCGGCGGTACAGCGCCGCCGACGTCACCCGACTGCGCGAGGTGCAGCGACTCTCCCAGGACGAGGGCGTCTCCCTCGAGGGGATCCAGCGCATCTTCGAGCTCGAGCACCAGGTCGCCGCCCTGCGCGACCGGGTGCTCGAGCTCGGGGCGGAGCTCGACGCAGCCCGCGAGGAGCTCGGCCACGGACGGCGATTCTTTGCCGTGGGCTCACAGGGCGACATCGTTGCCCTGCGCCACGGGCAGCGCCCGCGTCCCCGCAACGCCGGTCAGGCGCTCGTCGTCTGGCAGCCGCGCAGGCGCGACTGACCCACCCCCTTCGTCATCGCTCCTACGAACCGCCGCAGGCTCGAGTACGTCCTGCCCCGCAGCACTGGGTCGCGCCGGTCGGGGATGGCAGGCTGGGGTCATGCCCCTTCCTTCTGATGCAGCCTCCGTCTTCGACCGCAAGAACACACCGTTGATGCGGCTCGTCGACTCCGCCGACCCGTTGGAGCTCGCCGGCCCGAGTCCCTGCGAGGGCTGGACGGGATTCGACGTGGTCCAGCACCTCATCGACACCCAGCGTGACTTCCTGCTCAAGGCCGGGGCCGACATGCCCGACCCGACCCCGACGACGGAGGCCCTGGGCGCAGCCACCGCGTGGCGCACGCATGCCGAGGCGGTGGCCCGCCAGCTCGCCGACGACACCCTCGCCGAGCGGCCCTACGACACTCCCTTCGGCAGCACGACCGTCGGCGGTGCCTTCGACCGGTTCTACGGCTTCGACCTGCTGGTCCACCGCTGGGACATCGGCCGGACCGCGGGCATCGACGTGGTCTTCAGCGACCGCGAGCTCGACCAGATCGAGGAGGCCATCGCCGGTTTCGGTGAGGCGATCCGGGGCGAAGGGGTGTGTGCGCCGGCGGTGGACCTCCCCGCCGACGCCTCCCGTCAGGAGCGTCTCATCGGCCTCACCGGCCGCGACCCCGTCGCACCTGCATAGGCTCTTGCGGGTTCGTGGGGCTCGAACGTCGCAACTGCCCAGGGCATGTGCCCGGACCTCAGTCACCTCGGGCGAGGACGTCGGTCAGGCCCGTCAGGAGTCGATCGACGTCGGAGTCGTCGGTGTAGGGCGCCAGCCCCACCCTCATCCCGAGGTCCACCGGCAGGTCCAGTGCGCGGAAGGTCTCGTACGCGTAGAACGTACCGGCGGGGGCGAGGACGTCACGCTCGCCGAGGAAGGCGCTGGCCCGGGCGGCGTCCCGGTCGACGAAGGTGAAGAACAGCGTGGGAGTGCGGTGCTCGGCCACGGAGTGCAGGGTGACGCGGTCGCCCAGCCCGGCCAGGCCCTCCTCGACCCGTCGGCGCAGCCGCGTCTCGTGCTCGTGCACGAGCTCGTGGGCTCGGGCCAGCTGCTCGCGCCGGCTGCCGCCCTGCGGGGCGATGCCGGCGATGACGTCGACCGCCGCCGTCGCGCCGGCCATCAGCTCGTAGGGAAGCGTCCCCAGCTCGAAGCGCTCCGGCACCTCATCCGTGGACGGGAGCAACTTGTCGGGGTCGAGGCCCGCCAGCAGCTCGGGGTCCGCGGCGAGCGCGGCGCAGTGCGGCCCGAAGAACTTGTAGGGGGAGCAGACGTAGAAGTCGGCCCCCAGTGCGGCCACGTCCACGCTCGCGTGCGCGGTGTGATGGACGCCATCGACGTAGACGAGGGCGTCGACCGCGTGCGCTGCCTCGGCGATCTGCGCGACCTGCGGCTGCGTACCCAAGAGGTTCGACGCCGCAGTGACCGCCACGAGACGGGTGCGCCCGGTGATCACCCCGTGGATGCCGCTCAGGTCGAGGTCGCCGGTGACCGGGTCCAGCGGCAGCCACCGCACTGTCGCGCCCACCGCCCGGGCCGCCTGGATCCACGGGCGCACGTTCGAGTCGTGGTCGAGCTCGCTGACGACGACGTCATCACCCGGTCCCCACCCCTTCGCCAGGGTCCGCGCGATGTCGTAGGTGATCTGGGTGGCGCTGCGGCCGTAGACGATGCCCTGCGGCTGCGCCCCGAGCAGGTCCGCCAGCGCGCTGCGGAAACCGGTGATCGCCTCCTCGGCGTTGGTCCCGCTGACCAGGCCGCTGCCCCGGTTGGACAGCGGCCCGGTCAACGTACGGGCAACGGCCTCGCCCACCACTGCTGGTGTCTGGGTTCCTCCGGGACCGTCGAAGTGGGCGATGCCGGAGGACAGCGAGGGGAAACCCGCGCGCAGCGCGGCGACGTCGAGATCGGTCACGTCAGCGGCTCACCGCGGCGGCGAGGTGCTTGAGGGTCTCCTCGAGGTCCTCCTCGGAGACGAGTGGGAAGTCGACCTTCTCCAGCAGCGCCTCGTCGGTGACGGCGCTCCAGTCGTAGGTGTGGGTGACGAGGGTGTGGCCCGGCCCCTCGGGTGCGAGCTCCCACAGCCACTCCCACCCGGGCGGCTCGGTGCCGGCGGGTGCCGTCTTCCAACCGACCATCTTGTTCTCGCTGTACGCGGTCACGTGGTTGTCGGTCTGGTAGTCCCCACCCATGTGGTCGCCGGACATGTTCATCGTGAACACCTCGCCGACGGCCTGGATCCGGTCTGCATGATCGACCGAGCGGACGAACCCGGACCCGTCCAGGTCGGGGTGGCGCTCGGGGTTGGTCAGCACCTCGAAGACGTCCTCGGTGGGCGCGTCGATGGTGCGCTGGACGGTGATCTTCTTTTCCTGTGCCATGCCTCGACCAGACCACGTCTCGCCGGTGGTGTAAAGCCGGGTCCGGCCTCGCGCCCGCCACCCGCGACGTGGCATCGACGGCGGCGTCCGTGCGAAAGTCGGGGCATGACCGAGCACCTGATGGTCTTCCCCGACCGGGACGACGCCGAGCGGATCGCAGACGACCTGATCGACGAGGGGTTCCTCGAGGTGCGGGTCGTTCGCGAGGCACTGGCCGGGGAGGACGACGGCGAGGACCACGAGTGGGCGGTCCACGTCGTCGCGCCCCCGGACCCGCGGGACGGTGCTCCCGGTGGTGGGGTGCGCGAGCGGTTTGCTGGGTTGGTCGAGGAGTGTGATGGGTGGTATGACCCGGATCCGGTGTGATGGGTGGGTCGGGGGTGGGACGTTACGTGCGGGGGTCGCGTTGTGCCACGATGTCGGGTGATATCTGCCCAGGGGCGCGTTGAGGACGTCCACGGGAGCGAGCGCGAAGGGTGGCACCTGTGGCTTCTCAGGACGAGACTGCCCGGGGTCATCGTGGGCCCGGGGTGCGTGGGGCGCATGCTCGGCGTGCGGCGCGTCAGGTCCGTCGGTACTACGCGCTGACTGCGGCCAGCACGATCGTTCCGGGTCTGGGGTTGATCCCCACCCGGCGCCGGGTGGGGCAGGGGCTGGTTGCCGTGTTCGTGGTCGCGTTCGTCGTCCTGGTTGGTTACCTGGTGGCCAGGGGGTTGATGGGTCTGATTCGTGTCGTGGTCAGTCGTAGCGCGTTGAGTGTGGTCATCTCGGTCCTGGTGGTCGTGGCGGTGGTGTGGATCGGGGCGATCCTGCTGACGGCCAGGGACAACATGCCCGAGGGCGCGCATGGTCGTCCGAAGGTCGCGATGGTGGTCTTTGCTGCGTTGGCTGCCGTGCTGGTCCTGGCGCCCGCGGCGCAGGCGGTGCGTTACGCGGTGATCCAGCACTCGTTGATCGGTAGTGTCTTCGACACGTTGCGTCCCGATGGTGCGGTGGGGCCCGGTGGTGGTCAGGACCCGTGGGCCGGTACCGATCGGGTCAACATGTTGTTGTTGGGGTCGGACGCCGGCAAGGGCCGGATCGGGACCCGGCCGGATGCGATCATGGTTGCGAGTATCGATCCGCAGTCCGGTGAGACGGTCTTGTTCGGGATCCCGCGCAACCTGCAGGACATTCCCTTCTCGCAGGACAATCCCCTCTCGCAGCTCTACCCGCAGGGGTACGACTGCGGTGACCAGTGCCTGATGGAGTTCGTCTGGACGCTGGGCAAGGACCACGCCGATCTCTTCCCTGATGACCCGAACCCGGGCCTGACGGTGACCAAGGACGCGGTCTCGCAGATCCTGGGTCTGGACGTGGACTACACGACGGTGGTCAACCTCGAGGGTTTCACCCAGCTGGTGGACGCGATGGGCGGCGTCGAGGTCGATGTGCAGGAGCGGGTCTGCATCGGGTGCAAGCTGGATGCGTACGGCAACGTGGTGGGGACCACGGGGTGGATCGAGCCCGGTGTGCAGCAGCTCGATGGCTTCCACGCGTTGTGGTACTCGCGTTCGCGGGCGGCTTCGCGTGATGGGGACTTCTCCCGGATGCGTCGACAGCGGTGCATGGTCGGAGCGCTGCTCAACCAGGTCAACCCGACGTCGATGCTCGTGCGCTACCCGGCGCTGGCCTCGACGCTGGAGGACAACGTGCGGGTGGACGTCCCCGAGCAGGACCTCGATGAGTGGGCCGAGCTGGTGCTGCGGATCCAGCACGGCGGCTCGATCAAGTCGCTGCCGCTGACCAACGACGTCATCGACGTCGTCAACCCCGACTACCCGAAGATCCACCAGATGGTCACCGACGCGATCACCCCGCCCGAGTCGACACCCCAACCCTCGACCTCCACCCCGACCACATCACCATCGACGACCCCGACCCCGTCGACCAGCGAGACCACCCAGGACACCCCCAGCGACATCGCCACCACCTGCTGAGCAGACCCGGCGTCAGGCCGTCCCGCGGACCAGGTGCTGCAGTCTCGGCCGGTGCCCCGGCGCTACTCCGAGACGCCGGTCGACGTCGAGGACGCCGGTCAGCGGCCGGCTGGTGGCATCGGAGAATCCGGCGGCGGTGACGAGCTCGGTCGTGGCCTCGATGGAGTGGGCGGTCGCCAGGGGCAGATCGTCCATCACCGCCGCGTAGGAGTCGACGAACTCCGAGGGCGACCCCTCCAGGCCGGCGTCGAACCAGGTGCTGTCGACGACGGCGAGGACCCCACCGGGGCGTAGCAGACCACGCCACCGCTGCAGTGCCACCAACGGCTCCCGCAGGGTCCACATGAGGTAGCGGCTGACGACGACGTCGAAGCCCCCGTCGACCGGTGGGTCGATCGCATCACCGAGGACGAAGGTGGGGGGCGCCCCCTTCGCCGCCTCCGCCCGGGCTCGCGCGATGTCGAGCATCCCGGCCGAGGAGTCGACTCCGGTGACGTCGTACCCGAGGTCGGCGAGGACGAAGGCGGCGTGGCCGCTGCCGGTGCCGAGGTCCAGCACGCGTGCGGGCGCCGGTGGCAGTGCGCTGGACCAGACACGGCCCCACAGGTCGCGGTCGACGGCGTCGCGTCCATCGCGGTGCTGGGCCTCGTCGTAGACCCGGGCGCGGCGGTCCCAGTAGTCGTCGATCCGGGCCTGCAGCCCGGCGCCGGCGGAGCGGACGGTGGCGCTCGTGTCGGTGTTCATGCGACCTCCTGACGAAGGGGGGTGAAGAACAGGTGCAGCCCGTCGGCGTCGTCGACACGGCGCACGCCGATGCCGTAGACCCGGGTCAGCAGGTCCGGCTCGAGGACGGCGTCGACGGTGCCGGCGCCGGCGACCTCTCCCCGGCAGAGCAGCACGACGTCGTCGCAGTAGCGTGCGGCGAGGTTGAGGTCGTGCAGCACGACGACCGTGGTCGTGGCCAGGCCGCGCAGCAGGCCGAGCACCTCGTGCTGGTAGCGGATGTCGAGGTGGTTCGTCGGCTCGTCGAGGAGCAGGTGGTCGGCATCCTGGGCCAGCGAACGTGCGATGAGCACGCGTTGCTTCTCCCCGCCGGACAGGCCGGCGAAGTCGCGCTTGGCGAGGTCGAGGGCGCCGACCCGCTGCAGCGCGGCGCGGGCCGCAGCGATGTCCCCCTCGCCGGTCCGTTGGAAGCCGGAGAGTCGGGCCGTGCGCCCGAGGAGGACCATCTCCGCGGCAGTCATCGTCATCTCGCCCCCGGCCTCCTGGACGACGACGGCGATCCGCCTCGAGATCGTCCGCCGGTCGATCCCGTCGAGGCGGGTGTCGTCGATGAGGACCTCCCCGGCAGCGGGCGTGAGCCCTCCGTGCAGGAGTCGTAGGAGGGTCGTCTTGCCGCTGCCGTTGGGGCCGATGAGGCCGAGCACGCGCCCGGGACGGGCCGCGAGCGAGATGTCCCGGATGATCTCGGTGGTGCCGTAGGCGAAGCGCAGCCCGGTCGCGCTGATCACGAGCCGTCGCCCAGCTCGTCGATGAGTCGCTCCAGTCCGTCCACCACCAACGGGCTCGCCGGCTCGGCGAAGTTGAACAGCTCGGTGTGCACGGCGTCCTCACGGACCGCGGTCAGGCTCTCGGCCCCGGGCAGCTCGGTCACGGCCTGCTCGACCTCCTGCGGGTCACCCTCGGAGTGCAGCAGCACCAGCACGTCCGGGTCCTTCTCCAGCAGCGTCTCGAGGGTGACCTCGAAGACCCGCTCGTCCTGATCGGCGAAGACGTTCTCGATCCCGGCTGCCTCGAGCATCGGGTCGGTCATCGACTTGTTGCCGTAGGCGTACGTGGTGCCACCGCCGACGGTGGGGTAGAGCACCGCTCCGGTGCGCTCCCCCTTCGTCACGGTGGAGGTGACCTCCTCGACACGCTGCCGGAGGTCCGCGACGGACTCGGCGGCCTCGGCCTCGCGGTGGAAGACCCGGCCGTACATCTCGACCTCGTCGTAGATCTGCTGGAAGCCGGGCTCGGGCAGGTTGCTCGTGCACAGGCCCGACGCCTCGAGGGAGGGGACACCCACCTCGGCGAGCGAGGCGTGGGAGAGGTTGTCGGTCTGTCCGAGCACGAGGTCCGGGTCCCGCTCGACGACGGCCTCCTTGGAGATCAGCAGGTGCCCGGAGGCGTCGACGCGGTCGGTGAGCGTGTCGATCTCGGCGATCTGCTGCGCGGTCTCGTCGGTGAAGTACCCCTGCGGGTAGACGCCCGCCTTCGCGCTCACGTGGTCGAGCACGCCGACGGAGGTGAGGAAGGGGACGATCGCGGACTTGAGCATGACGACATCGGTCGGCTCGGACTCGAACGTCACCTCGTGGCCGCAGTTCTCCACGCTCACGGGGTAGTGACCGTCGTCGGCGCGGGTCTCGGCGTCGGTGCTGCCGGACGCGCCACCGCAGGCGGCCGCGAGCAGCGTGGTCGCGGCGACGAGGGCAGTGGCGCGGGTGCGGTGGTGCGGGGAGGGCACGGGAGGAACTCCTGGGGGTGGTGGCTGGTCAGGTGGACGAGACGTGCATGCGTCGGATGAGCACGAGGAGGAAGGGGGCACCGACGAGCGAGGTGAGGATGCCCAGCGGGATCTCCTGGGGGGCCAGCACGGTGCGCGCGACGATGTCGGCCCACAGCAGGAAGATCGCGCCCATGAGCGCGGCGACCGGCACCATGTGGCGGTGGGCGGAGCCGACGACGCGTCGGGCCAGATGGGGGATGACCAGGCCGACGAAGCCGATGCTGCCGGAGGCGGACACGACGACGCCGACGCACAGCGCGACGAGCAGGAGCAGGCGCACGCGGAAGGTGTCGGGGTCGACGCCCAAGGTCTGCGCGGTCTCGTCGCCGATGGCCAGGGCATCCAGGCGCCGCCCGAGACCGACGAGGACGAGGACCGTCAGGGTGGCGACGACGGCGACGATCACCAGCGGGGCGCCCCAGGAGGCGAGGGAGAGTGAGCCCAGCAGCCAGAAGAGCACCGAGCGTGAGCCTTCGGCGGAGTCGGAGGCGAAGATCAGGAAGCTGGTGACGGCGTAGAGGGCGTAACCGACGGCGACGCCCGCGAGCAGCAGACGCAGGGAGGTCACCCGGCCACCGGAGCGGGCGACGAGCAGGACGAGCATCGAGGCGGCCAGCGCCCCGACGAAGGCGCTCAGTGGCAGGGCGTGTGCCCCGGCCCCCGCGCCGGCACCGAAGAGGATCGCGGCAGCGGCGCCGCTGGAGGCCCCGGAGTTGACGCCGAGCAGGTACGGGTCGGCCAGGACGTTGCGCACCATCGCCTGCAGGGCCGCGCCGCACACGGACAGGCCTGCGCCGACACCGATCGCGAGCAGGGCGCGCGGCATCCGCACGTCCCAGACGATGGCGTCGCGGGGCACGCTCCACGTCTGCTCGCCGACGCCGATGAGGTGGTGGGCGATGATCCGTGCCGTGTCCGAGGGTGGGATGGCGACTGCTCCGGCGCCGACGGAGGCGGTGACCGAGGCGAGCAGCAGCACGAGCAGCCCGAGGGTCCACAGCGTCGCGCGGTGGCGTCGGGCGCCGAGCCCGAGGTCGTCCTCGGTTGCGGCCTCAGGCGGCGCCTGAGTCGTCGTGGTCTGGTCCGTGGTGGTCATGCACACCCGTCTTTTTGCAAGTGATTCGCAACGAGCCTAGGTCACCTCCGTGGTGGCCGCGCCACCGGGGGCCCGTGGCGGTCGAGGACGTCGACCCCGGCCGCAGAGGGCCCGCCGGGCGGGTGGTCGGGATGGCGCTGCAGCAAGGCGGCTGCCCGCCCCCGCTCGGGAGCGGGGGCGGGCAGGGTGGCCGTAGGGTCAGCGCAGCCAGCTGTTGCCGACCGTGCGGCCCCACCAGCGGCCGAGGCCCCAGGTGTCGCCGGAGAGGGTGTAGGCGGCCACGAGGAGGACGAGCGCCTCGATCCAGTGGGAGTCGGTGATCGGGTTGGTGAAGCCCATGTTCGCCTGGCCGATGGGCAGTGCCGCCAGGTACATGAAGGCCATCAGGAGAGTGCCGCTCCAGGCCGCGATCTTCAGGCCGGCGCCGGTGAGCATGGCCAGGCCGATGCCGAAGAGACCGGCCATGAACAGCACATCCGCGAAGGCCCCGAAGGTCTCGGCGATCCACGTGAACATGCCGGCCAGCGGGCTGTCCGCGGTGGCGTTGAGCATGTAGTCCTGGGCGGGGGTCCCGCCCGAGATCCACGCGTCCGTCGACTCCGTGGCGTAGCCCAGGCCGAAGACCTTGTCGATGAAGGGCCACATGAAGGTCCAGCCGATGAGGATTCGCATTCCGGCCAAGAGCTTGCGGGCCGGGCCGGAGCGAATGATGTCGTCGTTGAAGAGTGGGGTGCCTCTGCGCACGGCGCGGTCGGCGGTGCCTTCCCGGGCCGGGGTGGGGGTGTGGGACTTCATGGCGATCCCTTCCGGTTCGGCGGTGGTGGAGGGCTGTCGCCGCCCACTACATACAGTAGTACTACGTCAGGTCAGAGTAAAGTGGCGCACCTGGCCCGCGGGTGAGGGTTGAGCGGAATAGACTCAACTTTGGGTCGGTTGATCCAGGCAGACGAACCATCAGCCCAGAAGGAGAACCATGGAGTTCCAGCCGACGACGAAGGTTGCCGAGGCGCTTGCCCTGGCCCAGCGCGCCGCCCAGACGCAGGGGCACGCGCAGGTCACTCCTGCCCACCTGGTGAGCGCGCTCGTGCAGCTCGACACCCCGCAGTGCGACACGCTGCTGCAGGCCGCCGGGACCGGTGCCTCGCACGTGCTCGGCCAGGCCGACGCCGCACTGCGCTCGCTGCCCACCACCAGCGGTGCCGCCCAGCCGCCAACGCTCGGGCGTGAGCTCGGTGCCGTCCTGCAGCAGGCCGACACGCTGATGCGGGCGAAGGGGGACACCCACCTCGCCCTCGACGTGCTGCTGCTCGCGCTGGCCGAGGGCGGCCACCTCGCCGCGGTCGAGAAGCGCGGTGCGAAGGACATGGAGGCGAAGATCGAGGAGCTGCGCGCGGGCCGGAAGGTCACCTCCGAGACGCCCGCTGACGGTGGCGAGGCCCTGCAGGAGTACGGCACGGACCTGACCGGGATGGCCCGGGACGGCAAGCTCGACCCGGTCATCGGCCGGGACGCCGAGATCCGCAGGGTCGTCCAGGTGCTCTCCCGTCGGACGAAGAACAACCCCGTGCTCATCGGTGACCCCGGCGTCGGCAAGACCGCCGTCGTGGAAGGGCTCGCCTCGCGCATCGTCGACGGCGACGTCCCCGAGTCGTTGCGCGACAAGCGCCTGATCAGCCTCGACCTGAGCGCGATGGTCGCCGGCGCGAAGTACCGCGGGGAGTTCGAGGAGCGCCTCAAGGCCGTGCTCGAGGAGATCAAGTCGAGCGAGGGCGAGGTCATCACCTTCATCGACGAGCTGCACACGGTCGTCGGTGCCGGCGCGGGTGGCGACGGTGCGATGGACGCCGGCAACATGCTCAAGCCGATGCTCGCCCGCGGTGAGCTGCGTCTCGTCGGCGCGACGACGCTCGACGAGTTCCGCGAGCACATCGAGAAGGACCCTGCGCTGGAGCGCCGCTTCCAGCAGGTCTTCGTCGGTGAGCCGAGCGTCGAGGACTCCATCGCCATCCTGCGTGGGCTCAAGGAGCGCTACGAGGCCCACCACAAGGTCGAGATCGAGGACACCGCGCTCGTCGCGGCAGCCACCTTGTCCGACCGCTACATCACCGGTCGCAAGTTGCCGGACAAGGCGATCGACCTCGTCGACGAGGCAGCCTCCCGGCTGCGTATGGAGATCGACTCCTCACCCGTCGAGATCGACGAGCTGCGTCGCTCCGTCGACCGGCTGAAGATGGAGGAGCTGCATCTGGAGAACGAGACCGACGAGGCCTCGATGGAGCGCCTCGCGCGGCTGCAGCAGGACCTCGCCGACAGGTCCGAGGAGCTCGCCGCGCTCACCGCGCGCTGGGAGGCCGAGAAGACCGGCCTCAACGCCGTGGGAGAGCTCAAGTCGCGACTGGACGACCTGCGCACGCAGGCCGACCGGCTGCAGCGCGAGGGTGACTTCGAGGGTGCCTCGAGGCTGCTCTACGGCGAGATCCCGTCCGCGGAGAAGGAGCTCGCCCAGGCCCAGGCCCAGGAGTCGCAGGCCGCCGGCAGCGATGAATCGCCGATGGTCAAGGAGCGTGTCGGCAGCGACGACATCGCCGAGGTCATCGCCGCCTGGACCGGTATCCCCGCCGGCCGTCTGCTGCAGGGGGAGACGGAGAAGCTGCTGAGCATGGAGTCGATCATCGGCTCGCGGCTGATCGGCCAGACCGAGGCGGTGCGTGCGGTCAGTGACGCGGTGCGCCGCTCGAGGGCCGGCGTCGCCGACCCGGACCGTCCGACCGGCTCCTTCCTCTTCCTCGGCCCGACCGGTGTCGGCAAGACCGAGCTGGCGAAGTCGCTCGCGGACTTCCTCTTCGACGACGAGCGGGCGATGGTGCGCATCGACATGTCGGAGTACGCCGAGAAGCACGCGGTCGCGCGGCTCATCGGGTCCCCGCCCGGCTACGTCGGTTACGAGGAAGGGGGGCAGCTGACCGAGGCGGTGCGTCGTCGGCCCTACTCGGTGGTCCTCCTCGACGAGGTGGAGAAGGCGCACCCCGAGACCTTCGACATCCTGCTGCAGGTGCTCGACGACGGGCGCCTGACCGACGGTCAGGGCCGCACGGTCGACTTCCGCAACGTCATCCTCGTGATGACGAGCAACCTCGGCAGCCAGTTCCTCACCGACCCGACGCTCGACGTCCAGGCGCAGCGGGAGTCCGTGATGGGCATGGTGCGCCAGGCGTTCAAGCCGGAGTTCCTCAACCGGCTGGACGAGGTCGTCGTCTTCGACGCGCTCAGCCGGGACGAGCTGAGCCACATCGTCGAGCTGCAGGTGCGTGAGCTGTCGACGCGGCTGGCCGACCGCCGCATCGAGCTGGAGGTCACCGACGCCGCTCGTGCCTGGCTGGCTGAGAAGGGGTACGACCCGGCCTACGGGGCCCGCCCCCTTCGCCGTCTGGTGCAGAAGGAGATCGGGGACCGTCTGGCCACCTCGCTGCTGTCCGGTGACGTGCGTGACGGCTCGGCCGTCGTGGTCGACGTCGATGGCGAAGGGCAGGCCCTCACCCTTCGCTGACGGAATAGACTCACGCCATGCCCGATGTACCTGAGCCTGTCCGTGACTCTTGGGCTCGATTGGCGCAGGAAACGGACAACATCTTCTCCACCCCGGAATGGGCCGACTGCTGGTGGCGTCACTTCGGCCAAGGGTGCGAGTCGTTGATTCTCACCGACCAGCCCACGGAACCAGAGGTGATCGTGCCTCTGGTCCGCTCGGGTTCGGTTCTGCGCAGGCTTCGGCTGGTCGGCACCGGTCGGGCCGATCAGCTGGGGCCGGTGTCGCGTCCCGAGGACCGTCCCCGTGCACTGGCCCTGCTCGAGCGGGCCCGTTCCACGGGAGAGCTACGCGCGGACGTGCTTCTGCTGCAGGACCAACCAGTGACAGCGGACTGGTGGTTTCCGCTGGGGGGGACCGTCGTCCGCACGGTGGCGTCGCCGGCGGTGCGCTTTCCCGATGGTGGGTGGGGGGCGTACGAGGCCAGCAAGTCGAAGAACATGCGCTCGCAGATGCGCCGGAGGGAGAACGGCCTGCGGCGCGACCACGATGTTCAGACCCGGGTGAGCACGCCGGACCGCCTTGACGAGGATCTCGAGACGTTCTGGCAGCTGCATGTCCAGCGGTGGGGTGAGTCGGCCGAGTTCGCGCGAGGCTCGGTGCGCGCCTTCACTGACGATTTCTGCCACGTCGCCATTGCCCGGGACTGGCTCAGGTTGCGCGTTCTGGAGGTGGATGGCACCCCCCAGGCCGTCCAGATGAACCTGCGCTACGGCAGCTCCGAGTCGCTCTACCAAGCCGGACGCAACCCTGACCTGGATGGCTCCTCGGTGGGATTCGTGCTCACCACGGACACCCTTCGGTCGGTGTGTGAGGAGGGCCTGAGTGAGTTCCGGTTCCTCCGCGGCAACGATGCCTACAAGTACCGCTTCGCCAACGTCTCTCGCGACGTCCACTCCGTCGCCGTGCCGTTGACACGTCGAGGTCGCCTGGCAGTCGCGCTCGCGTCCCGTCGCCGCGACGAGAGCGAGTTCGCGCCCATCGATCTGCCACCGCACCCGTGATGGCGGCCAAGGGTGCCCGGTCCGGCCCCGGGGGAGGGCGTCCCGTGGAGCGTGACGCGCAGACGGTTGAAGTCGTCCTGGATCACCCGGGTCGCGTCCGAGTGCGCGTCGGCGTTGACGACGAGGGGCGCCGACGCAACCGACTCGAGGTGCAGGGTCGAGCGTGGGCCGATCGACACGGCATTCGGGTGCCGAGCATCCTCAGCCACGACCCCGCCGGCGCATGGCTCGTGAGCGAGGACGTCACCAGCCTTCCGCAGCAGGGACGCGGCTTCGTGGAGGCAGGGCTGGAGATCGCTCGTCGGGTTGCCGCTGCCACTCCCATGGTCTCCTCGGAATCGACGTCGGGGTGGCGGGCACCAGCGCGCGGGAGAGTGCTGCGGGCCGGGCAGTTGTGGCGGGCGGGGATCTCACCGGCCCAGTTCATGCGGGAGCGCGGCGCTGCGCACGATCTTCCCGTCGACACCGCAGTGCACGGCGATCTGTACGACAGCAACGTGCTCCTGGTGGATCAGCATTCGGCAACCATCATCGACTGGGAGCACGCCGGGGTCGGCCCCCGGTTCTCGGACGAGATTCGGTTCGCCACGACCCTCGCACGCGATGAGGATGCCGGCTACGCGATCGAGTGCATCCTGGGCAGGGCACGGACGTCGGACCTGTACTCCATCGCCACCCAACTGCGGTGGCTGTCACTACGGCACTATGCCGATCAGCTCACCGCGGAACCCTTGGTGGTCAGCCGCGAGCGCAAGGATGCGGTGCGCAGGCGTTGGCTGGAAGCAGCGCGATGGGCGGACGAGATCGCCCACGCTCGGTTCAGCCCTCGGCCCTCCTGAGCCTTGGTACTAGGTCCTCTTCACGAGGCCGATGAGGACGTCGCGCTGCACGGGGTCGACCCGTTTGACGACGATCAGCCACAGGGCGATGTAGAAGGCCGCCCCGACCACGAGTTCGACGAGCAGCGGCCAGGGGGCGAGCCACAGCCCGAGGGCGAGCGCCAGACTCGCCACCAGAGCGGGGAGGACGGGACCCAGGAGGCGCGGTGCGACCCCGGTGCTGCGGATGGCGAAGTGCACGCCCACGGCCTGCACGCCGAACGCGACCGTCGTGGCGACGGCGGCCCCCACCCCTGACCACTGGGGAATGAGCGCGGCATTGAGCGCAAGATTGACGGCGGCCGCCACTGCCGTGGCCAGGAGCATGGGAAGCGGACGCTCCATGGCCATGAGCAGCGTGGAGGCGAAGAAGGCAGCGGCGAAGAAGAGCGCCGACGGAGCCAACCACAGCAGGATCAGCCCACTCTCGGTGCGGTAGCGCTCGCCGAAGAGCAGTCCGATCACCGCAGGGCCGTCGGTCACGCAGACCGCCACGAAAGGGAGGTAGACGAATGCTGCCACCGAGAGTGAGCGCTCATACCCCCGACGCCATCGGTCGAGGTCCCTGGTTGCGCTGAGCACCGGGAATACGGCTTGGTTCACTGCGTAGGTGACGAAGAGGACGGTCTCGAGGAGTCGGTAGGCAATGGCGTACACGGCGACGGCCGCCGCGCCCTGCATCCCACCGAGGAAGATCATGTCCACACGCATCAGGAGCATCAGCAGCAGACCGTTGAGGCCGATGAGCCACGTGCCCCTTGCCGCCCGTGCCAGATCATCTCGCGTGGGGAGCCCGGGGGTTCGGACCAGACCGACCCTGCGCAGCGCGACCACGTGTGCTGCCCACCCGATGAGCGTTCCGCAGAGGAAGGCGCCGGCAACGGCCGCGCTACCCCCGCCTGCGGCGAGTACCGCCACGATGAGCAGCGCGGTGACCACGCGTTGCGCGAGCAGGGCCGAGGACACGTCGCGCGCGCGCTGCCGCGCAGAGGAGGCCGAGCGCACGGTCTTGCTCCACACCTCTGGCAGCAGCGCCACGAGGATGAGGAGCACCGTCAGGCGGGCGACGACATCGTCGTGACCGAGGACCATCACCACGGCGGTGACGATCATCACGGGGACGGCCAAGGCTGTCTTCCACCACTGCGTGGCCGAGTAGATGGTGTCGAGGTGCTCCGGTTCGGCGGCGCCACGACGGATCACTCCCGCGTCGAAACCCCATGCGGGGAGAGTGCTCACCAAGAGCATCGTGGCCAGCCCGAAGGAGACGACACCGAAGTCGGTGGCAGTGAGCATCCGTGCCGCGACCACTGTCCATGCCAGTGTTGCCACCTTGCCGCCGACCTCGGCGACGCCGCGGACCGCGGCGCCCCGAGCCGTTCTCCGGCTGGCGTCGCCTACCGAACCGACGGCCGGGGTCACCTTGTCATACCGCGGACGTGGGCTCGAGCGCGGTCAACGAGTCCGTGAGTGCATCCGGCCGCCTTGGCTGAGTCCTTGAGCAGCAGCAGGAAAGGCATACGGGCGATGACTCCTGGCGACGCGCCAGCGGCGATCGCCATCGTCACGGGCAAACCCAGGTATCCGGTGGCGCCCAGTGCTGCAACACGGCGTCCAGGCGTGCCACCCGCCGTGGCAAGACCGAGGGCGAGCATCATGGCGGCGACCCGCGACATGTCCTTGGCGATCAGCGGGGTCGAGCCGGCGCGGCCACCCCAGTAGCCGTACTTGCGAAAGGTCGTCATCATCTCGAGCAGGGAGTCGGGCTGTTCCCACGTCACTCGCGCGGCGAGGGAGAGCACGGACCTACCGCCGGAGTCGCGAACGGCATAGCCGAAGATCGCGTCCTCGGAGCTCGACAACGTCTCGTCGAACCCTCCGGCACGTCGCCAGGCCTCGAGGCTGCAGGCCATCGAGCGGCCGTCAAGTCGGTCCGCCCGGAATTGGCCGCCTCGCAGCCGTGCGCGCACGCGACGCAGCGGAGTGCGTCGTCGTGTGTGCTCCGGATCGGGAAAGAGCGCCAGGCGTGAGGCGGCCTTGCTCGGTGATCCGTCGTCGACGTCGAAGCTGCCGACCACCAGGTCCACGTCGCCCGGCTCCGCGAATGCCGCGCGCAAAGTGTCCAACCAGTCCTCGTGCGGGAGCACACCTGCGTCCGTGCACGCGACGTAGGAGCTGCTGGCGTGCTCGAATCCGTGATTCCGTGCGGCTGACAGGTTGATGCCGGGACCGCGAAGGACCTTGATCCGGTGGTCTCGAGTCGCCCATGCCCGAAGTTCTGCGGCCGTGCCGTCTTCCGACTGGTCGTCGACGAGCAGATACTCGTCGTCGACGCGCAGCTGACGCATGACCGCCGAGACGACACCGTCGATGTGGCCCGCCTCGTTCCGGAAGCAGGTGAGCACGGTCATCGGCGGACCCGAGAGGCCTGCGCCCGGCCTGAGGGCGACGTGCGCAAGTAGCTCCGCCACCTGCCCCGCGACCTGGGCCGCATCCGGATGCTCTTGGATCAGGCGGTGTCCCGCCGATGATGCCGGCTCCCCGGGCCGCAGGTCGCAGAGGGCGGCCGCGACGGCGCGCGGATCGTCCACGGGGACGACGACCCCACCCGCGGTGGCCATGCGAACCACCTCGGGGTTGCCCTGTGCGCCAATGAGCGGCACGCGCGCTGCCAAGGCTTCCAGACCGACCATCGAGTATCCCTCCCGCCCGACGTGGCCGGCACGTCGGGTGAGCACCGCGACAGCGTCGACCGCACGCAGGGCGCCAGCGACGTCCTCCATCTCGCCGACGAACATCACTCGATCGGATACGCCCAGCGAGGCGGCAAGGCGAGCCAGCCGATGGGTCTCTTCCGGCTCTGAATCGGCTGGGGTGCCAACCACGACGAGATGCCAACCCGGCGCCTCCGGCAAGGACCGGACTGCGGTGTCGATGCCCTTGTAGCCCACGATGCGCCCCACCATGGCCAGCACCGGACCGTGGGGAAGTGGCGTCCCGCGCTTCCGCCAGCGCTCCCGGGCCGCAGTTCGGTCGAGCACGTCCAAGGGCGGGCGCGGGGGCGGGACCAGGACGACCTTGCTGGCCGGCGCCGCCTGTCCTACTGCCTCCGAGGTGGCGAGGACGGCATCGCTCAGCCGCGCCAACAAGGGCCCGAGTGCGGAGTCGAAGGAGAAGTCGTGCTTGGCCCAGACGACCGGGACGCCCGTGATGCGAGCGGCGGGGACTGCTGCTGCCGCAGCCTTGACACCATTCGCCAAGACCACCTCTGGGTCGGGCTCTCTGAGGTAGGCCGTCAGTGCCCTGATCGACCGTGCGATGTCCCCACCGGATGGCCCGGTTGGCAGCACCGTCACGTCGATCCCGAGGTCGATGAGGCGTGAGCGCAGCGGGCCGTCCTGAAGCATGACGACGCGTGCGTCGAGCCGTCGGGTGGTGGTGAGGACCGAGAGCAGCCACCGCTCCGATCCGCCCAGCCCCCCGTAGGCCGTCACGATGGCACAGCGCAGCGGTCGGGTGGTGCTCGTCATGCGTCGTCCTCCCGGGCAGGTGTCGCGGACGTGCGGCGGGCACACCGAACGCTCGCGACGGCAAGTGCGAGAAGCAACCACGCCGTCGTCCCCGCGACGGGATTGCGCAAAGGGTAGTCCACCATGCCGTGGGCGAGGACCGCCACCAGCCCCGCAAAGAGGCCCGCTGCCACGATCGCCACCTCACGCTCGACTCCGGTGACGTGGTCCCGTCGCTGCCACCAGGCCCGGTACAACAGATGGACCAGACCCAAGGCCAGCGCGATCCCGCAGAGCGCGCCGATCAGGCCGTACTCGGTGATGACGACGAGCGGGAGGGAGTGGGCATGGACGATGTCGAGGTCGTAGCCGTCCTGAGTGAGGCGGTGCGCGGTCTTGGTGAACGCCCCGGGGCCGTGCCCGGTGAGCGGTGCGTCCGTGAACTGGCGCGAGGCCTCCGCGTAGATCTCACTGCGCTCGTCGTAGGGGTTCTCCGACGGTCCGGAAGAGATCGAGGAGATCCGCTGGTCCACGACGGTGGCGAGGGCCGGGGGCGCCACCAGCCACGCAGCGGCACCCATCGCGGCGAGCCCTGCCGCCAGCGTTCCCGCGGTGCGCCGGCGGTCGGGCAGCTGCATCAGCAGGACGAGAACGCCCACGGCGGCGCCGAACCATGCGCCGCGGGACAGGGTCAGGACCAGGGCGGAGGCAAGGGAGGCGGCACCCAGGCTGGCGACCAGGCGTTGACGGCCGGACCGGGCGAGGGCCAGGGCAATCGCCACGGGCAGCAGCATCGCGGTGAAGACCCCCAGCTCGTTGGGTTGCGCGAAGACCCCCACTGCGCGACCCCGCACGATGGCGCCGCCGGCAGCAGTGGTCAGCTCATCAACACTCGTCGCTGACATGACACCGACCACGGCGCCTGCGACGACGAGCACTCGTGCGAGCAGCATCAGGTGCGATGCCCGGTCGACGACGATCCACATGGCCGCAACGAGAAGCGCGCCGACCGCGAAGGCGGCGTTGATGCGGAGGCTGACGTCCGGGACGGGCGTGCCCGACGTCGCCAGCGCCGCGGAGACTCCCATGGCGCCCAGAGGGAGCCCAACTGGCCACGGGAGCAGCGGCAGCCGGAGTTGGATCACGGAGACGGTCAACGTCGTGAGGACCGCCAATGCTGTCATCACCTGAATCAGCTGAAGTGGGCCGACGCTGACGTTGCCCACGGGCAGGGACCCGACCGTGAGGGCCATGACCCCGAGCGCAGCGACGTCCAGCGCCGACCGGCCGCTGTCCTTCGTCACGACTCACTGGCCCCGGGTCAGGGCGACCCGTAGCAACCGTCGAGCGAAGGCGACGTGCTGGGCCATCCGCCACAGACGACGGTAGCCCGGGAGCGTCTTGACACGGAATGAGCGCACGGTGTCCGTGGCGTTGACGTCGACCCGGGAGACGGCCATGGTGCCGACATCGTCGAAGACGGAGAAGGCGACGTCGAAGCCTGCGCCCGCGACCGCAGCGCGAGCCTGCTCGTCGTGATCGCCGAAGGGGTAGGCGAAGGCGCGTGGTGGCCGATCCGTGACGGAGGCCAGTTCTTCCCGACTGCGCTCCACCTGCAATGACAGGCCGTGCGTGTCGGACCGCGACATGGGTGTGTGGTCCCAGCCGTGCACGCCCAAGTCCACCAAAGAACCATCCAGCGCGAGGAGTCGTTCGCGGCTGAGGATCGGAACATCGGGTGGGTCGGGAAGCCACTCGGCGGTCCGGCCCGTCAGGCCCACGGGCACGAAGAGTACGCACGGGACCCCGAGACGGGCCAGGACGGGAAGGGCCAGGTCGGCCACGCTGACGAATGCATCGTCGATGGTCAGCAGGAAGCTCTTCGGCGGCCGCGGCCGCAGTCCGGCACGCACGTCGAGCCACTGGTCCAGCGTCAGGGGCGTCCAACCGCGATCGAGGAGAAAGCGCATCTGCGCTTGGAGCGCACTCACCTCGACGAAGAGATTCTCGGGGTCGTTACTGAGCCGGCTCTCGCAGAAGCCGTGGTACATGAAGATGACGGGTTGCCGACCCCCGCCGAGCGCCCCGATCACGAGTCCGCCGGTCCGTCGAAAATCATGGAGCCACGCAGGTCCCCGTGAATGAGGCGCACCCGCCGCGCCGCAACGCGCACCGCGGCCTCGCTCGCGCCACGGGGGACGACGAGTACAGCATTGCTCGAAGGGAGGGGGCGCTGTCGGAACTCGGCGTCTGCCTCGAAGATCGGAGTTGCCAGGACCACCTTGTCCCAGTCTTGTGCTGTGCCCTCGAGGAAGTCAGTCCACGTGCGGATGTCGATTTCGTGGACATCGATGCTCTGACCGGTCTTCGGCTGGGCCAGGAGCTGCATCCCGGTGTGGCTTTGCGGGGGAAGCGGCGGCGCGTGTCCCGCACTCAAGGCGTCGTTCAAGGGTGTGCGGGTGACGTCATGGACCAGCCCGCTCAGGGTCGCGTCGACATCCTCGTCGATGAGCAGCACCCGTTCCCCGCGAGCGAGCGTCTTCGCGAGGAGGTAAGCGGCGGTCGCCGTGCCGCGAGCCGTCCCCACGCCCACGAGAGTGATCTGGTGCAGGGAGCCCCCGACCACGTGCGGCAGGGCGAGCTGTAGGGCTTGAGCCTGCCGCATGGCGATGGTCCGCGAGTCAGCGTCGTTCGGCGTGGACACGCGCGCATCGATGGACATCAGTGAACGCACTCCAGTCACCCGCTCCAGATCCGCCTCGTCCTGGACGGTGGGCTCGAGGCGCTGGCGCAGATAGGCGATCCAGGCGGCGAGTGCTGCCCCGGCCAGCAGGAGTAGTGCGAACAGCACCCATCGAGAGGAAGCGAACGAGGGGTTCTGGACCGCTGCCGGAGCCACCTTGGTGGTCGAGAGTTGATCAGTGTCCTGGCTGAGGTTGACGGCGTTGTCCGCCACCGCGTTCGCGACGCTCACCGACATCTGCGGGTCGGGGAAGGTTGCCGTCACACGAAGGTTGGCGCTCGGGGCGGTGGTGTCAATGGTCACGGACTGCTCGAGCTCATCAGGAGACACCCCGGTCTGTCGGGCGATGGCTTGCAATCGTCCTGTGGAGGTCATCGCCACTGCGTATCGTGACGCGGTGACGGAGATGAAGTCACTGCTGGCGGCTTCGGGGCCGTCCGGGACGATGGACACCACGCTCACCGCGGCGTACTGCGGCGACAGAGACAGGACGTAGAAGGTCGCAACTGCGGTCCAGGTCATGAACACCGCCATGGCGATCCGCCAGTGCCGACGCAGTCCGCGCCGCAACGTCGACCCCGCACCTGACTCTCGCATCGAGGACTCTCCCGCCATGGTGGCGATGGTTGCACATCACGGCCGGCCACAACCGAGATAGCCCTGACTGAGCGTGGCTTCACGCCAGGTCCTGTCGTGCTCACGCGGTCGGAGACCACACCCGACTGACGGCAGGAGTTGATTCGCCGGCGTCATGATAGGAAGGGCGTCATGGGGGGTGGCCTGTCGAATCCGGACTCCGCCGCGCGCGATTCTGTTGGAATCTGGGCGCCCGCGTTCGCTGAGTTCTGCGTACTCGCGCCCCAGCCTCATCGCGCCGGGTCGTTCCCACAAGGTCGACTCCCGGCCGGGGAGGGCGCAGTTCACGACGGTCGCAACGCAGCCGGGTCCGTGTGGGGGGACGTACAGACCGTGATTCGGGCCCTGGGTGCTGTCGTCCGCAGGCAGGGCGGCGTAGTCAGCCGGACAGCCAGTCCTCGCAGACGTGCCGCACCGCACTGTCTTGGCTCCGGGAGGGCCTGATGAAGCGACACCGCATCCTGCACGTCACGGAGTGCTACACCACCGGCGTGGCTCGGGCCATCGACACCATCGTCCGGTTGAGTCCCCAGCACAGTCACCACTTGCTGTGGGCAGGCGAGGCGTCCCCGAGCGACGGGTTCGACACGGTCACCGCGCTGCCTCGAGGGTTCGTGGCGCGGGTGCGGTCGGTTGAGGACGTGCGGACCACGACCGGCGCCAGTATCGTGCACGCACACTCAAGTTGGGCGGGTGTCTACGCCCGTGCGCTCGACCGTTCGCCCGTCACGGTCTATCAGCCCCACGGCTACAAGCTCTGTGACCCGCACCTCGGGTGGCCAAGTCGCCGTGCCATCGCACTCGCTGAGCGCGTCCTCGGACGCCACACGGATCATGTGGTTGTCCTTTCCCCCGAAGAGAGCCAGATCGCGGCAACCGTCACCCCGCAGGCGCGTCGGACACTTCTGCCGAACGTGTCCGCACTCGCGGACACGGTCCCCCGGGGCCAGATCCCGCGCGAGCACGACCGCGTCGTGGTCATGTCGGGACGGATCAGTGACCAGAAGGACCCGGGCTTCTTCGCGTCGACGGCGAAGGAGGTCTGGCGCCGTGACCCCACCGTCCGTTTCCGGTGGATCGGCGGGGAGGTCGACTCCAACCACACGCGGCGATTGCGTGGCGCCGGTGTGGAGATCACCGGGTGGTTGGCCCCGTTGGAGTTGGCAGATGCGCTCGCTCACGCGGGTGTGTACCTGCACAGCGCGATCTACGAGGGATTCCCGATCAGCCTTCTTGATGCCCTGTGGTGTCGAGTCCCGGCTGTCGTCCGGCCCATACCTGCCCTGTCCGACACGGGGCTGCCGTCCGCGCCCACGCCTCGCGCGGCTGCCGACCTCGTGCTCGCCGTGCTCGATGACGAGACCCAGAGGGCGAACGCTGTCCGTGCCGGGGAGGAGCTGCTGGCCGGAATGACGACCGACAGCCAGCGGCAGGCGATCGCACGCATCTACGGCTGACGGCGGCCGGTCGGCCGGCCTGACGCCGTGAAATCCACGAGCACGGATCGTCCGTCGGTGAACACGCTTCGACACGGCCCAAGGAGCACCCCCCTTCGCCGTCCGGTGCAGAAGGAGGTCGGGGACCGTCCGGCCACCTCGCTGCTGTCCGGTGCGCGCGTGACGGCTCGTCCGTCGACGTCGTCCGGCCCTTGACCTCCCCGCCTATGGTGGGGATGAGTTCAGGAGGACTTCATGGATCTGGTGACACGCGCGGACATCGACCTGCTGGCCGAGCCCGAGGGCGGTGACTCCCAGGTTTCCCTCTTCATGCCGACCCACCGCTTCGGTCGCGGTGTCGAGGCGGACCGTCTGGCATGGAAGAACCTCGTCGACGGTGTGGAGGCCGCGCTCGTCGGTCGGCTGCGCCGCCCGGACATCGAGGCCCTGCTCGCTCCAGCGCGCCGCCTCCACGCCGACGACATGGCGTGGCAGTACATGAGCGACGGCCTGGCGATGTTCCTGCGGCCGGGGTGGGAGCGGACCTTCCGGGTGCCGGCGTCGCTGCCGGCCCTGGCGACCGTGGGTGACCATCTGGTGCTCGGCCCCATGCTGCGCATGCTCTCCGGCGACGAGCACTTCCTGCTGCTGGCCCTGAGCCAGCGGGAGACCCGTCTGATGGAGGGCAGTCGCAACACGGTCGAGGAGGTGCGGCTGGACGAGGTGCCCACCAGTCTCGCCGAGGCCGTGGAGCCGCAGGAGCCGCGCTCCGATGCGATGGCCCGACCCGCCGCGAACGCCGGTCGGGGCGGACCGGCGGTGTTCTACGGGCACGGCGCCGGCGATGACCACCACAAGAGCGTCGAGATCGAGCGTTTCCTGCGCTCGGTCTCGACCGGCCTGCGTGACGTACTGGTGGGCCAGACCTCTCCGATGGTGCTCGTCGGCCTCGACCAGGTCGTCGCAACCTACCGGGAGGTCAACCGCTACCCCCATCTGGTCGAGGACGTCGTCGAGCGCAACCCCGATCAGCTCGCGCCCGAGACGCTGCACGAGCTGGCGTGGCCACTGATCGAGCAGCGGCTGCGCGCGCAGCGGTCCCGGGTGATCGAGCGGTTCCACGAGCTGCACGGGACCGGGCGCGTGTCTGCTGACCTGCAGACCATCGCGCAGGCGGCCGCCGAGGGCCGGGTCGAGACGCTCTTCGTCCAGGCCGACCCGTGGTGCTGGGAGGGCGTCGAGGACACCACCCTGCCGGTCGTGCAGCTGGGTGCCGATGATCGCTACGCCGATTGTGAACTCGTCGACGCCGCAGCGATCGCGACGCTGAACACCAGTGGTCAGGTGTACGCGACCTCGCAATCCGTGGTGCCCGACAGTGAGGTCGCCGCGATCTTCCGCTACTGAGGACGATCGAGGACCGCCGAGACGGTCTGCGCGCTGCCGTCCTGCGGGTCGGTGATCAGATGACTTCGTCCTACCCAGCGCCAGCGGCCGACGGTCGCTGGCGCGGGCGTGATCCCCCGGCTGGGGATGCCGACTGTGCCAATATGCACCATGGCATCAAGCTCAGGTGACTTCGCCGCCGCTGAGTGGGTGGGGGACTTCCTCGGTCTCCCGCCGCTGCAGGAGGCCGAATTGGCTCCGCTCGCTGCGGCGATCGTCATCGGTGCCCTCGCCCTCGTCGCCGGCTGGATCGTGTGGCGGTGGATTCGGACGTGGCTGGAGATGCTCGCCGACCGTGTGGCGCCGGGACGCGAGAGGGACCAACTCGACAGCACCCGCTTGGCCAAGGGATTCGGTCAGGCGTCGGCAGGGGTCCTGCTGTCGTTCGTCGCAGCCGTGGGGGCGTGGCCGGCCTACGCGGAGTTCGCCTTCGACGTCGCGATCACCGTCGCCGTCGGGTTGTCCGTCTACTTCATCGTGGCAGGGGTCTTCGGGGCCAGGTCGGTCGCGCGAGCCGCGGCCGTCGTGGTTGCCGCAGTGACGATCTCCCGACGCTACGAGCGGCTGGATGTCATCGGGGACTCCCTCGATGCGGTCTCCTTCACCCTCGGCTCCATGGACGTCTCGCTGCTGGATCTGCTGAACTTCGCCGTTGGGATCCTCGCGCTCTATGCGACGGTCAAGGTGCTCGACCGGGTGGCTCGCACGGTGATCCACTCCCGCACCACTCTCGACGCATCGCAGCGTGAACTGGCCGAAAAGCTGACGATGATCATCCTCAGCGCCGTGGCCGTCTTCGTGGCCATCGACCTGGCCGGTATCAACACCGCGGCGCTGTCGATCTTCTCCGGAACGCTCGGCGTGGGCCTGGGCTTCGGTCTGCAGAAGGTCGTCTCCAACTTCACGGCCGGCATCGTGCTGTTGTCGGACCGGTCCGTGAAACCGGGCGACACGATCGTCATCGACACGGCCGACGTCGCGGGCGAGGTCACGAAGGTCGGTACGCGCGCCGTCTCGGTACTCACCCGCGACGGCAAGGTACACCTCATCCCCAACGAGACCCTCCTGACGGAACGCGTCGAGAACTGGGGGTACGAGCAGCATCGCGTGCGGCTGCGCATGCCGATCAGCGTCATGATCGGCAGTGACTACGACCTCGTCCAACGGCTCATGGTGGACGCCGCGCGGGGCCACGAGCGAGTTCTCGCCGAGCCGCCCCCCCGGGCTCGCATCACGGCCGTGGCCGACAACGGAGTCACCCACGAACTGCGGTTCTGGATCTCCGACCCGGAGCAGGGTCTGGGCAATGTGCGCAGTGCCACCTACCGCCGGATCCTCGATTCCTTTGCCGAGCACGAGGTGCTCCTGTCCAATCCCTCGATGGAGATTGCCGCCCCTGCGCCCCCCTCGCAGCCCCTGACTCCGCACGACTGACCGGCGAGACGGCTCAGGCGAAGGCTGCCCCTCCCTCACGCGGATCGAACCTGATCAGTCGGCTGTCCGCGACCGCAGCCGTTCGGTTGATCACCGCTCGCTGGTACTCCTCGTCCGTGATCATCGCGAAGAAGGCTGCGGCAGAGGGGTACTCGGCGATGAATCCGGCATCCCACCTCTCCTCGGGCGGCCCGGTCAGGGTGACCTGGGGTTTGCCGCGCCAGATGATCTGTCCACCGACACGCTGGAGGACGGGACCGCTCGTCCGGCCGTACTCGCGGTAGGCATCGGCCCCGCTCCAGTCCTTCCCGGCGTTGTCGTGATCCGCGGGGTAGGACGCCTTCTCCCGGTAGCGGATCAGGTTGAGCATCTGGATCGGTTCGTCGCGCGGGAGCGACTTGAACAGGTCGAATGCCTCCCTGCTCGGATCGACGTGAGCTGTGCTCATCGCGCCTCCTGTGTCGTGTGGCCGGGCCGGGGCCGTGGTGTGGCTCAGCCGAGGATGGTGACGTCGTCGTGATCGCCGATGCGGCCGGCCAGCTCGGCGAGGTGCGAGCGGCGGTCACCCCACGTGCGGGTGATCGTGGTCAGCCGCGCGGTGAGGTGGCCGACCGGGTGCTCGGCGGTGACGCCGATACCGCCGTGCATCTGGATGGCCTCCTGGCCGGCCAGACGGGCAGCCGAGTCGACGACGACCCGAGCGCGCAGGACCGCGTCGGTGTCCAGCGGCTGCTCGTCGGCCACCATCGCGGCGAACAGGGTCGCGCTGCGGGCCAGCTCGAGCCGGGCGTACATGTCAGCGGCCCGGTGGGTGAGCGCCTGGAAGCTGGCCAGGGGACGGCCGAACTGGGTGCGCTCCGTCAGGTACGTCGTGGTCAGCCGCAGGGCCTCGTCCATCGCGCCGATCGCTTCGGCGCACAGGACGACACCACCGACGGCCAGGGCCTCGCGCAGGGCCGCCTCTGCCCGCTCGCCCCGGGCGAGCACGGTCGCCGGTGTGGCGTCGAACGCGACCTCCTCCGTCGTGGCGCCCGACTGCGGGACGAGGAAGACCCCGGTACCGGCATCCGTGGCGGCGGTCACCAGGAGGTGCGTCGCTGCCGGTGCGTACCGCACCGGAGCCTTCGTCCCGGTGAGGGACCACTCGTCGCCCGAAGCGGTCGCCGTGACATCCACCGGGGTGGGGGACCACGCACGCAATGGCTCGGACAGGGCAGGGATCGCCAGCACGCTCCCGTCGGTCAGGCCGCCGAGGATCTCCCTCCGGAGGTCGTCCGGGGCCAGGGCGCGGACGAGGGCCCCTGCAGCCACGGTCTCGGCCAGTGGCGCCTGCAGTCCGGACCGCCCGAGCTCGGTGGCCGCGGCCGCGAGGTCCGCGACGCCTGCGCCCACGCCGCCGTCGTCCTCGGGCCAGGTCAGGCCGGGGACGCCGATCTCCACGAGCGCATCCCACAGCGCGGGATCGTGGACGGCCGGCGCCGCCGACGCGCCACGCTCCGCCGCCGGGGAGCCGTGTCGCCGTAGTGCGCCGCTGACGGCCTGCCCGAGGGCCTGCTGCTCGTCGGTGGGGGTGAAATCCATGGTCAGCCCTTCAGTCCGAGGATGGTCGCTGCGACGATGCCGCGCTGGACCTCGCTGGATCCGCCGTAGATCGTCGCCTTGCGGTAGTTGAGGTAGGTGGGCACGCTCGAGCTCGCCCATTGCGGGACCGACTCGAGCCCGTCCCAGGCCAGGGCCATCGGGCCGCTGATGTCCACGGCCAGCTCGAGGACGTCCTGCTGCAGCTCGGACCCGCAGAGCTTGAGGATGGACGAGGCCGGGTCGGGACGACCGTCGGTCGAGCCACCGGAGACCCGCACGGCCGTCAGCTCGATCGCCATCAGCTCGGCCTCGAGCTCGGCGAGGCGAGCGCCGATGGCGGGATC
This sequence comes from Janibacter sp. A1S7, assembly GCF_037198315.1. Taxonomy (NCBI): domain Bacteria; kingdom Bacillati; phylum Actinomycetota; class Actinomycetes; order Micrococcales; family Intrasporangiaceae; genus Janibacter; species Janibacter alittae. The sequence continues at coordinate 2,952,361 of NZ_CP144913.1, read as the reverse complement.
GTCCACGAGGGTCCCCTCGCCGCACCTGACCTGGCCTGCGTGGTCCTTCAGGTCGGCGAGCCACCGTTTGATCAGGCCCGTGCTCGCGACGCCGACCCGCTCGTTGCCCAGCAGGAACTTCGCGTAGTCCCAGCCGCGGTTCTCCTCGCCCACGAGCTGCTCGGCCGGGACACGGACGTCGTCGAAGAAGACCTCGTTGACCTCGACCCCACCGTCGAGCGTGCGGATCGGTCGGATCGTCACACCCTCGCTGCGCATGTCCAGCAGGATGAAGGAGATGCCGACCTGCTTCTTCGGCGCGTCCGGGTCGGTGCGTACGAGTGCGAACATCCAGTCGGCGTGCTGGCCGAGCGTGGTCCACGTCTTCTGTCCGTTGACGACGTAGTCGTCACCGTCGCGGACGGCGGTCGTGCGCAGCGAGGCGAGGTCGGAGCCGGCGCCCGGCTCGGAGAAGCCCTGGCACCACCAGATGTCCAGACTGGCCGTCCTCGGCAGGAACCGGGCCTTGAGCTCCTCGGACCCGAAGGCGGCGATCACCGGCCCGACCATCGAGGTGTTGAAGGGCAACGGCGGTGGCACACCCGCCGCTTGGAGCTCGCTGTTCCAGATGTGCATCTGGAGAGTGCTCCAGTCCCGACCGCCCCACTGCGTCGGCCAGTTCGGCACGGCCAGACCGGCCTCGTCGAGGGCCGCTTGGCTGCGGCGGAAGTCCTCCGGCTCCACGGTGGCGCCGGCGAGGACCTTCTCGCGCAGGTCCTGGGGGAACTCGGTGGTGAAGTAGGTGCGCATCCGTTGCTGGAATGCGGCGTCGTCCGACGAGAGGCGCAGGTGCATGACGGCCAACGTAGTGCGGGGTGCGGCTGGTGAACACCCCCGCCCACGGGCCGGGCTCCGCAACGGTTGCCGGCGGTCGCCCGGTGAGGACGCGGGAGAGGAGGATGACGCCATGCACCTCGAGGCGACGCGTACATGACCGAGCACGTGCTCGTCGTCGGCGGCGGCATCGCCGGGCTGACCCTGGCGGCGGCGCTCGACCCGTGCCGCTTCCGCGTGACGCTCGTCGAGGAGCGACCGGAGCGCGCCGGGGCGGGGACCGTCCTTGCCCTGTGGCGGGGTGCGATGGCGGACCTCGACCGCCTCGGCGTGGGGCAGCGGATCCGCACCGCGTCCGTCACGTCCGATCACGGGACCCTGCGCGACGCCCGCGGCGGGGTGCTCGTCCGGCACCGCATGCCGCAGCTGTGCTTCGCGCCGCGACCCGAGATCGTCGGCGCCCTCGAGGCGGCTCTGCCGACCACGGCCACCCGCCTCACCCGCGAGGTCACCGACCCGGACGCGCTCGCGAGCGAGGTCGGCGCCGACCTCGTCGTCGGTGCCGACGGGGTGCGCTCGGTCTGCCGACAGACCGCCTTCGCCGGGACCGCTCCCGTGGTCACCGACTGGATCGCCCTGCGCGGTCACCTCCCCGGGCCACGACCGCAGGGCCCGACCGAGTGGTGGGGTCCCGGCGGTGTCTTCGGGGTGACACCCGGTCCGCACGGTGCGGCATGGTTCTGTGCCGTTCGCGCCGATCAACCCGACCCGGGTCTCCAGGCCCCGCCCCTCGACGAGGCCCTGGCCCTGGTGACCCGCCGGTTCGGCGACTGGGACCCCCTTCTCCAGCGGGTCCTCGCCGGTGCCGGGCCTGACGCGGATGTCCAGCGCATCCTGCTCGCGCCGCCCCTGCGGCGCAGTGCCGTCGGGGGCCTCGTGCTCATCGGTGACGCCGCGCACGGGATGGCGCCCAACCTCGGGCGCGGGGCCAACGAGGCCATCCGTGACGCCGATGTCCTCGCGCGGATGCTCCACCACCACGGCGCGAAGGGGGCGTCCCCCGCCTTCCACAGGCGGCGGCACGCCACGACCCAGGTGCTGCGTGCGGCCTCGTCGGTGGCCCTGCGGACGGCGACGACGAGACGGCTTGCCCGTGTGCGTGATCACGTGGTGCGCGCGCTGCCCCAGCAACGCCCACCCACGGGCTAGCGTGTGCCCATGCGACGACGTGCCGTGCTGGTCGGCCTCCCCCTCGCCCTGACCCTGGTCAGCGGGTGCTCGGTCTTCGAGGAGACCACACCCCCCGACGAGGCCCTCGCCACGGCCCGGGAGAGCTTCGTCGATGCGGGGACCGTCGCCTTCGACCTCAAGCAGTCGGCGATCCCCCAGGGCCGCAACGGCGTCTCCGCAGCCTCCGGGTCGGGCATCATCGATGCGACGACCCCGAAGTTCCGCGGTCAGGTCACCGGCGTGATCAACGGCAACTCGGCCGGAGTGGAGATCATCGCCGTCGACACCAAGACGTGGATGTCCTTCTTCACCCAGGACTTCAACCCCGTCGACATGGCCGACCTCGGCGCGCCCAACCCGGCCGAGTTCTTCCGCGTCGGCAGCGGCGTCGACCAGATCCTGGCGACCTCGACCGACGTGGAGGTCGGCGAGCAGGTGCGCGACGGCAAGACCGTCCTGCAGGAGTACACCGGCACCGTCCCGGCGAAGGACATCCAGCGCCTGTTCAACCTCGGCGAGACCGCCACCGAGTTCGACGTCACCTACGGCATCGAGCCGGAGAGCGGCGAGCTGCGCGCGGTCATCATCAACGGCGACTTCTACAAGGAGAAGCCGACGACCTTCGCCCTCGACCTGAAGGACTACGGCAAGGACGTCGAGATCAGCGCACCCAAGTGATGGGTGCCTCTGCGGCAGAGAGGTCCCCGCAGCTCGGAGCCCGTCCCCGGACGCTGCTTGCCCTGGCCTCCACGGCCGTCGCCCTGGCCGCGGCGGACACCTACGTCGTCGTCCTCGCGCTGACCGACATGATGGCCGGCGTCGGCCTGGGTCTGGACAACCTCCAGCGTGCCGCCCCGATCATCTCCGGCTTCCTCCTGGGCTACGTCGCCGTCCTGCCGCTCATCGGTCGCCTCGCCGACCTGGTCCCCCGCTCGCGGATCCTGCTGGGCTGCCTCGTCGTCTTCGTCGTCGGCTCCGGCGTGACCGCACTGGCGGTCGACCTCGACGTCCTCGTCGCCGGTCGCATCGTCCAGGGAGCCGGCGGGGGAGGGCTCGTGCCCGCGACACTCGCCCTCGTGGCCGACCTCTGGCCGCCGGGGCGCCGCGGCATGCCGTTGGGCATGGTCGGCGCGGTCCAGGAGCTCGGCTCCGTCCTCGGCCCACTCCTCGGCGCCGCCGTCCTCGTCGTCGCGGACTGGCGGGCGATCTTCTGGCTCAACGTCCTCCTCGGCGTCCTGCTCTTCATCGCGATCGCCGTGGTCTCGGGGGAGAGGCGTCGACCCCCCTTCGCCCCGACGCTGCTCGGTGTCGTCGCCGTCGGTCTGCTGTGGCTCACCCTCGCCGCGCCCGCCGTGCTGGCGACCGACGTCGTGCTGGGCATCCCCTTCGTGCCCCTCGTCGGGGACAGCCGGGTGCTCACCCCGATCGGGGCCGTCACGGCGGTGCTGCTGCTCGTGCTCGTGGTCATCACGCGCGGTCGCTGGTGGCCGCCGCTGCGGGTGAGTGATCTACCCGGCGCCCTCCTGCTCGGGACCGCGTTGGGGTGCATCATCCTCACCTTCGCCTCCGCCGACCCGGAGACCGAGGTCGTCGGCCCGCTCGGCTACGCACTCCTGCCGATCGCGGCCGTCAGCGCCGGGCTCTACGTCTGGCGCCACCGGCGTGCCGACAACCCGCTCGTGCCGCGCGGCACCGTCCGGGGTCGCACCCCGTGGGCACTGGTCGTCTCATTCCTCGTCGGCGTCGCGCTCGTCGCGGTCGTCGTCGACGTGCCCCTCTTCTCGCGGCTGACGACGGGCGGGTCGCAGACCGAGGCGGCCATGGAGCTGGTGAAGTTCCTCCTCGCCGTGCCCGTCGGCGCCCTCGTCGGCGGCTGGATCCTGCGCTGGATCGGCGACGGACTGTCCGCGGGCCTCGGGCTCGCCCTGGGTGCGGGCGGCCTCGTCGTGATGTCCGGGTGGCAGCGGGGCTCGCTCGAGGAGCTCTCCGCGACGATCACGCTCGCGCTCGTCGGCTTCGGGCTGGGCATGGCGCTCGCCCCGGTCAACGACGCCGCGCTCGCCGACTCGCCGCAGGACGCCCACGGCACCGCGAGCAGTCTCGTCGTGGTGGCCCGGATGGTCGGGATGGTCGTCGGTCTCGCCCTGCTCACCGGGGTCGGGCTGCACCGGTACTACGAGGCCGTCGCCGCGATGACACCCGAGCAGCAGACCGATGGCCGGGCGTTGCTCGACGCGGCGCTGCTGCAGGTGCACACGGTCTTCCTCGGCGCTGCCGGCGCCGCACTCGTCGGCGCGATCGTCGCGCTCGCCCTGCTCGGGATCCGGCGCAGGGAGGGGTCAGGCGCGCTGGCCCGCGGGTTCGGCGTCGAGGAGTGACTCGATCCGCGAGGCGAGCAGGCCGCTGGCCTCGTAGGTGATCATGTGTCCCACCCCGGGCACCAACCGGAAGGTCGCGCCCGGGATCGCCGCCGCCAGACGTCGACCCGCCGAGACCGGCGTGAGCCGGTCGCGGGCACCGGTGACGATCTCCGTCGGTATCGAGGCGAAGGGGGTCAGCCCCGACCGCAGGTCGAGACCCACGATCGCGTGGTACCAGGCGGCGACGACGTTGGCCCGGGTACGACTGGTCATGTGCGCGGTGGCGCGCACCGCTTCCGGGTCGGGGTCGTCACCGAAGAGATTGGCTGCGGTCAGGCGGGGTGTGGTGGGCAGGCCGCGAACGCCCGCGGGTAGACGACTCAGGACGCCCATGGCGATCCGTTCGCCGGGGATCCCCCGTCGGCCCGGCAGGTGTGCTGCGGTCCCGACGAGGCCGACGCCGCGGACCCGCTCGCGCATCAGGTCGGGGTCCAGCTCGGCCAGCGCCATGATCGTCATGCCGCCCATGGAGTGGCCGGCGAGGACGACGTCGCCCTCGGGGGTGGTCTGCTTGATGACGGCGCGCAGGGTCGCACCGAGGTCGACCAGGTCGACGCAGCGCTCGCGGCCCATCGTCGACTGACCGTGCCCGGGTTGGTCGTAGCTGATGATCCGCAGGTCGGGACGCCGCCGTCGCAGCTCGGCGACGACCCGGTCCCAGGCGCTGAGGGTCAGGCACCAGCCGTGCGCGAGCACGAGCGTCGGGCCGCTCCGATCGGCGACCGGTGGGTGCTCCACGACAGCGATGCGCGCGCCGTCAGGCGCCTCGACGGTCAGCCGGTGGGGCTGCGGGATCACGTCGTCACGCGCTCGGCGGCCGCGCCGTCGTCACCGTCGAGACCGACGATCACCGGGGCGTGGTCGCTGGCGCCCTTGCCCTTGCGCTCCTCCCGGTCGATGGCCGCACCGGAGACGCGCTCGGTGAGACCGGCCGACCCGAGGACGAAGTCGATGCGCATGCCGCGGCGCTTGGGGAAGGCCAGCTGCTGGTAGTCCCAGTAGGTGTAGGTGCCCGGTCCGGGGGTGTACGGGCGCGCGACGTCGACGAAGCCGTCGTCGAGGAAGGCGTTGAAGGCGGCCCGCTCCGGCGGCGAGACGTGCGTCTTGTCCACGAAGTACTCCATGGACCAGACGTCCTCGTCCTGCGGGGCGACGTTCCAGTCCCCGCACAGGGCCAGCGGAGTGCCGTCGGCGGCCCAGTCACCGGCACGCTGCCGCAGCTGCTCCAGCCAGGCGAGCTTGTAGTCCATGTGCGGGTCCCCCAGGGCGCGGCCGTTGGGGACGTAGAGGGACCAGATGCGCACGCCGCCGCAGGTGGCGCCGATGGAGCGGGCCTCGGGGGCGACCGGATCGCCGAAGCCGGGGTCGCCGTCGAAGCCGATGGCGATGTCGTCGAGCCCGACCCGGGAGAGGATCGCCACGCCGTTCCACTGGTTGAGGCCGTGGTGGGCGACCTCGTACCCGAGGTCGGTGAAGCGCTGATACGGGAACTGGTCCTCCCGCGCCTTGGTCTCCTGGATGGCGAGCACGTCGACGTCGCTGCGGTGCAGCCATGCCTCGACGCGGTCGACGCGGGAGCGGATGGAGTTGACGTTCCAGGTCGCGATACGCACGAGCGCCACCCTAGCCACGGCCGGTCACCCGGGTGGACCCGGCCATGGCGGCCGCCCGGGTCGTCTGGCGCACCCCGCGGCCCGGGTCGTAGGTTCGAAGTCATGCGACCCTTCATCGACATCCCCGCGGCCGACGGCACCGCCGAGGCGATCGTGGCGCGACCCGACGAGGGCGCCCATCCCGGCGTGCTGCTCTTCATGGACGCCATCGGGCTGCGGCCCCGCATCGAGGAGATGGCCGACCGGATCGCCTCCTGGGGGTACAACGTCCTCGCCCCCAACACCTTCTACCGCCTGGGCACCGCTGCCCAGACGTCACCGCCGGCCGGCACGGACCTGACCGACCCCGCCCAGCGGGCCGAGTACGGCGCGGTGAGCATCCCCCGCGTCGGCACGTTGACGAAGCAGCGCGTCGAGGCCGACCTGCCGCGCTACATCGCTGCCCTGCGCGCTCTGGCCGGTGTCGCCGACGGCCCGATCGGCGTCACCGGGTACTGCATGGGCGCGACGTTCGCCACCCGTGCCGCCGGTATCGACCCGGGCGTGGCCGCCGTCGGCGGCTTCCACGGTGCGGCGATCGCGACGAGCGACCCGGACAGCCCGCACCTGTCGCTTGCCGACGCGAAGGCGGCCTTCGTCTACGGTCACGCCGACCAGGACCGCACCAACCCGCCCGAGGACGTCGCCCGGTTGGACGCGATGCTCGCCGGGCGCGGTCTGCGGGCGCGCACGGCGGTCTACCCGCACGCCCCGCACGGCTACACGATGAGCGACACCTCGAGCTACCAGGAGGCGGGAGCCGAGCGGCACTTCGCCGAGCTGCGCGAGCTCTTCGACGCCGCGTTGCACGCATGACGGCGCTGGTCACCGGGGCGAGCGCCGGTATCGGTCGGGAGTTCGCGGAGCAGCTCGCTGCGAAGGGGGATGCGCTCGTCCTCGTCGCCCGCGACGGCGCACGGCTGGAGTCGGTCGCGGCCGGGCTGCGAGCGAGGCACGGTGTGGCCGTGGAGGTCCTGCCCGCGGACCTGTCCGACCGGGACGCGCTGGAGCAGGTGGCCCGGCGGCTGCGCGACCCGTCCCGGCCGGTCGACCTGCTGGTCAACAATGCCGGGTACAGCCTGGGCACCCCCTTCGTCGACAGCGACGTGCGCGCCGAGGAGCAGCTCCTCGACGTGCTCGTGCGCGCCGTCCTCGTCCTCAGCCACGCCGCCTCGACGGCGATGGTCGCTCGTGGTCACGGCCGGATCATCAACGTCTCCTCGATCGCCGGTCTCCTCGCGAGCGGCACCTACGCGGCGGCCAAGTCGTACGTGACGACCTTCAGCGAGTCGCTGGCGGGACAGCTGACGGGCACCGGCGTGACGGTGACCGCGCTGCTGCCGGGGTACGTGCGTACGGAGTTCCACGAGCGCGCGGGCATCGACAAGGGCGAGCGCGCGGGTCCCTTCTGGCTGGACGCGAGCGGCGTGGTCCGGGACGCGCTCACCGATGCGCAGGCCGGCAGGGCCATCTCCGTGCCGAGTGCGCAGTACAAGGCGATCGTCGGGATCGTGCGGCACATCCCCCGGGTCCTGCTGCGCAGCCGTCGGGTCAGCGTCCGGCACCGCCCGACCTGAGCTGCGGCCGCGACCCGTGGCCCGCGCCGCCGCAGGGCGCTCTACCCGCAGGTCACCTCCGGTCCCGGCTGATGCATCGCACGTGTCCTTACACTGACGGCGTGACTGACATCGCCGCCGACCGCACCCGACTGCTCGAGATCGTCAAGGAGAAGGCGATCGTCCACGGACGGGTCACTCTCTCCTCCGGCACGGAGGCCGACTACTACGTCGACCTGCGCCGCATCACCCTGGACGGCGAGGCCTCGCCGCTGGTCGGGCGCGTGCTGCTCGACCTGGTCGCCGACCTGGACTTCGACGCCGTGGGCGGGCTGACCCTCGGCGCCGACCCGGTCGCCACCTCGATGCTCCACGCGAGCGCGGCGCGGGGGGAGCGGTTGGACGCCTTCGTCGTGCGCAAGGCCGGCAAGGCCCACGGGCTGCAGCAGCGCATCGAGGGCCCCTCGATCGAGGGGCGTCGCGTGCTCATCGTCGAGGACACCTCGACGACCGGCTCCTCCCCGCTCGAGGCCGCCACGGCGGCCCGGGAGGCCGGGGCCGAGGTCGTTGCCGTCGCGACGATCGCCGACCGGGCCACCGGCGCCGCCGAGAAGTTCGCCGAGGCGGGTCTGGAGTACCGCCACGTCTTCGGGCTGGTCGACCTCGGTCTGGCCTGACGCCCCCTTCCCTCCTCCACGAACGAACGAGAGCCTGCAGCAGTTTGGTGAGCCAGCCGCAGTACGTGGTGCTGCTGGCCATACGAACTCGAGCCTGCAGCACTTCGTGGGCCGGGGTTGCGCAGTGAATGAGGTGACCCTAAGTTAGGCACGGCTTGCCTAACTTACGAAAGGTCTCACCGTGTCCCCGAATCGTCGTGCAGTACTCGCTTCGACGCCTGCGGTCCTGCTGGCCCTGTCCGCCTGCTCGACCGGCTCCGCCGCTGACACCACGGCGAAGGGGGACACGTCGCCCTCCGCGGAGGCCGGCGCCTTCCCCGTGACGATCACGCATGCCTTCGGCTCGACCGAGATCACCCGGGCGCCCACGCGCATCGCGACGGTCGGGTGGAACGACCAGGACGTCGTCGCCTCCTTCGGGGTCGTGCCCGTCGGAGCCACCAAGATCACCTGGGGCGGGAACGCGCAGGGATCAACCCCGTGGTTCGACGAGGCCGTGCAGGAGATCGACCCGGACGCCGAGGTCGTGCGCTACGACGACGCGGACGGCGTCCCCGTGGCCGAGATCGCCACGCTGGCGCCCGACCTGATCCTGGGCGTCAACTCCGGGCTGACCAAGGAGGAGTACGACAAGCTGTCCACGATCGCGCCGACCGTGGCCTACCCCGAGCTCGCCTGGGGGACGCCCTGGGAGGAGAGCGTGGCGATCATCGGCAAGGCCATCGGCCAGCCCGACGAGGCCGATCAGCTCGGTCGGGAGACCAACCGGCTCATCGACGACGCGGTCGCGAAGAACTCCGCGGTCAAGGGCACGTCCGTCGCCTGGGCCTCCTTCAGCCCGACCGACACGTCCACGATCGACATCTACACCAGCATCGACCTGCGCCCGCAGCTGCTGCGCCGATTCGGCATGGAGGACGCCGGGATCGTCAAGGAGAACTCCGACGGGGACGCCTTCTTCTTCTCCGTCTCCGCGGAGAAGGCTCAGGACATCGACGCCGACGTCCTGATCTTCTACGCCGAGGACACGCAGATCGAGGACCTGAAGTCCGACCCGCTGCTCGGCAGGATCCCCGCGATCGAGCGAGGGAGCTTCGTCGCGTCCGCCGACAACACCGTCGCGATGACGATGTCCTCACCGTCGCCGATCTCCATGGAGGTCGCGGTGACGCAGTTCCTGCCCCTGGTGGCCGACGCCGCGAAGGCCGTCTGAGCGCATGACCGGCGCCACGCGCACGGGTGCCGTCGCGGTGGGGGGCGCCGTCCTCCTCGCGACGGTATCGCTCGCGTCGCTGCTCTACGGGGCGGAGCCCGTCCCCGCCGGTGAGGTCCTTGCCGGCATCCGTGACCTGGATGACAGCGCGGCCGCCGGCATCGTCACCGCCCGGGTCGACCGGACACTCATCGCGCTCGTGGTCGGTGCCTGCGTCGCCATCGCGGGCACGGTGTTGCAGGGGCTGACCCGCAACCCGATCGCCGAGCCCGGCATCCTCGGGCTCAACTCCGGGGCAGCGCTGCTCGTCGTCATCGGCATCCGCTTCGGGCTCCTCGACGGTGTCGTCGACTACCTGTGGACCGCGTTGGTCGGGGTGATCATCGCCGGACTCGTGGTGCACACGATCGCGGCGACCGTCCCCCTTCGCCATCAACCGATGACCACCGCCCTCGCCGGCGCGGCGATCATGGCTGCCAGCTCGAGCATCATGGTCGGCCTGCTCCTCGCCGACGACACGGCGCTCGACCTCTTCCGCTACTGGCAGGTGGGCTCCGTCGCGGGCAAGGACGCCGGGCTGATCCTGCCGATCCTGCCCTTCGTCCTCGTCGGGTTGCTGCTGACGCTGACCTCCGGACGCACCCTCAACGCGATGGCGCTCGGTGACGACGTCGCCCGCTCCCTCGGTCAGCGGGTCGTGCTCGCCCGCGGTGGGGCGCTCGCCGGGGCGCTCCTGCTCACTGCGGCCGCGTGCGCGCTCGCCGGCCCGATCGCCTTCGTCGGTCTGGCCGTGCCGCACCTGCTGCGGCTCCTCGGTGGGCCGGACCACGGCCGGCTGCTCATCGGCTCGCTGCTGGTGGGCCCTGCCCTGGTCATCGCGGCGGACACCCTCGGCCGGGTCATCGCTCCGCCCGGCGAGGTCCAGGTCGGCGTGATGACCGCCGTCGTCGGCGCTCCGGTGCTCATCCTCCTCGCCCGGCGGGCGGTGCGCCGATGAGCACACTGACCACCGCACCGGACCCCACGTCCGAGACAGCGCAGCTCGTGCGTCGAGCGCGGCGTCACCGCTCGCGGCGGGCACTGCGCCGCACGTCGGCCCTCGGCCTGCTCCTCGCCGCCGCCGTCGTCGTGCGGGTCACCCTCGGCGACTACACGGTCACCATCCCGGACACGCTGCGGATCATCGGCGGCGCCGACATCCCCGGCGCGAGCTTCATCCTCATGGAGTCCACACTCCCGCGGGCGGTGGCCGCGGTGCTCGCCGGTGCCTCGCTGGCCGTCGCCGGCGGCGTCATGCAGGACCTCATGCGCAACCCCCTGGCCAGCCCGGACATCCTCGGCATCAGCGGCGGAGCGTCCACCGCGGCCGTGTTCTCGCTGATCGTCCTCGGTCTGTCCGGGCCGGGCGTCACGATGGTGGCCTTCCTCGGAGCCCTTGCCGTGGCGGCCGTCCTCGTGGGCATGAGCAGCGGGGGAGCGAAGGGGGGTACCCACGCCCTGATCATCGTCGGGGTCGGTTGCTCCGCGCTGCTCGTCGCCCTGACCCACTGGGTGCTGCTGCGCGCGGACGTCTACCGACTGTCCGAGGCGATGGTCTGGCTGACCGGGTCGGTTGCTGCCGCGAGCTGGACCGAGATCGCTCGCCTCGCGGTGCTCGCCGCCGTGGCCCTGCCGGCGATGCTCCTGCTGCACCGACAGCTGCGCGTGATGATGCTCGGCGACGACCTCGCCGCCGGGCTCGGCGTCGCCGTCGAACGCCACCGGGCGCTCGCGATGCTCGGGGTCGTCCTGCTCGTCGCGGGCACCTGTGCCGTGTGCGGACCGATCGCCTTCGTCGCGCTGCTGGCGGGCCCGATCGGTCGCCGGCTGCACCGGGGCCGTACCCGGCTCGTCGACATCGCCCTCATCGGCGCGCTGATGGTGGTCGTCGCGGACTACATCGGCGCCTACCTCGTGCCCGGCGGCGGGAACCTGCCCGTCGGCGTGGTCACCGGCCTCGCCGGTGCCCCCTTCCTCCTGTGGCTCATCGTCACCCGAACCCGAGTGGAGACCTGATGACGGCTAACACGCACACCCCGCCCGTGACGCCGGCGGCCGCCGGGGCGACGGGGCAGACCCCCTTCGCCCCGGCCCGACTACGCGCCGACTCGGTCAGCCTCGGCTACCGCGACCGCATCGTCGTCGACCGGCTCGACCTCGACGTACCCGACGGCGCGGTGACCGCGATCGTCGGGCCGAACGGCTGCGGCAAGTCCACGCTCCTGCGCGGGCTCGCCCGGCTGCTGCCCGCGCGCGGCGGGCGGATCGTCCTCGACGGCCGTGACCTGGCCAGGACCCCGACGAAGGCCGTCGCCCGCAGCATCGGCCTGCTGCCGCAGGGGCCGATCGCGCCCGAGGGCCTGACGGTCGCCGAGCTGGTCGCCCACGGCCGCCACCCCCACCAGGGGCTCCTGCGGCGGGCGAGCCGCGAGGACGACGCGGTCGTCGCCGAGGCGTTGGAGCTGACCGGGACGACCGGGCTCGCCGAACGGGTCGTCGACGAGCTGAGCGGCGGCCAGCGACAGCGGGTGTGGATCGCGCTCGCCCTCGCCCAGCAGCCGGACATCCTGCTGCTGGACGAGCCGACATCGTTCCTGGACATCGCGCACCAGATCGAGGTGCTCGACCTCGTGCGCTCGCTCAACCGCACGCGTGGCACGACGGTGGTCATGGTCCTGCACGACCTGGCCATGGCGGCCCGCTACGCCACCCATCTCGTCGCGGTGCGCGACGGCCGGATCCTCGCCCAGGGTGATCCGTGCACCATCGTCACGCCGGACCTCGTCCACGAGGTCTTCGACGTGCGCTGCCGCATCCTCACCGACCCGGACACCGGCACCCCCGTCGTCCTCCCCCGACCCCAGGAGCAGTCATGACCATCGCCGAGCTGAAGGACCGCGTCCTCTTCGGGGTCGCCCGCCGCCTGCAGCGCAGGGAGATGGCCGACGTCGCCGAGCGACAGGGCCACGTGCAGTTCGGGGCGAGCGTCGCCGCGGTGGCCGACCTCAACGACTCGATGCGACGGATCACGCTCGCAGCGCCGGAGCTCACCGGATACGACCTCGCGGGGCCGGACGAGTACTTCGGGCTGCTCATGCCCGGGGCGGACGGGCGGCTGCACCTGCCGGACGCCAAGCGGGTCAACGTGCGCGCCGCCGTGGCCGAGATGGCCGAGGCCGAGCAGCCCGGGCTGCGTTGGTACACGATCCGTGGGCTGCGACGCTCCCGCGGTGAGGTGGACGTCGACATCGTCACCCACGGCGACTGCGGTCCCGGCTCGGCCTGGGCGTCGCGGGCGCGAGTCGGGGACCCGGTCGGATTCCGTTCCGGGGGAGCGCTGTACACGGCCTTCGACCCGCCGCGCCAGCTCCTCGTCGCGGACGAGACCGCGGTCCCGGCACTCCTGGCGATCCTCGAGGAGCGGGAGCGAAGGGGGCTCCCCGGCCCGGGCGAGGGCCTCGCCGCCCACGTCGAGGTCCCCTCGACGGCACTCCTCGACGGCGTCGGGGTGCCCGCCGGGATCACCGTGCACGAGCGCGGTGACGCCGACCCGGGCACCGCGGTGCTCCCTGCCCTGGTTGCCGACCCCTCGGCGACGACAGGTCTCGACTACGCCTGGGCGTGCGGCGAGTCCGGTCTGGCCACCTCCGTGCGCCGGCATCTCGTGCAGCAGGTCGGCATGGACAAGAAGGCGATCACCTTCTCCGGGTACTGGAAGCTCGGTGCCGCCCGGGGCTGACTCCCACGTGAGTCGGGGCAGGGGCGCTGCGCGGGGCAGGAGGGTGCGCCGGATAGCGTTCGGGGCATGGATCCGCACCTCGTCGCACTGGATGTCGACGGCACGATGCTCACCCACGACGGGCGGATGCCCGCGGTGACCCGGGAGGCGGTGCGCGCGGTGGCAGGTGCCGGCCACCACGTCGTCGTCGCCACCGGTCGCTCGGTCGTCGCGACGCTGCAGATCCTGCAGATGCTCGACCTGACCCACGGGTGGGCGGTCTGCTCCAACGGCGCGGTGACGATCGCCCTCGACTCCGCGGAGCCCGACGGGTACCGCGTCGAGGAGACGGTGACCTTCGACCCGAAGCCGGCGATGACCCTCATCCGCGAGCACGCACCGCACATCCTGTGCGCCGTCGAGCAGGTCGGGGCCGGCTTCAAGGTCGCCCGGCCCTACCCCGAGGGCGTGTTGTGGGGAGAACAGGTCGTCGTCCCGTGGGAGGAGCTCGTCGCCGAGCCCACCACCCGCGTGACCTTCCACGACCCCAACGGTGACAGCGCCGACTTCCTCGACCTCGTCGACCGGATCGGACTGCACGGGGTCAGCTATGCCGTGGGCTACACCGCGTGGCTGGACCTGGCCCCCGAGGGCGTCTCCAAGGGGTCGGCCCTGGAGATCGTGCGCCGCCGGATCGGCGTCGAGCCCGCCCGGACCTTCGCCGCCGGCGACCAGCGCAACGACCTCGAGATGCTGCAGTGGGCCGCCCGCGGGGTCGCCATGGGCGGCGCCCCGGACGAGGTCGTCGCCGCCGCCGACGAGACCACCGGCACCGTCGAGGAGGACGGGCTCGCCGCGGCACTGCGCCCCCTGCTGTGACCACGCAGCGCCGCGGTCACAGGACCCGCCAACCGGCCACGATCCCGAGGGCCACAGCCAGGAGGAACAGGACGATCTGCGCGAACGCGAAGCGCCTGATCCAGCCGGAGTACGGGTTCGGTGGCCGCGCCTCCTCGTCCTGCTGCCGGGCATCCTCGCCGATGAACTTCTGGAAGACGAGCAGGCCGAAGACGATGGACCCGAGGAAGACGCACCACGACAGGCCGAAGATGCGTCGGGTCGCCTCGTCGAGCGGGACGGAGCTCGACGCGACGAAGGAGACCTCCAGGGCGACGATCGCGGCGCACAGCGTGATCAGTTGCCTGGTGAAGTCCGTGACGAGCGTGAAGGACCGCTCCCGTGGCGACGCCATCAGCAGAAGGGCCAGAGGGGACAGATGGCCCTGAGGGAGGCCTCGACCACTCCCGGCTCGATGTCCGTGGGTGTTGCGCCGTCGGCGCTGGCGTGCCCCTCGATACGTGTCGCACCCGTGCGCACCAGTGCGGCTGCCAGCGCGTCCACGGCCTCGTCGTAGTCCTCGGCGGCGCCGTCGGCTCGCTCGTGCCCCCGCTCCAGCACAGCCATGAGCGCGGCACGCTCCCGGGAGGTGCGCAGACCGGTACCCAGCTGCTCCTGGAGGACTCCGGTGACACGAGTGAAGGCTTGCTCGGCGTCCATGGGCACCATGCTGCACCAATCGGTGGGACTCTGGTGGGCTCCCGAGTGCGGCCGGTACATGCGGTACCGCGGCGTCCGCGGCAGGGGAAGTCCTGAACGGGCGCGGTGGGTGAGTGGGCGGCGCCGTCGGCTACCCCGCGCGCGATTCGAGCGGAGGATGGGCTGTCGGCGCCAGCCCCCACACCCCGATGAGCCCGAGGACGGTCCCGAGCAGAAGGCCACTGAGGACGTCACCGGGGTAGTGGACGCCGAGGACGACCCGGTCGGCTGCGGTGAGCACGGCGCCGATGACCACCAGGGTCGTCGCGCCCCACCGGACCCACGCCGAGCGCACCGTGGTGACGAGGGTGATGAGCAGGACCGCGCCGAGGGCGGCGTTCGTGGCGTGCCCGCTCGGGTAGGACCAGCTGCCCACCTCGACGACTGCCTCCGCGGGACGCGGACGCTCGACGAGCACCTTGCAGACGGCCTCGAGCGTCCAGCCGACCAGAGAGATGGGGACGACGAGCAGGGCCCGTGACGACACCCGGCCCCGGGCCAGGAGGAGGAGCGCGACGACGAGGACGAGGGTGTGGACGACCCACGGCTGCGTGAGGTCGGACCAGAGGAGCGCGACGGACTCGAGCCCCGGGACGGTGGTGAGGAGACCGACTCCGCGGGCCACGCCCCCTTCGTCCAGATCGCGAACCGTCGCCGACGGGAGCAGCAGCCACTCGCCGAGCGCCGCGACGAGCAGCATCACGGCGGTCATCGCCGCCAGCGCCGACACGAGGCGAGCGGGGGAGGAACGATCATCGGCCATCCACCTGATTGTGGGGCATGCTGGTTCCTGCCATGGCCGATCTCGTCATCACCTCACCCGCCAACCAGCGACTGAAGGACCTCGTTGCGCTGCGCCGCCGCCGTGCCCGCGAGTGCTCCGGGACCACGCTCCTCGAAGGCCTCGAGGAGACCACCCTCGCCCTCGACGCCGGCGTCGTGCCACGTGCCCTCTTCCACTGCCCCGAGCTGATGCTCGACCCACACGCCGGTGCCGCCCTCGTCGAGCGCGCGCGACGGACCGGCGCGGAGATCGTCGAGCTGGGGCGGACCGCCTTCGAGAAGGTCGCCTACCGCGAGGGCCCCGACGGGATCCTCGCGCGGGTCCCCCTGCCCGGCCACGCACTCGCCGACGTCGAGCTGCCGGAGGGGGCGCTCGTCGTCCTGTGCGAAGGGGTGGAGAAGCCCGGCAATCTCGGGGCCGTGCTCCGCACCGCCGACGCGGCCGGCGTCGCCCTCGTCATCGCCGCCGACCCGGTCACCGACTGGGGCAACCCGAACGTCATCCGGTCGAGCAAGGGCACCGTCTTCTCCGTCCCGGTCGCCTCCGCCAGCACCGACGAGGCCTGGGCGTGGCTGACCGAGCGTGGCGTCGCCGTCGTCGCCACGACGCCGGACACCCACGTCGACCACACGGATGCCGATCTCACCGGCCCGGTCGCCGTCGCGGTCGGCTCGGAGAAGTACGGCCTGAGCGAGGCGGCCCTCGCGCGGGCCCAGTACCGGGTGCGCATCCCCATGGTGGGACAGGCGAATTCGCTCAACGTCGCCACGTCGGCGGCCATCGTCGTCTACGAGGCGGTCCGCCAGCGCCGGGCGGGCTGACGGGACCCGATTGCCGGCCGGAGTGCGGCCTGTGTCACGATGCCACCATGCGCGTTGACCACGTCTCCTTTGCAGCCGACCAGAGCGGTGTCAAGGCCACCGCGGAGCGCCTCGGCGAGGCCCTCGGGGTCACACCGGTCGATGGCGGACTGCACCCGCGATTCGGCACCCGCAACATGATCCTGCCGCTGGCGCACGAGCGCTACGTCGAGATCGTCGAGGTGCTCGACCACCCCAGCTCCGACAAGGCACCCTTCGGGCAGGTCGTGCGCGCCCGCTCCGAGGCCGGTGGCGGCTGGATGGGCTGGGTCATCCGCGTCGACGACGACCTCGAGTCCGTCGAGAAGCGTCTGGACCGCCAGGCCGTGGACGGCAACCGTCGCCTCAACGACGGCCGTGAGTTCCTGTGGAAGCAGATCGGCATCAAGGGCACCCTCGCGGACCCGCAGCTGCCCTTCTTCGTCAAGTGGGGCGAGGGCTCACCGCACCCGTCCCAGGAGGCCGAGACCGACGTGACCATCGCGTCGCTGCAGATCGCCGGCGACCCCGACCGCGTGCGGGACTGGCTGGGGGGCCACCCCGCGCAGGAGACCTCCTCGGTCATCGACTTCGACTTCGTCGCACCCAACGGCACGCCCGGCCTGATGTCCGTCACCTTCAACACCCCCAACGGTCCCGTCACCCTCTGATGGTCTGAGCCGATGGCTTCCTGGGTGGACCGCGTCGGCGACTTCTTCGCGCTCGACGACGACTGGGTCCGGCCCGACGGGGGCATCGGCCGTTCCGACGTGGTCCTCACGGTCGTCTCGGTGGCCGTCTCCCTCTTCGTCCTGGAGCTGATGCGCTCCGTCGGCAGCCTCTCGCAGGTCGACGGACCCGTCTGGCAGCAGGTGCTGCTGACCGCGGTGCCCTGCCTCTTCCTCCTGCCTCGTCGGCGGTGGCCGCTGACCACCGCAGCCCTCGCATCGGCGGGGTACCTGGCCATCGGGATCTACGTGCCCCTGATGACCAGCCTGCTCTCGACACAGGTCGTCTTCTTCCTCGTCGTCTTCGCCGGTGTGGCGTGGGCGCGCAACCGGAGGGCGATGGTGGTGGTCTACGCCGTCATCCTCGCCGCGATGTTCCTCTGGCTCGTGTGGAGCTTTGCGGTCGGGCGCGTGCTCCGCGACATGGCCCCTGCTCCCGACCCCGGGGCACTCTTCTCCGTGACGGTCGCGGCGGCACTGATGGCGGGCACCATCAACATCCTCTACTTCGGCGGTGCGGTCATCGGCGGCCAGATGGCCTGGCGCAGCGCCCGGCAGCGCGCCGACCTGGAGCAGCAGACCGCGACGATCCGAGAGCAGGCGGAGGGATTGCGCGACAACGCGATCATCGAGGAACGGCTGCGCATCGCACGCGAGCTGCACGACGTCGTCGCCCACCACGTCTCCGGGATCGGGGTGCAGGCGGCAGCGGCCCGTCGAGTCCTCGACACCGACCCCGAGGCGGCGAAGGGGGCGCTCGGCCGGATCGAGGACGGCTCCCGCGACGCGGTGATCCAGATGCGTGGCCTGCTCGGCACCCTGCGCAAGGGGGAGGCCTCCGCCGCGGTCGAGGGTGCCGGTGTCGACGGGTCGGTCGACGCTGCGCCGGACTTCACCCCGCAGCCGGGACTGGGCGACCTCCCCGAGCTCGTCACCTCCCGCACGACGTCGTCGCTCACCGTCGTCCACGACCTCGTCGAGGAGTCCGATGACGACCTGGTCCGTGTCCCGGACGCCGTGGGGCACTCGCTCTACCGGACTGCACAGGAGGCACTGACCAACGTCACGCGGCACTCGAGCGCACGCACCGCCCGGGTGACGGTGCGGGTGGGTGCGCGCAGTGCCGAGGTCGAGGTCACCGACGACGGGCGTCCCCGTCCCGGTACCTCGGGGACGGGCATGGGCCAGCTGGGGATCCGGGAACGGATCTCCTCCCATCACGGCACCGTCGAGATGGGGCCACGTCCGCTCGGTGGCTACCGCGTGCGGGCGAGGATCCCCCTTCGCTCCGGGGGTGGCTCGTGAGCCGGACGCTGCGCGTGCTCCTCGTCGACGATCAACCGCTGATCCGGTCCGGCTTCGCGATGATGCTCTCGGTGGAGGACGACCTCGAGGTGGTCGGCGAGGCCGCCACCGGCCGCGAGGCCGTCGACATGGCGGCCACGCACCGGCCCGACGTCATCGTCATGGACGTGCAGATGCCGGTCATGGACGGGGTCGCCGCCACCCGGGAGATCGTCGAGCGCGAGCTGGGCCGGGTGCTCATCCTGACCACCTTCGACCGGGACGACTACCTCTTCGACGCCCTGCGGGCCGGCGCCAGCGGGTTCCTGCTGAAGAACGCCGAGGCGGAGCAGCTCGTCGAGGCACTGCGAGCCGTCGGCCACGGCCACGCCCTGCTCGCGCCCGAGGTGACCAAGCGGGTCATCGCGCAGATGTCGGCCGATCCGCAGGCGACGGGCGAGGGGAGTCCCTCGCCGCACGCCGGGCTGATCTCCCAGCTGACGGGTCGCGAGCTCGACGTCCTGCGTCTCGTCGGCACCGGGAAGTCCAACCGGGAGATCGCCGCCGAGTTGGTCATCGGCGCCGCGACGGTCAAGACGCACGTGTCGAGCATCTTCGCCAAGCTGCAGGTGCGCGACCGCGTCGGCGCGGTGATCGTGGCCCACGAGGCCGGCATCGTCTGACCCGGGCCGACCCCGCACCGAGCCTCAGCTGCACTGTCGGGTCACAACTGCCCAGGCAGTTGCAAACCCAGGATCGCGACTGCCCGGGCACGTGCGGAGCTGCCGGACGAGGGGGCGGCACGTCCACCCGCGGGGGGATGCCGCCAACGCCTCAAGACCACCCCGGAGGCGGATCCGCGCGGATGGCCGGATCCATAGCGTTGTCACCATGGCCAACACACCGCACACGATCACCGTGGAAGGGTTGACGCGGCGGTTCGGTGACTTCACCGCCGTCGACCACGTCGACTTCACGGTCGAGCAGGGATCGATGACCGGCTTCGTCGGGGGCAACGGCGCCGGGAAGACGACGACCATGCGGATGATCATGGGCGTCCTGTCGATCACCGAGGGTCGGGTGCTCTGGGGGGAGCGACCGATCACGGTCGCCGACCAGCGCACGATCGGGTACATGCCGGAGGAGCGGGGCCTCTACCCGAAGCAGAAGGTTCTCGACCAGCTGATCTACCTCGGCCAGCTCAAGGGCCTGACCCGCACGGCTGCCCGCGAGTCCGTCATGACCCTCCTCGAGCGACTCGACCTCGCCGAGCGCGCGACCGACCCCGTCGAGGCACTCTCGCTGGGCAACCAGCAGCGTGTGCAGATCGCAGCCGCGCTGATGATCGAGCCGTCGGCGCTGATCCTCGACGAGCCCTTCTCCGGGCTCGATCCGGAGGCCGTCGACTCGATGGCCGACCTGCTGCGTGAGCACACCGCTCGCGGGGTCCCGGTGCTCTTCTCCAGCCACCAGCTCGACCTCGTCGACCGGCTCTGCGACGAGCTCGTCATCCTCGCGGGGGGCCGGGTCCGCGGCAGTGGCAGTCCCGCCGAGCTGCGCGGGGGAGCGCCGCGCCGACACCGGCTGGTCGCTGTCCGCGACGCCGGTTGGGTGCGCGAGATCCCCGGTCTGGTCACCGTCGACGTGGACGGCCCGACGGCGATCATCGACCTGCCGACCGACGTCGAGGAGGAACGCCGTCGCCTGTTGGGCGAGGTGCTCGCCGAGGGCCTGCGCCGCGGCGGCGTGGAGGAGCTCAGCCCGATCATCCCGCCGCTGTCCGAGGTCTACCGAGAGGTGACGGCATGAGTACGCACGCCTGGGCACTCGTCGCACAGCGCGACGTGTCGGTCCGCATGCGCGACAAGACCTTCATCGGGTCGACCCTCTTGACCCTCGTGATCATCCTGGGTGTCTTCGGCTTCCAGATCTGGCAGGGCAACCAGGAGTCGACCTACGACGTCGCGGTCACCAGCCAGTCCGCGCAGATGGGCGAGGTCCTGACCGACCAGGCCCCGACGATCGACGACACGGTGACGATCACGACCACCGAGGTCGACGACGACGCCGCTGCGAAGAGCGCCGTCATGGACAAGGATGTCGACGCCTGGCTCTCGCCGACCGACGACGGTTGGCAACTGGTCGGCAAGTCCGAGGTGGACAGCGGACTGCTCTCCGTGGCAGACACGGCGATCCGCCAGCACGTCCTGACCGCCAACGCCGCGCACGCCGGCACCGACCTCGCGACCCTCCAAGCAGGCAGCGCCGTCAGCACGGACATCCTCGACGGTGACGCCGAGCAGCGACAGATCGGGCAGGCGGTCGGGTTCGGCATGGCCTTCCTCTTCTACATGGCCGCCATCATCTTCGGGATGTACCTCGCGATGAGCGTGACCGAGGAGAAGCAGTCGCGGATCGTGGAGATCATCGCGACGTCGATCCCCCTTCGCCACCTGCTCTTCGGCAAGCTCGCCGCCGCCGTCGTGCTCGCCGTGGGCCAGCTCGTGCTGTACGGCATCGTCGCCGTGATCGGGGTGACGTTCACCGAGTGGGGCGACCTGCTGCCGGGCTTCACCTCGAGCCTGGCCTGGTTCGTCGTCTTCTTCCTCGCCGGCTTCACGATGATCGCGGCACTGTACGCGGTGGCCGGATCGCTCGCCTCGCGGCAGGAGGACATCCAGTCCACGTCGCTGCCGGTCACGATGCTGATCATGGTGATGTTCTTCGGTGCGATCTTCGCCAAGGGCACGGTCGTCGAGGTGCTCGCCTGGATCCCCCCGTTCTCGGCGATCCTCCAGCCGATGCGCCTGGTCTCTGGTGAGTCGTCCTGGTGGGAGGCGCTGATCAGCCTCGGTCTGCTCGCCGCCGCCACCTTCGCGGTCATCCTGCTCGCCGAGCGGATCTACCGCCGGGCGCTGATGCAGACCTCCGGCAAGCTCTCCGTCGCGCAGGCGTGGAAGGCCGAGATCTGAGGGATCGAGCGCCCGCCGCGGGGTAACAGGGATCCGCGTGCGTCGCGGGCGAGAGGAGGACGTGGTCGGCCGGGCACCCGCAGGGGTGGTGCCCGGCCGATCCGCTCCGTGGCGAAGGGGGATCCCTCAGTCGTCCGGCAGCACCCTGCGCAGCCGCAGGGAGTTGAGCACGACGAGGACCGAGCTCATCGCCATCGCCGCGCCGGCGATCATCGGGTTGAGCAGGCCGGCCACCGCGAGCGGGATTGCGGCGATGTTGTAGCCGAACGCCCAGCCGAGGTTCTGCTTGATCACCTTCAGCGTCTCCCGGGAGAGCGAGATCGCGCGGGGGACCGACTCGAGGTCGGCGTGCACGAGCACGATGTCGGCGGACTCCATCGCGACGTCGGTGCCGGTGCCCATCGCCATCCCGAGATCGGCACGCACGATCGCGGCCGCGTCGTTGACGCCGTCGCCGACCATCGCGACGACCCGACCCTCGCCCTGGAGGCGCTCGATGACGTCGTGCTTGTCGTGGGGGCGCACCCCGGCGATGACGTGCTCGGCGTCGATGCCGACGGTCGCGGCGATCGCGGTCGCGTTGTGCTCGGCGTCGCCGCTGAGCAGCCACACCTGCAGACCCTCGGCCCGCAGCGCGCGGATCGCGTCGCCCGAGGTGTCACGGACCTCGTCGGCGACGGTGAGCGCGCCGCGCGCCTTGCGCTCCCACCCGACGAAGACGGTCGTGCCGCGCCGCTCGAGCGTCGCCAGCTCCGGCGGCACCTCGTCGAAGAGGTCGGACTTGCCGACGGTGACGCGGGTGCCCTTGATCGTGGCGACCGCGCCGGAGCCGGGCAGGCTCTCGAAGTCCGTGATGCGCGGGATCTTGATGCCCTGGTCCTGCGCGCGGCGCACGATGGCCCGCGCGATCGGGTGCTCGCTGCCGGACTCGACGGCCGCGGCCGCGCTGAGGACGGCGGCGGGGTGCAGCCCGGGAGCAGCGGCGAGGTCGGTCACCTGGGCGACGCCCGTGGTGATCGTCCCGGTCTTGTCCAGGACGAGGGTGTCGATACGGCGGGTGTCCTCGAGGACCTGCGGGCCCTTGATGAGGATGCCCTTCTGCGCGCCGCGACTGGTGCCGACGAGCAGCGCCATCGGCGTGGCCAGGCCCAGCGCGCACGGGCAGGCGATGATCAGCACGGTCACGGCGACGCCGATCGCGGTCGTCGCCGACCCGGAGCCGATCCACCAGCCGACGAAGGTCAGCAACGCGACCACCAGGACGGCGGGGACGAAGACCGCGGAGACCCGGTCGGCGAGGCGCTGGACGTCGGCCTTGCCGGTCTGCGCCTGCTCGACCAGTCGCACGATCGCGGCGAAGGTCGTGTCAGAGCCCACCGCGGTCGCCTCGACGATCAGCCGCCCGGAGGTGTTGACGGTGCCGGCGTCGACCGTGTCGCCGGAGCGCACGTCGACGGGCACGGACTCACCGGTGACGAGCGAGGTGTCGATGGAGCTCGTGCCGTCGATGATGCGACCGTCGGTCGCGACCTTCTCTCCCGGCCGCACGATGAAGTGGTCGCCGACCTGCAGCTCGTCCAGCGGGAGGATGACCTCGGTGGTCGCCCGGGTGCGCGAGTCGATCCGCTGGACGGCCACCCCCTTCGCCCCGAGGTCCATGAGCTCGGTGAGCGCGGAGCGGCCCTCGTCCTTGCTCCGGGCCTCGAGCCACCGACCGATGAGGAGGAAGGCGGTGATGACCGCAGCGGTCTCGAAGTAGTAGTGCCCGTCCTGCCCCGCGCCGGTGAGCAGCGTGACGAGCGACCACAGGTACGCGGCGCTGACACCGAGCGAGACGAGGGTGTCCATCGTCGACGCGAGGTGGCGCGCGTTGACGAAGGCCGCGCGGTGGAAGGGCCACGCCGCCCACACCACGACGGGGGTGGTCACGAGCAGCTGCAGCCACGGGTTCGCGGGGAAGCTCCACGGGCCCATCGCGAGCAGCACGACGACCGCGGCGAGCGCACCGGCCACGATCGCGCGGCGGGCGAGGTCGGCGCGGGCGACCGGGGTGTGCTTCGGGGGAGCGAGGCGGGCCTCCGGCTCGATGACGGTGGCGCCGTACCCGGACTTCTCCACCGTCGCGATCAGCTCGTCGATGCTCACCGACTCCGGGTGACTGACCCGGGCCTTCTCCGTCGCGAGGTTGACGACGGCGTCGACCCCGTCGATCTTGCCGAGGTTGCGCTCGACCCGGGCCGAGCAGGAGGCGCAGGTCATCCCCGTGATGGCCAGGTCGACGGTGTGCTCGTCCGTCGTCGACTCGGAGCGGGGGTCGGTCACGGTCGACATCAGGTCGTCACCGTGGTCCCGGCACAGGGGGAGAAGGGGGTGGTGTCCATGGCTTCATTCTCCTGATCGGGCGGGGTGGTTCGGGGAGGCGAAGGGGTGGGTCGCCCCATCCTGCTCCGCAACTGCTTAGGCTCCTGCGAAGTCCGGGCGGTCACTTGTCGCAACTGCTTAGGCTCCTGCGACGTCCGGGCGGTCAGGACCGCACCAGTCGGGCGATCGCCTCGCTGGCCTCGGTGACCTTCTCCGCCGCGGCCTCGTCGCTCTCGCGGGCGGCGTCGACGATGCAGTGGCCGACATGGTCCTCGAGCAGGCCGAGGCTGACGGCCTGCAGCGCCTTGGTCGCCGCGGAGACCTGGGTCAGGATGTCGATGCAGTACGTGTCGTCCTCGACCATGCGGGCGATGCCGCGGATCTGGCCCTCGACGCGGCCGAGCCGCTTGAGATACTGCTCCTTGCTGCCGCTGTATCCGGCCATGGGATCCTCCAGGGGTGTCGTCGTTGTGGCCCATCATACCCCCTCAGGGTATGAGAGTCAGGCCGCGACGGCGGTGACCACGTGGGCCGAGAGGCGGCCGGAGTGGGGCTGCGTGCCCCACCGCTCCTCGAGCAGCCGGGTCACCTCCGCGGTGGTGCGTGCGGCGTCGGCGTGGCGCTCGGCGAGGATGTGCGCCAGCGGGGTCCCCTGGCAGTGCGCGATCGCGATGTCGCGGGCGGACGTGGGCCGGCTGTGGTGCGTGACCGATCTGATGCGGACGTCGCTGAAGCCGGCGTCCTCGAGCTCCCCCCGGATGACGGCCGGGTCGGTGTACCCGAAGGGGCTGCGTCGCAGGAACTGCGGTGGGTCGTCGGGGAAGATCACCCTGAGCGCGTCGTCCACGGCAAGGCTGGCCTCGTGGTCCTCGATCCGCCCCCACGCGGCCATGACGTGGCGCCCGCCGGGACGCAGGACCCGCCGCACCTGTCCGTACGCGCCCGGGCGGTCCGGGAAGAACATGACCCCGAACTGGCACACGACCGCGTCGAAGGCCGCATCGTCGAACGGCAGGTCCTGCGCGTCGGCGGACGTCCACCGCACGCGGTCGGACGGCGGGAGGACGGCGGCGGCTCGCTCGAGCATCGCCGGACTGAGGTCGGTCGCCGTGATCCGGGCCGAGGGCAGGAGTCGGTGGAGCGCACGCGTCACGACCCCGGTCCCGGCGGCGGTCTCCAGCACGTCGTGGGGCGCGGCCGAGGCGACCTCGGCGGCGACGTCCTCGGCGTAGTCGAGGAACATCAGCGGCACCACGACGGTGTCGTAGAGCTCGGGGATCGTTCCAGCGAAGACGCTGTCGGTGGACACCCTTTGAGTATGACCCTGTTGCGGCCGGGAGGACAGACCCCGGGTCAGCCGATGATGCGGAAGAGCGGGCTGTCCGGCGCGATCGTCTCGATGCTCAGCGGGGAGGTGTCCATCCGCGCGAGCAGCGGCAGCAGGTCGTCGGGGTCGCCGAGCTCGAGGCCGACGACCGCCGTGCCGGTGTCGCGGTTGTTGCGCTTGATGTAGTCGAAGAAGGTGATGTCGTCCTCCGGCCCGAGGACCTCGTCGAGGAAGCGGCGCAGCGCCCCCGGCTCCTGGGGGAAGTCGACGAGGAAGTAGTGCTTGCGCCCCTCGTGGACCAGGGCCCGCTCGACGATCTCGGCGTAGCGGGAGACGTCGTTGTTGCCCCCGGAGACGACGGCGACGACGGTCGACCCCGGGACGATGTCGAGGTCGCCCAGGATGGTCGTGGCCATCGCTCCCGCGGGCTCGGCGATGATCCCGTCGGTCTGGTACATCTCCAGCATCTCGACGCAGATCGCCCCCTCGGAGACCGTCGTCAGCTCGGCGCCGGTCGCGTCGACGGCCGCATGGGTGAGGTCCCCGACCCGGCGGACCGCGGCCCCGTCGACGAAGGGGGAGACCTCCTCGAGCGTCACCGGCGCCCCCGCGGCCAGGGCCGCCGCCATCGAGGCCGCGCCCTCCGGCTCCACGCCGACGAGCCGGGTGTCGGAGGCGTGGGCGGCCAACCACGTCGACATGCCGCCGAGGAGGCCCCCACCGCCGACGGGCACGGTGACGACGTCGGGTGCGCGGCCGAGCTGCTCGAGGATCTCCACGGCGACGGCACCCTGCCCGGCCATGGTCTCCACCGCGTTGAAGGCGGGGACGACGACGGCGCCGGTGCGCTCCGCGTCGGCGGCAGCCGCGGCCGCTGCGTCGTCGTAGACCTCCCCGGTGACGATGACCTCGACCATGTCCCCACCGAGGGCGGCGACGCGATCACGTTTCTGGCGAGGAGTGTTGCGCGGCAGGTAGATCCGCGAGCGAACCCCGAGCCGCTGCCCGGCGAAGGCCACGCCCTGGGCGTGGTTCCCGGCGCTCGCGGCGACGACCCCCTTCGCCCGCTGCTCCTCGGGCAGGGAGGCGATGAGCGTGAAGGCCCCGCGCACCTTGTACGACCGCACCGGCTGCAGGTCCTCGCGCTTGAGCCAGACCTCGGCGCCCGTGACGGCGGAGAGTCGCTCGCTGCGCTGCAGCGGCGTCGGCGGGAGGAACTCGGCCAAGAGCGCCGCCGCCTCGTCGACGGCGGCGGCGGTCAGTGGGGATGCAGACGTCACGGGGGCCACGGTAGTCCTCGGGCACCGTGGCCGGCGGAGAGGCTCGCCTCCGGGTCGTCACACAACCGCGCGCGGCAGAGCGGGAGCGCAGCTGATCGGCGCAGCCTGGTCGGCCCCCTTCGCAGGTCAGCCGTCGCTGCGAAGGGGGCCGGGTCACAGGAGGTCGAACTCGGCCAGCTCGTCCTCGGTCATCAGGCGGGAACGGATGAGGAAGCGCACCCCTTCGGGAGCCTCGACGGAGAATCCCGAGCCACGGCCGGGAACCACGTCGACGGTCAGGTGGGTGTGCTTCCAGTACTCGTACTGCGCGACGCTCATCCAGAAGTCGACGGGCGTGAACCCTTCACCGGTGAGTGTGCCGAGGTGGATGTCGGCCTCGCTGGTGATGAAGTCCCCCGCCGGGTAGCACATCGGGGACGACCCGTCGCAGCAGCCGCCGCTCTGATGGAACATCAGCGGTCCGTGCCGCCGCTCCAGCGTGGCGAGCAGCGTGGCGGCTTCGTCGGTGAGGTCGACGCGTGTACCCATGGCGGGGACTCCCTTCGTGGTGGTGGTCAGGTGCCCGGGTTGATCAGAAGAAGCCGAGCTTGTTCTGGTCGTAGCTGACCAGCAGGTTCTTCGTCTGCTGGTAGTGCTCGAGCATCATCTTGTGGTTCTCCCGGCCGATGCCGGACTGCTTGTAACCGCCGAAGGCGGCGCCTGCCGGGTACTGGTGGTAGCAGTTGGTCCACACGCGACCGGCCTGGATGCCACGACCCATCCGGTAGGTGGTGTGGGCGCTGCGCGACCAGACGCCGGCGCCGAGGCCGTAGAGGGTGTCGTTGGCGGTCGAGAGGGCCTCGTCCTCGTCGGTGAAGGAGGTCAGCGAGACGACCGGGCCGAAGATCTCTTCCTGGAAGATGCGCATCGAGTTGGTGCCCTCGAAGACCGTCGGGGCGATGTAGTACCCGCCCGAGAGGTCGCCCCCGAGGTCGATGACCTCGCCGCCGGTGAGCACCTTGGCGCCCTCCTCGCGGCCGATGTCGAGGTAGCTCTTGATCTTCTCGAACTGGTCGTTGCTCGCCTGGGCGCCCATGGTCGTGTCGGTGTCGAGGGGGTTGCCCTGCACGATCGCCTCGACCCGCTTGATGGCATCGGGGACGAATTGGTCGTACATGCCCTTCTGCACCAGCGCCCGCGACGGGCACGTGCAGATCTCGCCCTGGTTGAGGGCGAACATGGTGAAGCCCTCGAGCGCCTTGTCGTAGAAGGCGTCGTTCTCCGCGGCCACGTCGTCGAAGAAGACATTGGGCGACTTGCCGCCGAGCTCGAGGGTCACGGGGATGATGTTCTGGCTGGCGTACTGCATGATCAGCCGGCCGGTGGTCGTCTCGCCCGTGAAGGCGATCTTGGCGATGCGCGGGCTCGAGGCCAATGGCTTGCCGGCCTCCACGCCGAAGCCGTTGACGATGTTGAGCACACCCGCCGGCAGCAGGTCACCGATGAGCTCGGCGACCTTGAGGATCGACCAAGGGGTCTGCTCGGCCGGCTTGAGGACGATGCAGTTGCCCGCGGCGAGCGCCGGAGCCAGCTTCCACACGGCCATGAGGATGGGGAAGTTCCACGGGATGATCTGGCCGACGACGCCGAGCGGCTCGTGGAAGTGGTAGGCGATCGTGTCGTTGTCGATCTCGGTGTTGCCGCTCTCCTGCGCGCGGATCGCGCCGGCGAAGTAGCGGAAGTGATCGACCGCGAGCGGGATGTCGGCGGCGAGGCACTCACGGACCGCCTTGCCGTTCTCCCAGGTCTCGATGACCGCGATGTCCTCGAGGTTGGCCTCGATGGCGTCGGCGATCTTGAGCAGGATATTGGACCGCTCGGTGATCGAGGTGCGTCCCCACGCGTCCTTGGCGGCGTGGGCCGCGTCGAGGGCCTTGTCGATGTCCTCGGCGGTGCCGCGGGCGATCCGGGTGAAGGCCTGACCGGTCACCGGGGTGATGTTGTCGAAGTACTCACCCTTGACCGGCGGGACCCACTCCCCCCCGATGAAGTTCTCGTACCGTTCCTTGACCTCGATGGTCGAGTCGGAGCTACCGGGCTGGCTGTAGACGGCCATGTCTGTCTGCCTCCTGAGAGTCAACCGACGACGCTCCGTCGCGCCGTCGTCCTGGGGTGACGTTAGGACGAAGGGGGTTGGCCGAAGGTTGGTCGCCTGACGACCTACCTACCCGATCGGGTAGGTCTCTCCCGTTCGCCTTCCGGCGGCGTACGCAGCCGGTTACGGTGGCGAGATGAGACCGGCAGGGATCACGTCGATGGCGACGGAGGGCGACGGCAGCTCCCGCACATCCGCCGTCCCCGGGGCGGCCCCGGACGATGGCGCGTTCCTTCTGAAGTTCCACGCGCCGGAGATCCTCTTCGGCCCCGGTTCGATGGGTGAATCGGGTTATGCCGCAGCGCGATTGGGTGCCCGTCGCCCCTTCGTCGTGACTGATCCGGGCGTCGTCGAGGCGGGTTGGGTCGATGAGCTGCTGCCGTTGCTGCGTGCCGAGGGCCTGCACCCCACCGTGTGGACGTCGGTGACGCCCAACCCCAAGGACCACGAGGTCTCGGCCGCGTACGAGCGGTATCTCGAGGTGGGTGGCGACGTCATCGTCGCCATCGGAGGGGGATCCTGCGCGGATGCGGCGAAGGGAGTCGCGGTCCTCGCCGGCAACGGCGGCGACATCCGGGACTACGCGGGGATCGACCAGATGGAGTCCCCGATCCCACCGCTGCTCATGATCCCGAGCACCTCGGGGACCGGGGCCGACGTGTCGCAGTTCTGCATCGTCACCGACACCGATCGCCGCGTGAAGCTGACGATCATGGGTCGCGCTCTCGTGCCGGACATCTCGATCACGGACCCGCGTCTGCTCACGACGATGCCGGACGACCTCAATGCGGCGACCGGGCTGGACGCGCTGACGCACGCCGTCGAGTCCTATGTGTCACTGGCGCACAACCCGCTCGCCGACGGTCAGGCGCTGAGCGCGGTCGGCCTCGTCTGCCGCCACCTTCGCTTGACGATGAGCGACCCGTTCCAGCTCGAGCACCGCGGCAAGATGGCCCAGGCGAGCCTGCAGGCGGGGATGGCCTTCTCCAACGCCATCCTCGGCGCGACCCATGCGATGAGCCACCAGGTCGGGGGCCTCCTGGACGCACCGCACGGGGTGATCAACGGGGTGCTCCTGCCGCACGTCATCCGGTACAACGCGCGCGTTGCGCCCGATCGCTTTGTGGGGCTGGCTCTCTCCGCGGGCCTGGCCGTGGGCACGATGCCCGGCGAGGAGGCCGCCGAGCTGCTGGCCGACCACGTGCGGCGGCTCGCCGACGACGTGGGCGTGCCTCGGGGGCTGCGCGAGCTCGGGGTGTGCGAGGACAACATCGAGTCGCTGTCGGCGACGACCCTGCAGGACGCGTGCCTGGCGACCAATCCTCGGGCGGCCGATCAGAACGACATCAGAACCCTCTTCCTGGAAGCGTTGTGACCTCCGCGTGCCCGGGACCCGACCTCGGGGCCCTGACGGGGGTCCGGTCGGGCAAGCGCTCGTACTACCGCGCCTACGTCCGCTCCGACGAGCGGACCCAGCGGGCCGTGCGCGCGATGGACACGATCTCCCGGGCTCTGGTCCGCACCCACGAGGGTCCGCGCGGACTGCTGGAGGAGGTCGTGCGAGCGGCCGCGGCGCATCTCGAGGCCGACTGGACCATCCTGGCCCTCACGGACGGTCACCTCATCGGTGCCCGCCCCCGCTTCCTCGCCCTGGCGAAGGGGGAGACGGCTCCGGTCGACGAGGCGGAGGCACTTCCGGGCGCCGTGCGGCGGGAGCTCGGGGCGATCCGGGCCGGGTTGGCCGTGCGCACCGCGGACGACAACCCCTGGGTGCGGGTGCCGGTCATCCTCGCGGGCACGAATGTGGGGGCGCTCGTCGGCCTGCACGGACTCGTCGCCGACCCGGAGCCGGGCGACCTCGCGGTGCTGCGGATCCTTGCGAACCAGGCCGCCGTCTCGCTGCACACCTCGGAGCAGTACCTCGAGGGACAGGGCCTGCACCGTCGCGCGCAGCAGCTCTACGACGAGGTGCAGGCCCAAGCGCGGGACCTGGCGCTCCGGACGCACGAGCTGCACCGCCTCGAGAAGCGGCTCGAGCTGGCCCGGCAGCGCGAGCTCATCGACACCGAGCGCGGCCGCATCGCCCGGGAGCTGCACGACTCAGTGACCCAGTACGTGCTCTCGGCGGGGATGGCGGTCGAGATGGCGCGGGGGGAGGCCGAGGCGCGGGCCGGTGGCGACGACCCGATCCACGAGCAGCTCGTCACCGCCAAGGACCTGACCCAGCAGGCCGTGGGGCAGCTGCGGCGGGCGATCTACGCGCTGAGCCGCCGCCAGGGGGAGACGTTGGCGTCGCTGCCCGACCTCGTGCGTGAGGTCGCCGAGCACCACCGAAGCCATCTGCAGGTCCAGGTCAGGGTCGAGGGAGAGGCACTGTCGTTGGGGGTCGATGCCGAGCACGACATCGCTCGTGCCGTCGGTGAGGCGATGTTCAACGTGGCCCTGCACGCCCACGCGACCCGGGCGGTGGTTCGGCTGCGGTACCGACCCGATGAGGTGCTCGTGACCGTCGCCGACGACGGGTGCGGTGATCCCGTGGTGCTCGGACGGCTGATCAGGGTGGAGCGACGCAGCTCCGACGGCAGCCACCGGGGGCTGGCCAACATCGAGGCCCGGGTGGCCGATCTCGGCGGACGGGTGCGCTTCCGTCGGGCCCGCATCGGAGGCGTCCGGGTCGAGATCCGGGTCCCGGTGCCGGGGGAGGCCCGACAGCCGGGCCTCATCGAGGAGCTGGCCCGTGGTGACGGGACCCAGGAGAGGGAATGACGATGACCGAACACGCAGGGGTGGCTGGCGACCACGACGGGATCAGGCTGCTGCTCGTCGATGACCACGCGATCGTTCGCCAGGGTCTGCGGTCGGTGCTGCAGCGCGAGGACGGCATCCAGATCGTCGGCGAGGCGGAGGACGCGGAGCAGGCCAAGACGCTCGTGGCGGAGTTGGCGCCGCACATGGTCTGCCTCGACCTGAAGCTGTCGACGACCTCCGACAGCGAGGGCATCGCGCTGTGCGAGGAGCTGACCACTTTGCATCCGGACATCGCAGTGCTCGTGCTCACGACCTTCCTCGATGAGCGCCTGGTCCTCCGCGCGATCCGTGCCGGTGCGCGGGGTTACGTCGTCAAGGACGTCGACACCACGGGGCTCGTGCGGGCCATCCACGACGTGAGCCGCGGGGGCAGCGCCTTCGACGCCCGTTCGGCCGCCGCCGTCGTCCGGGGTCTGCACGGGTCGGAGGAGGAAGAGCCGAAGGCGCTGACGAGCCGAGAGCTCGAGGTCCTGCGCCTGCTCGCGTCGGGGATGTCCAACAGCAGGATCGGGAAGGAGCTGTTCATCTCCGAGACGACGGCGAAGTTCCACGTGGGGAACATCCTGCGCAAGCTGAACGTCTCCCGGCGGGCCGAGGCCGTCTACGAGGCCTCCAAGACGGGCCTCATCTGAGAGCGGTCAGTCGACATCGATGACGAGCCACCCACCGTGCTGCTCCTGCACGCTGAAGGGCAGGGCCGTGCGCTGGCCGTAGGCGCGCAGGTCCTCGCTGTCGAGGGTGCGCACATGTCCCCAGAGCTCCTCGGGCACGTCCTCGTAGGGAACGGCGATGATGACCCGCTTGCGGGCCAGGCGGATGGCCTCGTCGATGATCCGCCACCCGTGCCCGGGCTCCACGTGCTCAAGCAGGTGCAGGGCGACAACGCTGTCGGCACATCCGTCGGGTAGCGGTACGTGCGCGGCGTCCGCGACGTGGGTCTCCACGGGTGTGCCCAGGCGCGCGGACACACGCTCGAGCAGCCGGACGGAGCCGGGGGAGACATCGATCGCGGTCACCGTCCGGGTGCTCGCCTGCCGCAGGGAGAAGAAGCCGAAGCTGGAGCCGAGTTCGAGGAGGGATTCGCCCACGAGCTGCCCCTCAGCGTGTGCGTACACGGGGGCGTACCCCGCGATCGCCCCGTGCAGCCCCGCAGCCGGCGAATCACCCAGGCTCACAGCAGCCTCGATCTCGCGCAGGCTCGTGCGGTAGTAGTGCTCCCACGCGTCCAACGGGTCCTCGGCCGAGGTGAGGACGATGCCGGTCACGATCCGCTCGAACACGTCCGCGCCGCGCAGCCATCCGGGGCCGAAGACCTCGCGGGAGAGGAGCTCGGACAGGCCGGTGTGGACCTGGCCCAGCGGTACCCGGTGCGCCACGCGTACCACGTGCCCCTGGTGGCTGATGTCGAAGTGCTCCGTACGCACGGTCCGCAGGGTTCGGCGCGGCAACGTTCCGACGGTGCTCATGACCTCGACGAGGTCATCGACGTAGGTGGGGCGGGCCGGCGCGAGCGGGTCGATGGGACGTGGTGCGGTGGCCTCGACGCCGGTGCTCATGCCGAGGTCCCGGCGACGACGGTTGAGGCGCGTTCGAGCCCGCCCAGGCTGCGCACCACCTGCACCCGGTCGCAGGATTCGGCGTAGAGCGGGAGGTCACAGCTGCCCAGGCCCCACGAGTACCGCGGTTCCGGTGTCAGCCAGATGACGGACCTCACCCGCCGGGCGATCTCCTCGAAGACCTCGATCCGTGGATCGTTGCCGTTGTTGCGTCCGTCGCCCAGCACGATGACGGTCGTACGGCGGTTGAGCGCACCGCCGTACTGCTCGAGGAAGACCTCGAAGGCCGAGCCGAAGTCGGAGTCGGCATCGACGTCGAGCACCCCACCTTCCGGCAGGCCCGACATGACGAGCGACAGTGCCTCCTCGACCGGGTGGTCGGCGAAGAGGTCAGTGATCTCGACGGCGTCCTTGACGAAGGCGAAGGAACGGACCTTGGCCGTCTGGGACTGCAGGGAATGGACGAGGTGGAGCATGAAGCGAGAGGTCTGCCGTACCGACAAGGAGACATCGCAGAGCACGATGAGCCGGGGCCGGTCCTCGACCTTGCTCACGGTGACCGGCCGGAAGGGCACACCGTCGTAACGCATGTTGCGTCGCATCGTCAGACGGCCGTCGATCGTCCCTCGTGCGGCGACCTGACGTCGGGGGCGCGGCGCACCGTGCAGGCTACGCAGCAGCCGGCGGATCGAGTCCTCGAGCGCGACCCGGTCCGCCTCGTCGACGGTCTCCGTCTGTGCGGCCTCGATCTCGCGCATCTCGAGCTCGGCCTCGCGGGACATGAGTTCCTCGAGGAAGCCTTTGAGTCGCTCGGGGAGTGTATCGAGGAAGGGCTGTAGCGCCTCGCGCAGCGCGGCCATCTCCGGGCCCTCCTCATCCCCGTCGTCGGGAAGGTCGGAGGACTCGTCCAGCCACGCGAGCAGCGCCATCTCCTGGGCGACGCTCAGCTCGGCGTCCACCTGCATGCCCGGTCGGCGGGCGAGGTCACCAGGAGCGCCCGGGTTGTGCAGCCGGGACGTCGTGATCTGCACCCGGGCGAGGTCCTCGGCGTCGGTCCGCGCACCGTCCGACAGGACGATCTCGTCGGTGAGGTTGGCCATGTCGAGCCGGTTGGCCTCTTGGTGGAGGTTGTACTGCTGACCCATGTCCTCCGGTCGGAAGAACTGGTGCAGGTCGACCGGTTTGCCATGGGAGTGGCTGTCCTGCGGCTTGTCGCCCGGTTCGTCGGAGAGGGAGAAGTCCGTCAGCTCCCCGCCATCGGACAGGTCGTCGTGACTGTGCCCGTGTCCCGTGTCGTCGGTGATCACCGGGCGCAGGGAGAAGAAGCGGTCGAAGGTCTCGTCGAAGACGGGTAGGTCCCGCCGGTCCTTGATCAGGCTCACTGCCAGGGCGGCCCGCAGGATTTCGCGATCGTCGAGCACTCCCGGCTGCGCGGCGGCCTTGAGTCCGTCGATGGCCTCGGCGACGGACGCCGGGACCCCGCGCAGCCGGAGGATCCGGATGAACCGGTGCAGGGTGGTCTCCATCGTCGACCCGCCTCAGACGGGACGCTTGCGGGCGCCACGACCGGCGAAGGAGCGACTTCCCTGACCTTGGTTCACTTGACGAGATCGGTCGAGCCCGCCCGGTGCCCCGTAGTAGTCGGTGTCGTGTCGACCAGGGGAGTCCTTGGCCAACCGCACCTCACGTCCGTCGAGGTCGTCGTCAGAGTGTGGGTGAGGATGCTCGTGGCTGTGCCCGTGACCGTGGTGGTGGTCGTGGCCATGACCGTGACCCTCCGGCACCACCGCGTTGGGATCGAGGAGCCTGGGCAGGGCCTCACCGGCCCGACGCATGTCGCGTTCGTACTTCACGACCACGCTCAGGGTGTCCGACAGGACGGTCGCATCGAGCTCATCCACCCCGAGGACGGCGAGGGTGCGGGCCCAGTCGATGGTCTCCGAGATGCTCGGTGCCTTGCGCAGCTCGAGCTCGCGCAGGCCGCGCACGATCTCGACGAGCCGGGCCGCGAGGGCGTCGCGCAGGCCGGTCTCCTTGGAGCGCAGGATGTCCAGCTCGCGCTCGGGGCCCGGGTAGTCGAGGAAGAGGTGGAGGCAGCGGCGTTTGAGCGCGGCCGACAGGTCCCTGGTGTTGTTGGAGGTCAGTACGACGAGCGGGAGGTGCTTGGCCCGGACGGTACCGATCTCGGGAATCGAGATCTGGAACTCCGAGAGCAGCTCGAGCAGCACCGCCTCGAGGGCCTCGTCTGCGCGATCGACCTCGTCGATGAGCAGGACGACAGGGTCCTCGCTGGTGATGGCCTCGAGGAGCGGTCGCGCCGCGAGGAATCGCTCGGAGAAGAAGACGCTGTCGTGGGCGGAGATCCGGTCGACGGCCTCGGTCAGGTCGGTGGTGTCGGAGACGATCTGGCCGATCTTCTCCCGCAGGATCTGGGTGTAGAGGAGCTGCTTGCCGTAGTCCCACTCGTAGAGGGCCTTGGACTCGTCCTGGCCCTCGTAGCACTGCAGACGGATCAACCGGCGTCCGGTCACCTCAGCCAGGCTCTGGGCGAGTTGGGTCTTGCCGACGCCGGCGGGTCCCTCGAGGAGCACCGGCTTCTCGAGGCGGGTCTGGAGGAAGACGGTGGTGCCCATCCGGTGGTCGGCGAGGTACCCGTGGTCGCGGAACTGCTCGATGGTGTCCTCGACGCTCGTGAGGACGGGTACGGCATCCGTCGTGGTGGTGGACATGGTTGCTCCTGTCGAAGGTTCGTGTGGGGAAGGCCCCCTTCGCCGTCCCGTGGAGCGGACGTCGAAGGGGGCCGTGGTGTCTGTTGTGGCTGGGTCAGCTGATGAGGTCGTCGAGGTCGCCGGTCATGCAGTGCTCGACGACGGGCCGGACGGTCTCGAAGGTGCACTCCTTGGGGTTACCCGGAGTGCAGGCGTCGCCGAGGATGTGGTGGGTGATGCGATCGACGTCGGCGGCGTCGCCCTTGATCTCCGGCGAGTTCTGGTAGTAGGCGGTCGGTCCCTGACCCAGGCGGTTCTTCGAGTAGCTGTCCGCCGTGACATCGACGAAACGCTCGGGGATACCCACGTCCCGCAGGAGGCGGATCGAGGCCTCGAGCGCGGCGTCTGCAGCTTGGACCTTGGTCATGCCGTGCGTGTCGATGCCCATCGCCTCGGCGATGTCGGCGAACCGGCCGTAGCAGACGGGCATGTTGAAGGCCCATACGCGCGGCAGGGCGATGGCGTTGTTCAGCCCGTGGTGGGTGTCGTAGAAGGCGCTGACCGCGTGGCTCATCGAGTGGATGATGCCGAGGCCACCGGAGTTGAAGGCCTGGGCTGCGATGTACTGGGCGTACATCATGCCCTCGCGTCCCTTGAGATCCTGGCCGTTCCAGACCGCCTCGCGCAGGTTCTCCGAGGTGAGCTTGACGGCCCGCAGGGCGTTGCCGAGTGAGGGCTCGAAGTTCAGCCGGGACACGTAGGGCTCGGAGGCGTGGGCGAGGACGTCGAAGCCGCACTGGGCGGTGAAGTCGGTCGGGCAGTCGTAGTAGAGCACCGGGTCGTCGACGGCCAGGCTGGCCACCGACGCGTCGTCGAAGGCGACGTACTTGTGCGGGTTGTCGGGGTCGGTGGTCGTGTCGGTGACGACATAGGCCCACGAGGTCTCGGAGCCGGTGCCGGCCGTGGTCGAGACCGCGATGTGCGGCGGGTTCTTCGGGTTCTCGGACATGTTGAAGCCCTCGAACTCGTTGACATTGCGCCCGTCGTGTGCGACAGAGATGCGCGCGCCCTTGCAGGCGTCGTGCGCGGAGCCGCCACCGATGGAGACGAACGAGTCGCAGGCGTTCTCCTGGTACATGGCCACCGCGTCCATGACGTTGTAGTCCTTGGGGTTGGACTCGACCTGGTCGAAGACGACGACCTCGAGACCGTGGTGCCTGAGTGACTCGGCGATGTTCTTGACGATGTCCGTGCCCCGCAGGCCGGTCGTCATGATGAGTGTCTTCCGGAAGCCGAGCTTGAGGGCCTCCGGGCCGATCATCTCCCAGGCCCCGGGGCCCATCATGGCGCGCGGGAAGGGGTGGAACTCCTTGATCGGGAATGGCTTGAGTAGTTCATCAACCTGCATGGCTGGTCTCCTTTGACCGGGGACGGGGTGCACTCGGACGCTAGGGCTGGCGGGTGTGCGGCGAACAGTCCAGAACAGAGATACCCGCCCGCTGGACAGGTGGGTCCCCGTCCGGTCGGGCAGGAGGTTGGGCCGCGTGCGAGCACAAGTCAGCGCGGTGGCGCTCCCAGCCGGTCGCGACCGTGGAGCGATGGGCGCCCGTCAGCGGCCGGGTCGCCGCGGGAGGAGGGCGGAGACAGAGCGAGCTCGCAGAGCACCGGCCCACAGGCCGGCGCCGTAGGCGAGGTCGTCGAGACGTCGGCTGACCGGGTCGTAGCGAACACCGGGGTGGTCGATGCGGGCGACGACGACGTCGACGAGCAGGGCGGTGACGAGCGCGCGGCGGACGGAGCCGCTGCGGGTGGCCGCGACCACAGCGAGCGGCCACCAGTGACGCAGGAGCAGGGCGGTCTCCTGTCGGACGGCCCAGCCGAGTCCCTGCGCGCCGAGGCGGACCGCGAGGCTGCGTCGGTGCGGGCCGGCGGGCAGTCGTCGGTCGAGGGAGCGCACCCCGCGCATGAGCCCGACTGCGGCCACGGGCAATGACCAGGGACGGAACACGAGCACAGCGGCCGCCGTGACGGCCATCGTCGCCGACATGACGGCGGGCGCGCCCTTGCGGCCATGGCGTGCGGCCAGGTCGGCACCACCGGTGCCGTAGAGGAACTTGCGGCCCAGCCACCCGCTGACGGTCGCGCGGGTGTCGTGCCAGGCGATCTCCGAGGGGTCGTAGCGGACGACCTCGCCGGCCTCGACGAGACGCCAGACCAGGTCGACGTCCTCACCGACCCGCATCCCCGGCGCAAACCCACCCGCGGCCCTGATCCGGTCCACTCGCGCCACCAGGCAGGCGCTCGGTAGCCACCCGACGGCGGCGCCCGGACGCACCGAGCAGGCTCGTCGGCCAAGGGCGAGTGAGGAGATCTGCTCGTCGTAGCGCTCGAACCATCGCGGGGCGTCGGTCCGAGCGCGACTGCGCACGAGCGGGCCCACGAGCGCGACCTTGTCATCGGCGAAGTGCCGGGCCAGCCGTCGCAGCATGGCTGTATCGGCCTGCACGTCGGAGTCGACGAAGGCGACGAACGGGGTCTCGACGGCGAGCAGGCCGGCATTGCGTGCGCCGGCGGGTCCGAGGTTGACCGGAAGGGAGATGACCCGGGCCCCGTGGTCGGCCGCCACGCGGGCGACCGCGTCGGGGTCGTGGGAGTCATCATCGACGACGACGCACTGCAGCCCGTCGAGGGCCTCCAGCGCACGGCCGAGCTCCTCGGGCCGGTCGCGGATCGGGATGATGACAGAGAGCTCGTCCGGATCGGGGCCGGCGCCGAGGAGCACTGGGTCAGCGAGGTTGCCGTCGACGAGCCGGGAGACGAGGGCCTCATCGGTGGAGTCCCGTACAAGCAGCCGTCCGTCGACGACCCGCGCGCGGGCCACGGCCCCGAGCCGGACGATGCGCAAGGGGGATCCACCGACGAGCTGATCGTCATAGCAGCGCACGTCGTGCCTGATCTGCGCCTCGAAGCCCGCCGGGAAACGTCCGGTCATCCTGCGAAACCCCCGTCCGCAGCGACCACGCCGCCGTTGAGCGCTGCGCCCTCGGAGGAGCAGCACAGCGCCACTGTCGCGGCGATCTCCTCCGGGTGGATCGGCCGGCGGATCAGCTGGTGCGACGCCAGATCCGTGGTCGTCGTGCCGTAGATCGCTGCCGTCGCTTCGAGCATCGGGGTGCCGGTCGCGCCGGGACTCACGGCGACCGCGGTGACGCCGGTACCGACGAGGTCGGCGGCCAGGCCGCGCACCATGCCCACGACGGCGTGCTTGGCGGCGTTGTAGGCCGCGAGGTGGAAGAGGCCGCGGCCGCCTGCAGCGGAGGCGATGGCGACGAATCGGCAGCCCGACGGGTCGGGCCCGGAGAGCATCGCCGGGACGGCTGCGGCGGCGGTGTGCCAGACGCCGAGAGCGTCGACCTGCCACAGCAGGTCGAACTGAGCGGCAGGCGTCTCCCACAGGGGCGCCCCGCCGGCGACGACGCCTGCCGCGGCCACGGCGACGTCGAGCCGTCCCCACCGCTGGAGGACATCGGCAACCGCCTCGGCCACGGCGTCGGGATCGCGCACGTCGGCGACCCGGGTGGCGATCCGCCCCGCGGCTCGGGGGTCGGCGGCGACCGCGTCGAGGTCGTCGGTCGTGGGCATGGGGTAGGGCTGCGCGTCGGCTCCCGCGCACCAGTCGACCGCGAGTACGTCGTAGCCCTGGCCCGCGAGGCGAAGGGAGGTCGCCGCGCCCATGCCCCGGGCGGCCCCGGTGACGAGGGCGACACGCTGGCTCACCCCACTGCTCTTTCGTCCGGATCGGCGACCGCGCGCACGGCGGTGACCATTGCGGTCAGGAGGCGCCGCCCTTCGTCCGCGGTCGCGCCACGGGGGTCCCCGAGTACGCCGTTGGGTGAGACGGCGGCCAGCCCGCCGACCCGCATCGCCGGGAGGATCACCCGCAGGGGCTGGGTGCTGCCGGGCTCTGCCCGCTCCGTGTGCACGGACCATGGCCGAAGCCAGAGCATGAGGGAAGTCTCAGCGCGACCGGCGTGCGGGTCCGCACCCGGGGGAGCGCACGGTGCCCAGGCGACGTCGTGACCCTCCTGCACGAGCTGCGTGACGGCCGCGTCGAGCGCATCGCGGTTGCCGCCGTGGCCGTTGACGAGGACAACCCGCGGGACCCAGGTGCCGGCCGAGCGCACTGTCTCGACGACCACCTGGCGCAGCACCTCGGTGCCGATGGAGATCGTGCCGGCGAAGTCCTGGTGCTCGCCGCTCGACCCGAGGGCGATCGTGGGCGACACCCACGTCGTCGTCCCGGAGGCGGTGAGCCGCTGCGCGACCTCGCGCGCAACTGCGTGGGCGATGGTCGAGTCGGTGTCGAGGGGCAGGTGCGGCCCGTGCTGCTCCAGCGACCCGACCGGCACGAGCAGCAGGTCCGTGTCGTGCACCTCCTGGTGGACGGCGCTGGCGAGTGCGCGTGACCGTGCGGGTGCGTCCATGTCCGTCAGTGCGTCGCGGTGGATGCCACCGGCACGCCGAGCTCCCGGTGGAAGTCGCCGGGGATGAGCAGGTGCTCGGGCCCCAGCTCCGCGACCGACGAGAGTGCGAGTCCTCGCAGCGCGGAGTCGACGCCGCCGGTGAGCAGGTCGAGCACGTTCTCCACTCCCTGCTGACCATTGGCCGCCAGGCCCCAGAGGTAGGCGCGGCCGATGAGCACGGCCTTGGCCCCGAGGGCGAGCGCCTTGATGACGTCGGACCCTCGGCGGATGCCACCGTCCATCACGACGTCGACCTGGTGGCCGACGTGCGAGGAGATCGGGTGCAC
The DNA here is from genome assembly GCF_037198315.1 of Janibacter sp. A1S7. Lineage (NCBI taxonomy): Bacteria > Bacillati > Actinomycetota > Actinomycetes > Micrococcales > Intrasporangiaceae > Janibacter > Janibacter alittae. Next base: position 2,911,856 of record NZ_CP144913.1, on the reverse strand, counting down.
CATGCGGATCGCAGCCGGCGTGCCGTCGAGGTTGTTGCCGCCGTGGTTGGACACCGAGATGCCGGCCACGCCCGCGTCGACCGCGCGCAGGGCGTCGTCGACGCGGGAGACTCCCTTGAGCACGAAGGGGGTGCCACTGATCTGGGCCCACTGCTCGCGCATCCACGAGACGTCCTCCCAAGACGGAGGTGGCGTCGTCATCCACTCGTAGTAGGCACCGAAGAAGGTCGGCGCCTCTCCTCCCGGAGGGGCGAGGTTGGGCGCGGTGAGGTCAGGCAGACGGCCGGTGTCCCGGTACTGGCGGGCGAAGTCAGCAAGCCACCGTGGTCGGGTCACGACGTCCGGGGCCATCCGGATCATGGTCTTGAGGTCGACCTTCTCAGGGATCTCGGGGCTGCCCCAGTCGCGACCGATGGAGAAGGACCAGTCGAGGGTGGCAATGAGTCCCTGGACACCGGCGTCGTGGGCGCGTTGCATCCGCTGGATCATCGTGTCGCGGTCGCCGGTCCAGTACATCTGGAAGAAGGTGGTCGCGCCGGTCTCGCAGACCTCTTCGACGGCCTTCGAGGCGAAGTTGGACAGGCCCATGATCGTGCCGCGGGCCGCGGCGGCACGGGCGACGGCGACTTCCCCGTCCGGATGGACGGCCTGCACTCCGGTCGGACTGACGAGCACCGGCGAACTGACCTGCTGGCCGAAGACCGTCGTCACCTGGTCGCGCTCCGGCTGCTGCCCGACGACGTGCGGTGCCAGACCGAGCTCGGCGAAGGCGCTCTGGTTGTCATCGCGGCTCTGGCCGCGCTCGGAGCCGGCGAGCAGGGCGCTGTAGACGGGAGCCGGCAGCCGCTTGCGGGCGCGCTCCTGAGCGACGGCGACGGACTCGAACCAAGGGTTCTGCCGCCAGGGGTTCTCGAGCCACTCGGGCGTCTTCATTGTCTCGTTCCTCGTCATCGGGGGGTGAAGTCGGCCAGGGGGCTCTCGGCGCACGGCGACACCGGAGGCGAAGGGGGAGCGGCCTCCCTGTCGGGCCGTCGGCGCATGAGCTGGAGCATGACCGGTTCGTTGCGGGTGGGGTTGGCCTTGGAGTGGTCCTGGCTCGAGGCAGGCACGCTGCGCTCGCCGGCGAGCGCGGACTCGCCATAGCCCTTGACGCACTCGGGGTCGGGGCCGTCGAGCGGCAGGCCGGTGAAGAACTTCGCGGCCATGCACCCACCGCGGCAGCTGTCGTACTGGCTGCACGAAGAACAGGCGCCACCGGTCTGGGGGGAGCGCAGTTCGCGGAAGAGTTCGGAGTTGCGCCAGATCTCGCCGAAACCTCCCCCGGTGAGCAGGTTGCCGGCGTGGAACTGGTCGTGGATGGCGAAGGGGCACGCGTAGACGTCGCCGATCGGGTCGATGAGGCAGACGACGCGCCCCGCCCCACAGAGGTTGAGGCCCGGCAGGGACTCACCGAAGGCCGCGAGGTGGAAGAAGGAGTCGCCGGTGAGGACGTCCTCACCGTGGGCGACGAGCCAGTCGTAGAGCTCGCGCTGCTGCTCCGGCAGCGGGTGCAACTCGTCCCAGACGTCGGCGCCGCGGCCGGACGGCCGCAGCCGGGTCAGGCGAAGGGTGGCGCCGTACCGGTCGGCGAGGGCCTTGAAGTCGTCGAGCTGTCCGATGTTCTGGCGCGTGCACACCACCGAGATCTTGGCATCGGAGAAGCCGGCTGCCTGCAGGTTCTCGAGGGCGCGGATCGCCATGTCGTAGGAGCCCGGGCCGCGCACGTAGTCGTTGACCTCAGGTGTCGCGCCGTCGAGCGAGATCTGCACGTCGACGTAGTCGGTCGCGGTGAGGAAGGCCGCGCGCTCGGGGGTGATCCGGGCGCCGTTGGTGGAGAACTTCACGCCGACGTCGTGGGCCACGGCGTACTCGAGCAGCTCCCAGAAATCGGGGCGGATCGTCGGCTCACCGCCTCCGACGTTGACGTAGAAGACCTTCATGCGTTGCAGCTCGTCGATGACCTCCTTGCACTCCTGGGTGCTCAACTCGCGCGGATCACGACGACCAGAGCTGGAGAGGCAGTGCGCGCACTCGAGGTTGCAGGCGTAGGTCAGCTCCCACGTCAGGCAGATCGGGGCGTTCAACCCGAACTCGAACTGCTCGACGAGGGTGCCCCCTTCGGGTCGCGACGGTGCCGCGATCGTGGCGGCGGGTGGGTCGGTGGTGAGCGTCATTGGGCTCCTCAGGCATCGGTGCGGGGGCGGATCATGTCCTTGGCAGCCAGACCCCGCAGTGCACGCAGGTACGCGTCGTGCTGCTCCTCCGGGATGCCCTCGGCGACCAAGGTGCTGTGTACGTCCGGGTGGTCGGCGAGGTGCTCCACGACGCGGACGAGAGCCGGTCGTTTGAGGAAGGACAGCGTGCGGTTGGCGAAGTTGTAGGCCAGTGCCCCGAAGGGTTCGGGACGAAGCGCCACGGATGCCGACAGCTCCCATGGTCGCTGCAGCATCCGTGGTGTCTCCGCGATCATCGTCATCCTCTCTTCTCGGTTGAGACGCTGGTCAGTAGACGCCGCACATGCCGTCGATGGAGACCTCTTCCACGAGGTCGTCGGCGACTGCGTCGATCTGCGGGTCCTGCTCGTGGTCGTCGTGTTGCTCGTCTGCCATGGTGTCCGTCCTTCCGACGTCGCTGTCTGGTCCGGCCCAAGTTAGTCACGTGAGAGGACGCGCGTAACTGCCCTAACGGGTAGTCCGGGACCTGTCCGAGGCGGTGCGCGCAGGGGACACAGCGGCCCAGTGCGGCGTCGGCCACCAGTCCTCGTCGGTCGTCCACCGCCCGTCGAACCTCAGGACACCCGTCAGCGCAGCGCGGCGGCCAGCCGCGCGGACAGTTCCGCGCGAGCCGGGTGGGGCTCGTCCCCGAGCGCGTCGAGGGCCCGCTGGACGACCTCGGCGTCGGGTACGACCTCGCTGTAGGCGAGGACCGCCAGAGGGTCGGGGTCGACCAACAAGCACTCGCGCACTGCGACGGCCAGGTACTCGGCCGTCTCGGCGAGCAGGGGTGAGCCCGTGCCCGGGACGAGGTCGCCGCCGTAGGCGTCGACTGCTGCCCTGGCATCGGCGCGACGGACTGCCGAGCGGACCGAGTCGACATCGCTGGTCACCGGGAGATCGAGCTGGTAAGGGCGGGATGCCAGACGCCCGCCCAGGGCCGAACGCAGGTGACTCACCTCGGACTTCAACGTGCTCGTAGACACCCGCTCATCGCCGTAGAGATGGGCATGCAGCTCACCGAGGGAAAGACCCTCGGGATGGAGCGAGAGGATGGCGAGGATCTCGCCCTGCCGGCGAGTGAGCAGCAGTCGTACTCCATCGAGGTGGACCTCGACGGCGCCCAGGAGTCGTAGGTGCAGGCCCGTGTCGAGATGACGGGTCACGCCGGGGTGGCCGGTCGCGGGGACGGCCGTCTCGAGGAGCCGGGCCAGGGCTTGGGCGGTCGCTGCCCCGATCGGGTGGCCGCGATCCCAGGTGGTCGACAGGTCGAGCACGCCGAGCTGGACGCCGGTCACCGGGTCGTGGACCGGGGCGGCCCAGCAGACCCAGTCGTGGACGATCGGGGCGTAGTGCTCAGCGGCGAAGACCGTCGACACACGGTTGTTGCGGAGGGCGAGGTTGAGGGCGTTGGTGCCGATGCTCCCTTCGTCCCAGCGGCCGCCGGCGACGAAGTTGATGTCCTCGGCGGCGTTGCGCATCACCCGCCCTCCATAGGTCCACAGGATGCGGGTCTGCGGGTCGGTGACCGCGACGACGAGGTCGCCGTCCTCGGCGGCGGAACGCAATGCGCCCTCGAGACGATTGACCGCAGCCGACAAGGGTGACTCCTCGAAGAGGCTGCGGGTCTCCCCTTCGTCTGCGAGGGGAGCGGCATCGACGGACTCGGGCAGGTGCTCGGCGGAGCGCTGCCACGACGAGAGGATCTCCGGTCGCACCTCGTCAGGGGGCGTACTGCCTCCGCGCCAGTGCTCCCAGGCCCGCTCCAAACTGCGGCGTCGGCCCGACTCCGCCATCCGTCCACCTCCATGTGGTGCGCACAGCCTAGCCCCCGAGCGCGGCGTCGACGACCCCCTTCGCGTCGGCCTGCACCTGCGCGAGGTGCTCGGGCCCGCGGAAGGACTCGGCGTAGATCTTGTACTTGTCCTCGGTGCCGGAGGGGCGGGCGGCGAACCACGCGGACTCGGTGACCACCTTCAGCCCGCCGATCGGGGCTCCGTTGCCGGGGGCCTGCGTCAGCTTCGCGGTGATCGGCTCGCCGGCGATCGAGTCGGCGGTGACGGCGTCGGGAGTGAGGGCCTTCAGCGCGGCCTTCTGCGCGCGGTCCGCCGGGGCGTCCTCGCGGGCGTAGGCGGGCTCGCCGTGGCGCGCGACGAGGTCCGCGTAGTGCTGGCTCGGGCTGCGACCCGTGGTCGCGGTGATCTCGGAGGCGAGCAGCGCGAGGATGATCCCGTCCTTGTCGGTCGTCCACACCGACCCGTCGAACCGCAGGAACGACGCCCCCGCGGACTCCTCGCCACCGAAGCCGACCGACCCGTCGAGCAGCCCGGGCACGAACCACTTGAACCCGACCGGCACCTCCCACAGCTCCTTGCCCAGGTCGGCGGCGACCCGGTCGATCATCGAGCTGGACACGAGCGTCTTGCCGATCCGCTCGCTCGACCACCCCGGACGCGCGCCGCCGTAGAGGTACTGCAGCGCGACGGCGAGGTAGTGGTTGGGGTTCATCAGCCCGCCGTCGGGGGTGACGATGCCGTGCCGGTCGGAGTCGGCGTCGTTGCCGGTGGCGATGTCGTAGCGGTCCTTGCTGGCGATCAGGCTGGCCATCGCGGAGGGGGAGGAACAGTCCATGCGGATCTGCCCGTCCTTGTCCAGCGTCATGAAGCGCCACGTCGGGTCGACGAGCGGGTTGACGACGGTCAGGTCCAGCCCGTGGCGCTCGCCGATCGCACCCCAGTAGTCGACCGCGGCGCCGCCCATCGGGTCGGCGCCGATGCGCACCCCCGCCTCCTTGATCCGTTGCAGGTCAACGACATTGGGCAGGTCGTCGACGTAGGCGGTCAGGTAGTCGTGCTCGGTGGCCGCGGCCCGGGCCCGGGCGAAGGGGGTCCGCCGCACCTGCCGCAGCCCATCCCTCAGGTGGGCGTTCGCGGCATCTGCGATCGCGGTGGTCGCGTCGGAGTCCGCCGGTCCGCCGTGCGGGGGGTTGTACTTGAACCCGCCGTCGCTCGGCGGGTTGTGTGAGGGGGTGACGACGATGCCGTCGGCCAGGCCCACCCCCTTCGCGCTGAGGTCCTTGCCCCGGTTGGCGGTGAGGATGGCGTGCGAGATGGCCGGGGTCGGCGTGTAGCGGTCGGCGGAGTCGACGAGCACCGTGACGTCGTTGCCGGCGAGCACCTCGAGCGCCGAGACCCACGCCGGCTCGGAGAGGGCGTGGGTGTCGCGCCCGAGGAAGAGCGGCCCGTCGATGCCCTGGGCGCGCCGGACGTCGACGATCGCCTGGGTCGTCGCGAGGATGTGCGCCTCGTTGAAGGACCCGGTCACCGACTTCCCGCGGTGCCCGCTCGTGCCGAAGGCGACCTGCTGGTCGACGTCCTCCGGGTCCGGCCGGACCGCGTAGTACGCGGTGACGACGTGGCTGACGTCGATGAGGTCCTCGGGCAGGGCGGGCGTACCGGCACGATCAGCGGCTGTGCTCATGCCACGACGGTAGCGGTGCGCACGAGGTGTGGCCCGGTGAGCCAGCATCCACGTGTACGGGGCTGCGGTCAGTGGACGAGGTCGAGCCCCGCCGGCTCCACGGCCTGGCCCGGGCCGAGGCTGGACGGGCACGGCAGCTCGGCGGCGAGCCGACGGGCTCTCGCGCGGTGACGCCGGGCGAGGAGCCCGGTGGGGGCAATGCTGAAGAGCGTGAGTCCGGACGTCTGCGCCCGTGTCGCGATGGCGTGGTCGAGCTGGTTGTCGGTGACGAGCGTCAGTCCGACCTCGCCGAGTGCATCGCGCTCGACCCCGAGGAGGGCGTCCCGCACCGAAGCGGTCAGCCGACTCCGGGCCCGGTCGCGGGCCTCCCGCCACTCACGCGCGGAGACGATGTGCGGGAACATCCCCACCGGCGGGTGGTACCCCGCGACCACCTGCAGGTCGGCGGACCACCGGCGCGCGAGCCCGAGCGCCCAGGCCAGCGCGAGCTCGTCCCCGCGCCCGATGACCCCGAGAACGATGCGTTCCGGCCACACCACGACGATCACCCCAAAGAGGAGAGGCTCCCCGAGCCAACCACCCAGTGCCCGCAGTCTCCCAGACCGTTAGGCGGGTGAACAGGGCTCGTCCGCCGGCGCTACCGTCGTGCCATGAGCGCTGCCGGAAACCTCACCTGGACCCCAGCCGCCGAGGCGCCCGACCTGCTGGCGCCTCCCGTGTCCGGGGTCATCGAGCGCGTCCCCTCCGCTCGGGTGGCCCGGATCGACCCGGAGCTGGCGGACACGGCGGCCTTCTGCGAGGCGTACGAGTCCTCGCCGGAGCACTCGGCCAACTGCGTGGTCGTGGCCGGACGAAGGGGTGGCCAGACCACGCACGCCGCTGTCCTCGTCCTGGCGACGGACCGGGCGGACATCAACAACGTGGTGCGTCGGCACCTCGACGCACGCAAGATCTCCTTCGCCCCGATGGACCAGGCCGTCGAGCTGACCGGGATGGAGTACGGCGGGATCACCCCGGTCGGCCTCCCGGACGGGTGGCCGGTGCTCGTGGACGTGGACGTGGTCGCGGCCGGTGAGGTCGTCATCGGTTCCGGCGTGCGCGACTCCAAGCTGCTCGTCGATGCTGCCGAGCTCGCTGCCCTGCCCTCCGCCGAGGTGCTGGCGCTGACCCTGTAGTTCGTCCGTCCGGTCGCCGCCTCCGTAGACTCGGCGACATGCCGGCCCCAGTGACCACCCAGCGCGTGATGGCGAATGCCGCGCGCATGCGGGTCCTGATGCGCACGATGCGCCACCCGGGCACGAACGGGTGGACCAGCGAATGGGGCACCAACGCCCATGGCGAGATCGCCGGCTGCCCGCCACCAGCGTGACCCACGCGTCCCCGTCGACGCACAGGTCGCCCATGCCGGTATCCCCGTGAGAGCTGAGTTCCCCCGTGCCCGAAAACCGATCGTCCGTACCCATGCGCCGCGCACCCCACCAGCTGTGGCGAGGTGTGCGCGAGAGCGCCCGCAGCGATGCGTTCGGCGGTGCGCTGCTGCTCGGCGCCACCGTCCTCGCCCTGGTGCTGGCCAACACCCCGGCCGTCGGCGGGTACGAGGCGGTGCGTGACTTCTCCGTCGGCCCGGCGGTACTGCACCTCGACCTGACCGTGGGCCAGTGGGCCTCCGACGGGCTGCTGGCCATCTTCTTCTTCGTCGTCGGTCTGGAGCTGAAGGAGGAGTTCGTCGCGGGCAAGCTGCGCGACCCACGACAGGCAGCGATGCCCGTCGCCGCGGCCATCGGTGGCGTCGTCGTCCCCGCGCTGATCTTTGCCGCCATCGCGATGTCTGCCGGCGCAGATGCGCTGCGCGGGTGGGCGATCCCGACGGCGACCGACATCGCCTTCGCCGTCGCCGTGCTCGCCGTGGTCGGGCGCTTCCTGCCGCCGGCGCTGCGGGTCTTCCTGCTGACCCTGGCCATCGTGGACGACCTGATCGCGATCACGATCATCGCGGTGTTCTACTCCCAGGGTCTGCAGTTGCAGTGGCTCCTGCTGGCCCTGGTGCCGTTGGCACTGTTCGCCGTGCTCGCCCAGCGCGGGATCTACTCCTGGTACCTGCTCCTGCCCCTGGCCGTCACCACCTGGGCGCTCGTGCACGCCGCAGGCATCCACGCCACCGTCGCCGGCGTCCTGCTCGGCTTCACCGTGCCCGTCCTGGCCACCCGGCGGGCGCGGGTGCGTACTGCCACCACCGAGGAGGGCGAGCCGATCTACGACGGTCTGACCGCTCATCTGGCCGACCAGTGGGGGATCATCTCGACGCTGGTCGCGGTGCCGGTCTTCGCCTTCTTCGCCGCCGGCGTGACGGTCGGTGGCCTCGACGGACTGCGCAGCGCACTCGCGGACCCGATCACCCTGGGGATCATGGCGGGCCTCGTCCTGGGCAAGCCGATCGGGATCGTCGGGACGAGCGTCGCGCTCAGCCGACTGCCCTCCTTCGACCTCGATGACTCGCTGCGCTGGAGCGACCTGGTCGGAGCCGGCTTCCTGGCCGGTATCGGCTTCACCGTCTCCCTGCTCGTCGGTGAGCTCGCCTTCGCCGGCACCGGCACCGCCGTGGAGCACGTGAAGATCGGCGTCCTCCTGGGGTCCTTCATCGCGGCCGTCGTCGGAGGCGTGCTCCTCTCGGGCAGCAACCGTCGGCTCAGCCGGGCGCGACGGGAGTGACTCGCCCCGAGCTGCACCGGCAGGCCGCCGGTCGTCGGCGGACGTCTCGGCCGCTCCCACGGCCGTCCCACGCCGCCGGCATCGGCCCACGGCCCGGTCGATGGCCTACGACGCCGGGGGAGAGATCTGCGTCAACTGCTCGGTGAAGGCCTCGGCCCGCGCGGTGGCCTCCTTCAGCTCGGCCACCCTGGTGAGTGCCTCGTCGTGGATCGCATCGAGCTGGGCCCGGGCTGCCGCTGAGCCGGCCGGAGCGGACGCCGAGTCGGCCAACGTGTCGAGGGCGTCCAGCAGCTGACGCATCTGCTCGAGCGAGAAGCCGAGCGGCTTCATCGGCTTGATCAGCAGCAGCCGCTCGATGCCGGCCTCGTCGTAGAGGCGGAACCCGCCCTCGGTGCGTGCCGACGGGGTCAGCAGACCCATCTCCTCGTAATAGCGGATGGTGCGGTGCGACAGGCCGGTGCGGGAGACCACCTCGCCGATGTGCACGTGGGGTTCGCTCACGGCCCCACTCCGTCGTCGTCACCGAAGACGGGCGGGAGGCTGCCCTGCGGCAGGTCGCTCGCGATGGTGCGCATGCGCCACTTGTCGTTGAAGAGCGCGACCGCCACGCCGTCGGTGCGCTCGAGCACCTCCGCGCCCCGTTGACGGTTGACGACGGCGACCGCCTCGGGCACGACACGTCGTGCCACGCCGTACTGGAGCATCTCCTGGGAGGCGGGAGCGCCGAACTCCTGCTCGAGGCGGTGGGCCGCGACCTCGAACTGCATCGGCCCGACCGCGGCCAGGACCGGGGCCTGGACGCCGCGGCGGTCGGAGACGAGGACCTGGACGATTCCCTCCTGGTCGAGCAGCTCGATCCCGCGACGGAACTGCTTGCCGCGTCCGGCGTCGCGGGGGCGGAAGACGGCGAAGTGCTCCGGGGTGAACCGCGGCAGGCCGGGATAGGTGACCGGGCGGGACTCGTAGAGGGTGTCGCCCACCTGGAGGGCATGGGCGTTGACCAGACCGACGACGTCGCCCGGGTAGGCCTCGTCGATGGTCTCGCGCTCGCGTCCGAAGACCGACTGGGCGTACTTGGTCTGGAAGGGGCGCCGGGTGCGGGCATTCGTCAGGACCGAGCCCCGCTCGAAGCGTCCGGAACACACCCGCATGAACGCCAACCGGTCCCGGTGGGCCGGATCCATCCCGGTCTGCACCTTGAAGATGAACCCGGAGAAGGGAGCGTCGACCGGCCTCGGCTGCTGCTCGACGTCGGCCCACGCGCTGGGTGGCGGCGCCAACTCGATCACCGCCCGGAGCAGCTCTGCGACACCGAAGTTCAGCACTGCCGCCCCGAAGAGGACCGGCGTGGTCCGGGCCGCGAGGAAGCCCTGCTGGTCGTGCTCGTGACCGGAGGCGGTCAGCAGCTCGAACTCCTCTGCGGCCCGCTGCCAGTCCTGCCCGTGTCGGCGGGCGGCCTCACCGGCGTCCAGTGCCTCCCCGACGGCGATCGTGGCCCCTCCGGGTGTCCGGTTGAACTCGGTCATCCCACCGGTGTCCGGGTCGGTCACCCCGCGGAAGTCCCCGGCGATCCCGACGGGCCAGTTCAGCGGTGTGGGGTGGATGCCGAGCCGGTCGCTGATCTCGTCCAGCAGCTCCAGGGGCTCGCGGCCGGGTCGGTCCCACTTGTTGATCACGGTGATCACCGGGGTCGCCCGCGCACGGCAGGCCTCGAAGAGCTTGAGCGTCTGCGGCTCCAACCCCTTGGCCGAGTCCAGGAGCATCACGGCACAGTCGACGGCCGACAGGACCCGGTAGGTGTCCTCGGAGAAGTCGGCGTGGCCGGGGGTGTCGAGGAGGTTGAGCACGACGTCGCCGACGGTGAACTGCAGCGCGGCCGCGGTGATCGAGATCCCGCGCGCCTGCTCCATCTCGTTCCAGTCCGAGATCACACCGCGACGCGACCCCTTGCCGTGGACCGCCCCGGCGCGGGCGATCGCGTGGGCGTGCAGTGCGAGCGCCTCGGTGAGGGTGGACTTGCCGGCATCGGGGTGGGAGATGACTGCGAAGGTGCGCCGCCGTGCGGCCTCGCTGCTCACGTCGTCACGCGTGGTGGGGTGGGGGATGGACACGGGACCACCCTAACGTTGCGGTAGAGTCTGTCCGGCGCCGCGGTCGCAGACCGCCCGTCGTCCCCTGACACCCCCCTTCCGCAAGGACCCTCTGTGCCCGACGCCCCCGTCACCACCGTGCCCACCGGCCCAGGCGCCTCGACGGTGCCCGAGGCCGGCGAGCGGGAGACCTCGACCCGGGCCGCGCTGCGCAACCCGCGCCGGCTGCGGATCGAGGTCCTCGGCGGTCTCGTCGTCGCGCTCGCGCTGATCCCCGAGGCGATCTCGTTCTCGATCATCGCCGGGGTGGACCCGCGGGTGGGTCTGTTCTCCAGCTTCGTCATGGCCGTGACGATCGCCTTCGTCGGCGGCCGGCCGGCCATGATCACGGCGGCCACGGGTGCCATCGCGCTGGTCATCGCCCCCGTCGCCCGCGAGTACGGCATGGACTACTTCCTGGCCACGGTCATCCTCGCCGGCGTGCTGCAGATCGTGCTCTCCCTGCTGGGTGTGGCCAAGCTGATGCGGTTCATCCCGCGGATGGTCATGGTCGGCTTCGTCAACGCCCTGGCCATCCTGATCTTCATGGCGCAGCTGCCGTACCTGGTGGGTGTGCCGTGGCTGGTCTACCCGATGGTCGCGGCGGGGATCCTCATCATGGTCGGCCTGCCCCGACTGACGACCGTGCTGCCGGCGCCCCTGGTCGCGATCGCGGCCATCACCGCTGTGGTGTGGGTCGGCGGGTGGCGTCTCCCGGACGTCTCCGACCAGGGTGAGCTGCCGCAGTCGCTGCCCCAGCTGTTCCTGCCGGACGTCCCGCTCACCCTCGAGACGCTGCAGGTCATCGGCCCGTTCGCCCTGGCGATGGCCCTCGTCGGCATCCTCGAGTCGTTGATGACCGCCAAGCTCGTCGACGGCATCACCGACACCCACTCGGACAAGACCCGCGAGACCTGGGGGCAGGGCGTGGCCAACATGGCCTCCGGCTTCTTCGGCGGCATGGGTGGCTGCGCGATGATCGGCCAGACGATGATCAACGTGAAGGTCTCCGGCGCCCGCACCCGGATCTCCACCTTCCTCGCCGGCGTCTTCCTGCTGGTCCTCGTCGTCGGTGCCGGACCGCTGGTGGGCATGATCCCGATGGCCGCGCTCGTGGCCGTGATGATCATGGTCTCGGTCGCGACCTTCGACTGGCACAGCGTCCGCCCGGCCACGCTGCGCCGGATGCCCCGGGGCGAGACCGTCGTCATGGCCCTGACCGTCATCGTCACCGTGACCACCCACAACCTCGCCTACGGCGTCATCGTCGGCGTCATGGCCGCGATGATCGCCTTCGCCCGTCGCGTGGCGCACTTCGCCTACGTCGAGCGGATCACCGAGACCGACGTCGATGGTGACGGCGAGCCGGACGTGCGGGTGTACAAGGTCACCGGTGAGCTGTTCTTCGCCACGAGCAACGACCTCGTCTACCAGTTCGACTACAGCGCCGACCCAGAGCGCGTCGTCATCGACCTGTCCGACAGCCACATCTGGGACGCCTCGACCGTGGCCGCCCTCGACGGTGTCCGGGCCAAGTACGAGCGGCTGGGCAAGACCGTCGAGATCGTCGGGCTCAACCAGGCCTCGGCCGATCGCCACGAGCTGTTGTCCGGGCGCCTCGGCGAGGGGCACTGACAAAGGGGGTCGGCCCCCTTCGTCAGAGGGAGTCCAGCAGTGCGCGCACCCGCTCCTTGATCTCGTCCCGGATCGGGCGGATCGCCGCCACGTCCTGGCCGGCCGGGTCGACCAGCTCCCAGTCCTCGTAGCGCCTGCCGGGAAAGATCGGACACGCGTCGCCGCAGCCCATCGTGATGACGACGTCGCTGGCCTGCACGGCGTCGGTGGTCAGGACTTTCGGCGACTCGGCGGACATGTCGATGCCCTCCTCGAGCATCGCCTCGTGGACCGCGGGGTTGATCGAGGCCGCGGGGACCGAGCCGGCCGAGCGCACCTCGACGGCGCCCTCGGAGAGCACACGCGTGTACGCGGCGGCCATCTGCGAGCGTCCGGCGTTGTGCACACAGACGTAGAGGACGCTGCTCATCGGGCCCTCCCGGCGGTGACGGTCCCGTCGGACGAAGGGAGCGGGAAGCGCCGTCGCAGCGCGAGGCTGACGTAGACCAGGCCGACGAGGACGGGAACCTCGATGAGCGGCCCGACGACCCCGGCCAGCGCCTGCCCGCTGGTCGCGCCGAAGGTCGCGATCGCGACGGCGATCGCCAGCTCGAAGTTGTTGCCGGCGGCGGTGAAGGCGAGCGTGGTCGTGCGCTCGTAGCTCATCCGCAGCAGCCGGCCGGTGGCGTAGCCGACGCCCCACATGATCGCGAAGTAGGCCAGCAGCGGCAGCGCGATCCGCGCGACGTCCTGCGGCTGGGAGGTGATCGCCTCGCCCTGCAGGGCGAAGAGCATGACGATCGTGAAGAGCAGGCCGTAGAGGGCCCACGGGCCGACCCTCGGCAGGAAGGACTCCTCGTAGCGCTCGCGGCCCCAGCGCCGCTCGCCGATCCGGCGGGAGAGGTAGCCGGCCAGCAGCGGGAGGCCCAGGAAGATCAGCACCGACCGGGCGATCTGCCACGCGGACACGTCGAACTCGGTCTGCGGCAGGCCCAACCAGCCGGGCAGGACGGCAAGGTAGAACCAGCCGAGCGCGGCGAAGGCGATGACCTGGAAGATCGAGTTGATCGCGACGAGCACGGCGGCGGCATCCCGGTCGCCGCAGGCCAGGTCGTTCCAGATGATGACCATGGCGATGCATCGTGCGAGACCCACGATGATCAACCCGGTGCGGTACTCGGGCAGGTCGGGCAGCAGCAGCCAGGCCAGGGTGAACATCAACGCCGGACCGACGAGCCAGTTGAGCACGAGCGAGGACCCCAGCAGCTTCCGGTCGCCGGTGACGGTGTCGAGCCGGTCGTAGCGCACCTTCGCCAGGACCGGGTACATCATGACCAGCAGCCCGAGCGCGATCGGCAGCGAGATCCCGTCGACCTCCACGGCGCCGAGTGCCTTGCCGAGCCCGGGCACGGCGCGGCCGAGCAGCAGCCCGGCGACCATGGCCAGGCCGATCCACACGGCGAGGTAGCGGTCGAGGGTCGACAGGCGGGCTGCTGCCGGCGCCTGCGGTGTGGTGACGGACACTCAGCTCTCCTTGCGGGCCCGGACGAAGGCGCTGGCGAAGGCCCCGTCCAGCGCGTCGATGATGGCAGTCAGCGTCCAGCCCTCGGGCAGGTGGTCGCCGACCATGTCGGACATGCGCTGCAGGTCGTCCCGGTCGAAGGTGCGGGTGACCTCGACGCAGGCGTCGGTGAAGCCGGCGTCGCCGAGCCGTGCGACGTAGTCGGAGTCGAGCAGGGCCCCGGAGACGCACCCGGTCCACAGTCCGACGATCCCGCGCAGCGCGTCGGGGATCTCGCGCAGCAGCACGATGTCGGAGACGGCGAAGCGCCCGCCGTCCCGCAGCACGCGGTGGGCCTCGGCGAGGACGGCATCCTTGTCGGGGGAGAGGTTGATGACGCAGTTGGAGATGATCACGTCGATGGACGCGTCGGGCATCGGCACCTGCTCGATCGTGCCGCGGTGGAACTGCGCGTTCTCGATCCCCGCCTCGGCCTGGTTGCGTCGGGCGAGGTCGAGCATCTCGTCGGTCATGTCGAGCCCGTGGGCGGTGCCGGTCGGTCCCACGCGTCGGGCGGAGAGCAGCACGTCCAGCCCGCCTCCGGAGCCGAGGTCGAGGACGTCCTCGCCGGTGGCCAGCTCGGCCAGGGCGGTGGGATTGCCGCACCCGAGCGAGGCGGCCAGGGCAGCATCCGACGGGGTGTCGCTCCCCTCGTAGAGACCGACGGTGATCGGGTCGGTGGCCTGCGTGCTGCAGCACGAGGTCCCGGTCGTGGGGGACTCGAGTGCCTCGCGTGCTGCTGCGGCGTACCGGTCGCGGACGGCGTCGTGGGTGCCCTGCTGGGTCATGACCGCTCCTGCTTTGATGTCTGTCGAATCAATGGCAGGAACAGCGTGCTCCCTGATTTGAAGTGTGTCAAGATAGCCGTATGAGTGCACTCGAGTCCGTGCCCGGGGAGCGGGCCGTGACCTGCTGCGGGCTGGCCACCTCGCCGGTCTCGGCGCAGGACGCGGCCCGGCTTGCCCCGGTCTTCAAGGCGCTCGGGGACCCGGTCCGGCTGCGGATGGCGTCGATGATCGCGGCCCAGCCAGAGCTGTGCGTCTGCGACATCACCCCGGCCTTCGACCTGTCGTCGGGGACGATCTCGCACCACCTGCGGCTGCTGCGCGAGGCCGGGATCGTCGGCTCCGAGCGCCGCGGCACCTATGTCTACTACTGGATCAACTCCGAGGTCCTCGGGGCGCTGTCCGCACTGCTGGCGGTGGCCGAGCCGGTCTGATGGCGATCGGCGGCACCTGTGTTCCCATTGACCCATGACCGACCTCGCGATCGTCGCCGCCGACCCGACCCCCCTTCGCGCGCGCGTCGGTACCAAGTTCGCCTACGGCACCACGGGGGTGCGTGAGGCGCTGTTGTCCTTCGCGGTGTCGGGTGCGCACGAGGTGCTGGAGGAGGAGATCCTGATCCACTCGGGCGGCAGGCGGGTCGAGCCGATCGAGCTGGCCGGCAGTCACGGCACCCGACTGCACCTGCTCGAGGAGGTCGGTGACGGGTGGCTCGAGGTCAGCTACAACGCCCTCGTGGACCTCACCCGTCCCGCCGGTGAGCAGGCCGGCCGCGCGGTGTCGTACGACCGCTGGGTCTTCACCCGCCCGAGCCGCTACGCCGAGTCCGATCGTCTGGCGCCGATGGCCGCGCAGCTCTTCCCGACGCAGACCGGGGTGGCGCGGGTGCAGGCGGTCACCGAGTGGGTCAACGCCCACATGGCCTACATCTCGGGGTCGAGTCGCGGCACGGACGGCGCCATCGACTCGATCCTGCAGGCGAAGGGTGTCTGCCGGGACTTCGCCCACGTCGCCGTGGCGCTGTTGCGGGCCCTCGGCACCCCGGCCCGACTGGTGTCGGTGTACGCGCCCGGTCTGACCCCGATGGACTTCCACGCCGTTGCCGAGGTGTGGGTCGAGGGTGCCTGGCACATCGTCGACGGCACCCACCTCGCGCCCCGCGAGGCGATGGTGCGGATCGCCACCGGCCGCGATGCCGCGGACACCGCCTTCCTGACCACCCGGGGTGGCCGCACGACCTTCGACCGCCAAGTGGTCACGGCCGCCCTCGAGCGGGGCGATCTGCCGCGGGAGGACCCGGGCGCCCTCGTCCGCCTCCCCTGACCGCGTCGGGACGCCTCGCTCTCAGGGTACGAGCACTCGGGTCGCGCCCTACCCTTCAGTAGGTTACCGTCCGGTAGTCAAGGTCGACCGTCAGGAGATCGGCCACGCCACCGGAGGAAGCATGCGTCGCCGCCCCCTGTCCATCGCCACCGCAGTCGCCGCTGCCCTCGCCGGGATCGGGGTGGGTGCGCCCGTCGCGACCGCCGCGGACGCGCCCCAGTACGTCCAGCTCGGCGACTCCTACTCCTCGGGCAACGGGGCCGGCTCGTACGCGGAGAAGATCTGCTGGCGCTCGTCGGAGAACTACGGGGAGAAGGTGGCCCGCCGTCAGGGAGCGACCTACACGAATGCCGCGTGCAGCGGTGGCGTCATCGCCGACATCCTCAATCCCCGGGACATCGGCTCCTGGAGGCTGCGCACCCGCACCTTCTCGGTGCCCCAGGGCGCCGTCGACGCCCGCGCCCAGTGGCTGCACCAGGCCAAGGAGGCCGAGCTGTGCGGCACCCCGGCGCAGCCGGACTGGTCCTGGACCTACACGATCGACTCGAGCGCGGCGATCGGTGACCTCTTCACCGCGACCGTGAAGTGCCAGCTGACCGCAGCGCCCCAGATCGAGGCGGTGACCCCGCAGACCGACGCCGTCTTCCTCACCATCGGCGGCAACGACATCGGCTTCACGACCATCGTCACCAACTGCCTCGTCCTGCGGTCCGCGGGTGGCTGCAAGAGCGCGATGGACGCGGCCAACGCCACGATCCCGCAGATGAAGACCCGCACCACGGAAGCGCTGCAGGCAGTGCACGAGCGCTCCGAGGGCAACGCCCACGTCTACCTGCTGGGGTACCCGTACCTGATCAACACCGACGCCTACGAGCTCAGCTCCACCTACGACGCCGGCGAGGCGCTGAGCACGATGCAAGAGCGTGGTGACCGGGTGCAGCGCGCCGCGATGGAGGAGTTGTCCGCCGCGACGGCCGGAGCCGGGTTCACCTTCGTCGACGTCAAGCCGGACTGGGGTGGCTACGCGCACGGCATGGAGACCGGCGCCCTGACCGGCAACCCGTACTCCTGGCTCGTGCCCGTGCTCGGCACCGGCCGCGAGTTCTCCGAGTGGGTCCACCCGCGCCCCGCGGGTTGGAGCGCGAGTGCCCTGGCGCTCTACGCCGCCATGGTCTGAGCGAACCGTCCCGCTCCTGCAGTCGAGGGAGGCCGGCGCTTCGTATAAGGTTTGTTCATGGTTGCACCGGCGAGGTCACGGATCAGGGCGCGTCTCCTCGCGGGGGTGCTCGTCCTCGTCTGGTTGGCGCTCGCCGGGGTGGGCGGCCCGCTCGTCGGCCAGCTGACCAGCGTGCAGAACAACGACCAGGCCTCCTTCCTGCCGGACGACGCCGAGTCGACGAAGGTGGGGGCGCGGCTCGGGGAGTTCGGCGCCGACACCACGCTGCCGCTGCTGCTCGTCGTCGAGGACGACAGCGGCCTCGACCGCGCCACCATCGGCGAGCTGCAGGGCTGGGCGAAACAGCTCCCGCAGCAGAGCATCGAGGGCGTACCGGGCACGGTCGGTGACTACCTGGCCGAGCCGAAGGTCCCGGTCATCCCTGCCGAGGACGGCGAGGCGGTCCTGGTCCCGCTGACCCTGGACGCCGCGGAGGCGGAGAAGAGCGTGGACGGCACGGCGATCTCGACCTCGATCGTCGACGCCCTGCGCGCGGACCTCGGCCCGGACGTGGCCGCAGATGTCGCGGTCACCGGACCGGCCGGATTCGTCGCGGACCTGGGGGAGGCCTTCGCCGGCATCGACGGGATCCTGCTGCTCGTCGCGCTCGTGGTCGTCCTGGTCATCCTCGTGGTCGTCTACCGCAGCCCGATCCTGCCCTTCGTCGTGCTGACGACCAGCGTCTTCGGCCTGGCCTTCGCCGCGCTGCTGATCTACCCGATGGCCGACGCCGGCTGGATCCAGCTGTCCGGGCAGAGCCAGGGGATCCTCTTCATCCTCGTCGTCGGCGCGGCGACGGACTACTCGCTGCTGCTCGTCGCGCGTTACCGGGAGGAGCTGCACCGGTCCGACCCGCTGCCCGCGCTGCGGGTGGCGTGGCGGCAGACCTTCGGACCGGTCGCGGCCAGCGGGCTGACGGTCATCGCCGGCCTGCTGTGCCTGCTGCTGTCCGACCTGGGCAACATCTCCGGTCTCGGGCCGATCGGTGCGCTCGGCATCGTCGGCGCGATGATCGCGGCCCTGACCCTGCTGCCGGCCGCGTTGGCGCTGCTCGGCCGCGCCGCCTTCTGGCCCTCGATCCCCCGGCGTGGTGACGAGCCGCGCCACCGGCTGTGGTCGGGTGTCGCCGACCGGGTGACCCGTCGTCCGCGCCGCACGTGGATCATCACCACCGCCGCGCTGCTCGTCGCGGCGGGCGCGGCCACGACCTTCAACGCCTCGGGCATCACGCAGGCGGAGTTCTTCACCACGGACGTCGAGTCGGTGCAGGGGCAGGAGATCATCGACGAGCACTTCGGCGGCGGCGACCAGCGTCCGGTCCAGGTGATCGTCCCGGAGTCCGACGCGGCCGAGGCGAAGGGGGTGCTGACCGACCACCCGCAGGTGGCCGACCGCGTCGAGGAGATGCCCTCGCAGGAGGGCGCCGGTGACGTGCTGCTCAGCGTGCCGCTGACCGTCGGCACCGAGTCGGACCAGGCCCGCGACGTCGTGCGCGAGCTGCGGGATGAGCTCGACTCGGTCAGCCCGAACGCCCTCGTCGGCGGGGCGACCGCCACGGCCGTGGACACCGACGATGCGAGCCAACGCGACTACGTCGTCGTCATCCCGGCGATCCTGCTCGTGGTCGCGGTGATCCTCGTGGTGCTGCTGCGCTCGGTCGCCGCTGCGCTGATGCTCGTGACGGTCAACGTGCTCAGCTTCGCCGCGACGCTCGGGGTGGCCGCGGTGCTCTTCAACCACGTCCTCGACTACCCGGGGGCCGACCCGTCGACGCCGGTGCTGGCCTTCGTCTTCCTCGTCGCGCTCGCCGTCGACTACTCGATCTTCCTGATGACGAGGGCCCGCGAGGAGGCGCTCGCGGTCGGCACGCGCCGCGGCATCCCGCGCGCGGTCGCGGTGACCGGCGGGGTGATCACCAGTGCGGGAGTCGTCCTGGCAGCGACCTTCTCCGCGCTGTGGGTGATCCCGCTGCTCTTCCTGGCGCAGATCGCCTTCGTCGTCGCGTTCGGAGTCCTGCTCGACACGATCGTCACCCGCTCGATCCTCGTCCCGGCGATCGTGGCGGACGTCGGCAACCGGATCTGGTGGCCGGGCGACCGCAGGATGGCCGCCGACGAGCGCGAGCCCGACGCCCGTCCCTGATCAGTCCCGGGCGGAGTCGAAGACCTCCGTGACGTCCATGAAGGGCGCGAGCGCGTCCGAGCCACCGGACAGGTTCTTGCGCAGCATCAGCCCGTCGACGTTCATCCGGCCCTGCCGGAGGTAGCCGCCCTGCAGCTGCTGCCACGGTCGGGTGCCGTCGACGTTGAAGAAGTAGTCGTACCCCTGCCCGTGGAGGTACTCGTAGACCGGCCCGGAGTATGGGGCGACGCCGGATATGTCGGCGCCGAAGGGGTAGATGAGCAGGTCGGTCTTGCCGACGATCGGCTCGACGTCCTGCGCCCACCGTTCCTGGTCGGCCTGCACCCGGGCCTTCGACGCTCCGGTCAGGGTGATGTGTCCCCACGTGTGCGAGGCGAAGGACCAGCCGTCCTCCTTCATCGCCGTGGCGACCGCGGTGGCCTTCTCCTGCTGCTCCGTCAGGTCGTCCCGCTGCCCGTGGGAGCGATGCGAGGTCCGGTAGCCGAGGACGCCGTCGTAGCCGGTCATGGCGACGACCCCCTTCGCGCCCCGGTAGGAGAACTCCGGGTGCTTCTCGACGAAGTCGTCGAGGATCGGGACCACGTCGTGCGCGCCGACCTCCTTCTTCCCGGAGCTGTCGGTGTAGACCGTGCGCACCCGCCCGTCCTCGACGACGAGCCGGTCGGGGAAGCCGTCGTCGTCCATGTACTCGTAGTAGCTGAGGTCGTCGAGCGACAGGACGATGGGTGTGGTGCCCTCGGGCAGTCGGATGGAGCGGTAGTGCATCTGTCCGTCGTCGCCGACCGTGGCGATGTCGTGCGGGTCGACGAGGACGTAGTCGCGCTCGAGGAGGGCCTCCAGCGTGCGCGTGAACTCCGGGATGGTGGCCATGTAGTCGTCGTAACCCTGGGCCCGGTCGTCCCCGTCGAAGGCCCGCTCCGGGTCGACGACGAGGCTGTGGAAGAACAGGTGCGGGACCGGTTTGCCCTTCGGCCAGGTGACCTGCTTCGAGCGTTGGGACCGCACGGCTTGGGTCAGCTCCTGGGCCCGCTGGTCGTCGACGTCGGCCAGCACCTCGAGGGCTGCCTCGGGATCGTGCCCCTCGGCCAGGGCCCGTGCCCGGGCCAGCTTGGTGTCGGCCGTGGGCTCGTCCTGCCTGGCGTCGGTCGAGGACGAAGGGGACGTGGCTGGTGCCGAAGACGTCGACGTCGAGGTCGTGTCCTCCGGGGGCGCGTCGGCCGCGGTGCTGCAGCCGGCGACCCCGAGCGCGGCTGCCGACGCGAGTGCGGCGAGCCGCAGGTGGTGCCGGCCGCGAGAGCGGTGGTGCATGTCGTCCTCCTACGCGCGTCGGCCCCGTGGCGCTGTCCCCTGGGTGGGTCGACGAGGCCATGTTGACACGCCGGTCGGCACGAGTGTGGGACCGGGTGCGGCGCCGCGTCGCGTTCTGGACGAAGGGGGCGGTCGACGGACGAGGTCGGGCGGCCGTCAGGCCAGGACGAGCCGGAGCACTGCTGGGGCGGCGAGTGCGGTGACGGTGCCGAGCAGCATCGACGGGCCGTAGGCGAAGTCGTCGCGACGGCCCTTGCGCCCCAACGCAAGCACGAGTACGGCGACGACCCCGCCGATGAGGAAGGTCGCCAGTGTCGCCCACAGGACCTGCGTCCAGGACAGCCACCCGAGCAGCATGCCGAGCAGACCGGCGAGCTTGACGTCACCGAAGCCCATCCCGCTGCCCGGCAGGATCGCCATGACGAAGAAGAGCAGGAAGAGTGCGAGCCCGGCGAGCAGGGCCCGGGCGAAGGGGGGCCACTCGCCCGTGGCGTAGCTGCAGATCGCCAGCAGCGCGGCGAGTGCCGGGTAGGCGGGCAGCTGGATCCTGTCCGGCGGGGATCAGTGCTGCGCTGACGAGATCAGACCACCGGCCGGCACCACCACCGACGAAGTCCCCACGTCGGGTACGACCGCAGTTCCCTGCAACAACTCGATCGCCACAGGTGCCGCCGGCACGTGCGGCACCCACAGAAGGAGAAACACCATGCTCGAGATCTTCGTTCGCCTGCAGAGCCTCATGTCCCAGCGCGAGAAGGGTGCGACCGCCGTCGAGTACGGCCTGATGGTCGCCCTCATCGCCGTCGCCATCATCGGCGCGGTGTTCGCCTTGGGCGGGGAGCTCACGAACCTCTTCAACGAGGTCACGACGGGGATCACTAACCCCGGTGGCCAGTGATGACCTGACGTGAAGTGATCCGTGGCGGGGTGCCGCAGCGTTGACGCCCCGCCACGGATGTCCGTGGTCACGAGCCCACCGGGCGGGCGTGACCAGAAGACTTCTGTGATTCTCCAGGCTCGATAGCCGGACAGTCACCCACACCAAGACCGACCACGCGAAAGGGGCGGATCATGCGCTCTATCCGACGCAGTGGCCATCGCTGGCACGACCGCGGCGCAGCGGCCGTCGAGATAGCGATCATCCTGCCCATGCTGCTCCTGGTCATCGGCGGCATCGTCGACTTCGGTCGGTTCTTCTTCTACGAGGTCACGTTGACGAATGCGGTCCGTGAAGGCGCCCGCGTCGCGGTCGTCGACGACGCGGCAGATGTGGAATTGAGGGTCAGGACCGCCACCAACAACATGACCGGGATCACCGTTGTGCCTGGATCATGCTCCCCAGGTGGCGACGTGAGCGTGACCGCGACTTACCCGAGCTTCACGTGGTTCGTGCTCGACCCCGCGATGGGCATGTTCGGCAGTGAGATGACCCTCGAGCCCAAGGCAAAGGCGGTCATGCGATGCGAGGTCTGATGCGGAGCTTCAGTCGACGCGGGAATCAGCAGGAGCGCGGTGCGGCTGCGACCCTTCTCGCTGTTCTGCTCGCCGGGGGGGGGGGGGTGGTCATGGGCATGCTCGCCATCAGCATCGACATCGGAAACATCATGTACGAGCGGCGTCAGGTGCAGAATGCCGCCGACGCGACCTCGTTGGCCCTGGCCGCGGAGTGCGCCAAGGCCGCAACCAACTGCGATCCCGACCGGGTCGACGACCTGCTCGGAGCCAACTCCCATGACGCCTTGGGGCAGTACGGCAAGACCAAATACACCGACGGTGCCTGTGCCAGTGGCACAGCAGAGCAGGTCGGGACGGTTCTCGGTGATTGCACCATCGACGGCGACATGACCGACCTCAGCAAGTGCCCCCCGCTCCCGTCGAAGTTCAGCACTGGTATCCCCTACGTCGAGACCTATGGAGCCACCAAGAGCGCCAGCGGGGACAAGTTGTTCCTGCCCTTCTCCAAGATGCTGGTCACCGGTGAAGCCGATGACGTGAGCGTGAGCGCATGCGCCCGGGCCGCCTGGGGTCCGCCGGGAAGCACCGGGGCGACTCTGCCCATCACGATCGGTCAGTGCGACTGGGCCAACAAGACTGCGGTGGGCGGGGTCGCTGGAGAGAAGTACGCGCCGTCCCCGCCTTACACCCCCGAGGGCAATGGAGGTCTTCCGCCCGCCGTCCCCGCTGAGATCGCTGCTGGAGGCTACGCGACCGGGATCTTCACGCACGACAGCGGCGACCACAAGTGCACCGGAAGTCCCGGCCACCACTACCCCGGTGGGTTCGCCTGGTTGGCGAACTCGGACTGCGTGGCCACCATCGATGTCGGCGGCTGGGTCGACGGCGCCCCGGGTAAGAGCGACACGTGCTCGGCGAGTGAGTTGAAGAAGTACATCGGGACCGAGGTTTTCATCCCCATCCATGTCGCCGCGGACGGGACGGGCAAGGGCGGCAAGTACCAGATCTCCGGGGTGGCGTCCTTCTACTTCGCCGGCTGGCACGGAATGTCCGGGGCTGCGCCGACCAAGACCTATGAGATCTACCAGGAGCCCAGCGCGGTCTGCACCGACAAGTGCAATGACTCGGTCTCCTACATCTGGGGATGGTTCACCTCCGGCCAGCTGCCCGTGGGCTCCATCGATCCGGACGCCGATGACTTCGGCGTGAACATCATCAAACCGGCCGGGTGACCCGACCAATGTCATCCCCTATCGAGAGTGAGCGTCCCGCATGAACCGTCGCGTCATCGCCGTGCTCGTCGCGGTCCTGCTGGCCGTGGTCGGAGCAGCCCTGGTCATCAACTACGTCCGCGGCGCGGACCAGCGTGCTGTCGCCGATGCCCAGCCGATCCCCGTGTACGTCGCGTCGCAGGTCGTCCCGGCGGGCACCACCCTCAAGGACGCGCTGCGCAGCGAGCTGATCACCGAGACCACGGTGGCCGCGGCGGCATTCCCCTCCGGTGCGCTGGAGGAGATCGGTCCGGACAACAACGCCCTGTTGGCGCTCTCCGACGTAGCGGCCGGCGAGTTCCTCATGGCCGACCGCTTCGGGACGACCCCCACGGGGGAGAAGGCCATCCAGGTGCCATCCGGCATGGTCGCCATGTCCGTCGAGCTGTCGGACCCGGCCCGCGTCGGTGAGTTCGTCACCCCGGGGTCGAACCTCGCGATCTATGCGACGCACGAGATCAAGCTCACCGGCGGCAGTGATGAGGCCACGGAGTTCAACGACCTCGACGTGCAGGGCACGAGCGTCCTGCTCCCCGATGTGCAGGTCATCGCCATGGGCGACACCGCGCTCTCCGCTCCGAAGCCGGCGCAGGACGACGAGGAGCAGGCGCAGCAGGACAGCGCGCCCAGCTTCCTCGTCACCGTGGCGGTCGATCCGAAGGACGCGCCCCGACTGGCGCACGGCATCACCGAGTACACCCTCTACGCCGGACTGCGGGGATCGGACGTGAAGATCGGGACGGACTCGCACGCCAACGACATCACGATCTTCCCCCAGGACGCCGCAGCCGACCTGACGAATGCGGTGAAGTGATGACGATCCTGTGGAGCCTCGACCCGCGCGTCAGCGAGACCTACCGCTTCGCGCTCGGCGGGGGGGTGGCGGTGCTGACCCACGCACCACACATCACCAAGGCCGTCGACGAGTCGGCGGACCAGCACCTCGTCGTCATCGGTCTCGACATCGGTGTCGACCCGGCGTGCGAGCTCGCCGAGCGCCTGCGGGTGGACCGCCCCGAGGTCGGTGTCCTCCTCCTGCGTCAGCGGATCGACGTGAACGTCCTGGCCCAGGCACTGCGCAGCGGCATCCGCGAGGTCGTGCAGTCCGACGACCAGACGACGCTCGCCGATGCGGTGCGGCGCAGCGAGCAGCTGACGGCACAACTCGTCGGCGAGGGAGCGGGTCGTGGCGACCGGGAGAGCCACGGTCGCATCATCACCGTCTTCTCGGCGAAGGGGAGTGTCGGCAAGACGACGCTGTCCACCAACATCGCCGCGCACCTCGCGGCCAGCGGTGCCCGCACGCTGCTCGTCGACCTCGACCTGATGTTCGGCGACGTCGCGATCAGCCTCCAGCTCGTCCCGGCCGGGACGGTCAGTGACCTCGTGGGCATGCGTGGTCACCTGGACCGGGCGGGTCTGGAGTCCGTCGTGGCCACCCACGAGCAGACGGGTCTGGACGTCATCGCCCCGTCGAGTGACCCCGCCGACGCGGAGCGGGTCCCGGCAGACGTGATCCTCGAGCTGCTGCGCACCGCTCGGACCCACTACACCTACGTCGTCGTCGACACCCCGCCGTCCTTCACCGAGCACGTCCTGACGGCCCTCGACGTCAGCGACCTCACCCTGCTCGTCGCCACGCTGGACATCCCGGCGGTGAAGAACCTGCGGCTGGCGATCAACACCCTGGACACGTTGGGTGCCTCCAAGGACTCCCGGGTGATCGTGCTCAACCGGTCGGGCATCAAGGTCGGGCTCGACGTCGACGAGGTGGAGACGGCCCTGAAGCAGTCGGTCTCGGTGAGCATCCCCAACGACCTCGGCGTGCCCAAGGCGGCCAACCGCGGGTACCCGATCGTCGTGCAGGACCAACGCAACCCCGCGGCCGTGGCCATGCGTGAGCTGGCCGACCAGGAGGTGCGCGCCCGCTTCGGTGAACCGGTCGAGCAGGGCCCGCGGCGTGGCTTCGGACGGCGAAGGAGCAGGGCATGAGCAATCTGGCCGAACGTCTGGAGCAGGCGCGCAGCGCCCGGGCCGGTGCGGCCCCGCCGCAAGCGGGCCCCACCCGGCGTGCCAAGGCACCACGGCGACGTGAGGACCCCTTCGCCGACGTCAAGGACCGCGTCCACCAAGCTCTGGTGGCCTCCCTCGGCCCCCGGCTCTACGACCCGCACCTGTCCGAGCAGGAACTGGCCAGCCAGGTGCGTCACACCCTGCAGCAGGTCATCGACTCCGAGAACACGCCGCTGTCCCAGTCGGACCGGACGAAGATCGCCCAGGACGTCTCCGACGACATCCTCGGCCACGGCCCGCTCGAGCCGTACCTGCGCGACCCCGACGTCACCGAGATCATGGTCAACGGCGCGGACGACATCTACATCGAGCGGGACGGGCGGATCTTCCCCACCGGCACGCGCTTCGCGGACGAGTCCCACCTGCGCCGCACGATCGACAAGATCGTCTCCCGCGTCGGACGTCGCGTCGACGAGTCCAGCCCCATGGTCGACGCTCGCCTGCCCGACGGCTCCCGCGTCAACGCCGTCCTGCCGCCGGTCGCCCTCGACGGCTCGATGCTGACGATCCGCAAGTTCGCCAAGGACCCCTTCACCGACAGCGACCTCATCGCGATGGGCACGATGTCCACGCCGGTGCGCGACTTCCTCGAGGCGTGCGTGCGCGGCCGACGCAACATCCTCATCTCCGGCGGCACCGGCTCCGGCAAGACGACGACGCTCAACGTCGTCAGTTCCTTCCTGCCCGAGGAGGAGCGGATCGTCACGATCGAGGACGCGGCCGAGCTCCAGCTGCACCAGCGGCACGTGCTGCGCACCGAGTCCCGCCCGCCGAACATCGAGGGCAGCGGTGCGATCGCCATCCGCGAGCTCGTCCGCAACGCGCTGCGCATGCGACCGGACCGGATCATCGTCGGTGAGGTGCGTGACGGCGCCGCGCTCGACATGCTCCAGGCGATGAACACCGGCCACGACGGATCGCTGACGACCATCCACGCCAACTCGCCCCGCGACAGCCTCTCCCGCCTCGAGACGATGGTGCTCATGGCGGGCGTCGACCTGCCGGTCCGAGCGATCCGCGAGCAGGTCGCCGGGGCCATCGACCTCATCGTCCAGCAGGCCCGGCTCAAGGACGGCTCGCGTCGCATCGTCGCCATCAGCGAGGTGATCGGGATGGAGGGGGACGTGGTGACCCTGCAGGACGTCTTCACCTTCGACTACTCAGCCGGGCGTGACGAGCACGGCCGCTACCTGGGGCAGCTGCTGCCCACCGGCGTCCGACCGGGGTTCGTCCAGGACCTCGCCGACCTCGGGGTCGAGCTGCCGGTGCACCTCTTCGCCCGGATCGCCCAGTGACCCACCTCCTCCAGCGCCTCCTCGCCGCCGTCACCCTCACGGTGGCCCTTCTCGTGCTGTCGGGGACGGCAGCCAACGCCGCCCCCGACGTCTCGATGAGCGACGTCGAGTCGCAGTCGCAGGCCGTGACCGGGGTGCTCACCTTCCGCGGCCCCGAGGTCGTGCAGGTCGACCCGGACAGTCTCACCGCGACCATCGACGGTCGCGAGCACGAGGCGAGCGTTGCGAAGTCGACGAGCATCGAACGGTCGGCGATGCTCGTCATCGACACCAGCGGGTCGATGGGCGCCGACGGGATGGCGACCGTGCGCGCGGCCACCCGCGCCTACCTGGACGCGGTACCCACGGACGTGAAGGTGGGGGTGGCGACCTTCGCCAACACCGCCGGGGTGGACCTGAAGCCCTCCCACGATCGCGCGCAGGTCCAGCGGGTCGTCGACGGACTCGTCGCGCGCGGTGAGACGAGCCTCTACGCCGCCGTGCTCGCCGCCGCCAAGGCCCTGGGCGATGAGGGCGACCGCAGCATGGTCCTGCTCAGTGACGGCGCCGACACGGTGAGCGCCAAGCCGAAGGCTGATCTGAAGAAGGCGACCGCAGCAGTGCGGGAGCGCGGCATCCGCGTCGACGTCGTGCGGTTCCGCACCGAGGACGAAGAAACGATGAATGCCCTCAAGGGGTTCGCCGAGGCCGGCGACGGGTCCATCCTCGCCGCCGCCGACGCCGAGGCGGTCGGGGACGCCTTCCAGACCGCCGCTCGTGCGCTGAACTCGCAGGCCCCCTTCGAGATCACGACACCGGACCAGCTCGCGGGACGCCACGTGGTGCGCCTCGAAGGGACGGCCAACGGCGCCCCCTTCGCCGTGGAGCGGACCGTCACCCTCGAAGGAGTGGCTGCGGCTGAGCCGGCCGCGCCGGCCGAGACTGCCGACGCCGCAGCTCCAGAGCTGGCCACCGGCGGTCTGCCGGGGTGGTCGCCGTGGCCGTGGGTCGCCGCCCTGACCGTCGGCGTGGCGATCTTCCTGTTCGCCCTGGGCCTGATCACCCCGACGGTGCGCTCCCGTCGCGAGCTGCGTCTGGCCGGCATCGACGACTACGTCGTCCCGGTCAAGCAGTGGTCCCGCCGGGAGGGACGTGACGACGGCAAGGCGGTGAGCGAGCGCCTCATCGATTTCGGTGAGCGTCGGATGGCCAAGCGCGGCTCCACCGCTCACACGATGCTGCTGATCAACCGTGCCGACCTGCCCCTGCGCGCAGGGGAGTGGTACGTCCTGTGCGGCGTGGCGATCATCGTCGCCATCGCCGTGTTCATGCTCCTGGTGCCCGGGCCCTGGGTCGTCGGAGTGATCGTCGGACTGCTCGTCGGGATCGCCGTACCCCAGGTGGTGCTGCGTCTGCTCGCCGCACGCCGGGCGCGCGCATTCGAGCGGGTGCTACCGGACTCCCTGGTGCTCGTCGCGACGAGCCTGAAGAGCGGCTTCGGTCTGATGCAGTCCCTGGATGCCGTGGCGCAGGACTCCGCACCGCCGGTGGACAAGGAGTTCTCCCGGGCCCTCGCCGAGACCCGCATCGGCACGGACATCGCCGACGCCCTGGAGCGGATGGCCGAGCGGATGGGCAGCGAGGCGATGGCGATGGCCGTCATGGCCATCCGCATCCAGCGGGAGGTCGGCGGCAACCTCGCCGAGACCCTCGAGACGACCGCCCACACCCTGCGGGAGCGGGAGGTCCTCTTCCGTCAGGTCAAGGCTCTCTCGGCGGAGGGGCGACTGTCGGCCTACATCCTCATCGCGCTGCCGTTCGCCCTCTTCTTCTACATGCTGCTGGTCAACTTCGAGTACATCCAGTTGCTCTGGACCACGGCGCTGGGTCTGTTGATGTCCGTCGGCGCCATCGTCGGCATCGTCATCGGCATCATCTGGATGCGCAACGTCGTCAAGATCGAGGTGTGACATGACCACCGCACTCATCGGGGCCGCCCTCCTCGCGCTCGCCCTCCTCGTGCTCGTCCTCGTGCTGGCGATCTCGCTGCGGCCGTCCGAACCGACCGGGGTGGCGCGCGGTCTGGCCCTGATCGAAGGGACGGCGTCCGCGCAGTCGGCCGTACGCAGCGAACTGCCGGCCTCGGAGCGCTTCGTCGCCCCGATCATCGACGGATCCCGGCGCCTGGCGACCCGCCTGTCCCCGGGTGGGACGGTCGAGCGGCTCGCCAACGGCCTGGACAAGGCAGGCAACCCGGCGCCGTGGACGGTCGACCGGATCATGGGTGTGAAGGGGATGCTGTTGCTGCTCGGGCTGGCGCTCGGGTTGCTGTTCGGGGACATCAGTGTCGTCGGGGTGCTCCTCGCGGTCTTCTTCGGGGCGGCGCTGTTCTACCTGCCGGACCTGCTGCTCTACAACGCGTCGTTGCGTCGGCAGGAGCGCACCGCCAAGGACCTGGCTGACGTGCTCGACGTGCTGACCGTCTGCGTCGAGGCCGGCCAGGGGTTCGACGGGGCCGTGCTGCGGGTCGCGCGCACCACCGACGGACCGCTGTCGGGTGAGTTCGCCCGAGTGCTCTCCGAGATCCAGCTCGGCAAGACCCGAGGGCAGGCGTTCTCCTCGATGGGCGAGCGGGTCGTGCTGCCGGAGGTGAAGAACTTCATCTCCGCGATCGTGCAGGCCGACCGGCTCGGCATCCCGATCGCCAAGGTCTTGCGTGAGCAGACCTCCGCCATGCGTGTCGTCCGGCGGCAGAAGGCGGAGGAGCAGGCGCAGAAGATCACCGTGAAGATCCTCTTTCCGCTGCTGTTGTGCATCTTCCCCGCCATGTTCGTCGTCATCATCGGGCCCGGTGCGATCCGGATGATGGAGAACATCTTCGGCTCCGGCGGGGCACTGTAGGGCGGGTTGTTGATGGGCTCATCTGGGACGCGTGTACTTCGTGACCTCTGACTGCCTGATCACGTAGATCCCGGGTTCGCCAGCAGCAATCAGCCTGAGGATGCGATTCCGGTGGCGTTCGAGAAGTTCGACCATGTCCAGCGCCCGCAGATTCTGGCGAGCGAGCGTGAACAACATCCCGTCTCCCACTGCAACTGCTTCGTGGTCTCGACGGCGGATCGCCGCGTCCTTGGTGAGCAAGTGCCACCCGTTGGCAGTGCCTTCGGAGATCCACTCCTCGTCGAGGACGTCCTGACCGTCGTTGTCGTAGTACTCAGCGATCAGATGCACCGTCCACCCACGGGCGCGAAGTTCTCGCGCCACCACCTTGCCCAGGCTTCTGTCGCAGAAGAACTCAGGCGGCTGCGCGGCAGATCGTCTCGACCTGCTCACGGGTGAGATCAAACTCCTCTGCGATCAAGTCCATCGGGTCACCGGCGCGCCACATCTCTGTGATCGCCGCAACCGGGACTCGGTTCCGCTCGACGACTGGTTGACCCCAGGCAAAACGGGGGTCGATGATCACCGGCGCAACTTCCGAGTACTGCTGGAGTGTGATGGCGGCGGGCCAGTCGTCATCACCCCAGCGGATGAAGCGCAGGTGACTGTCGATGACCTCGCGGAACGGCTGTTGCCCGTCGTGAGCACGGGCGAGCTCGCCTGTGGCGTACTCGATGAAGATGTCGGCGCCGTCCGTGGCGACCCGCTTCGTCGCCAAAGCGTACGGCGTGTCGAACTCACGGCGGACCGCCATCGCCGCGTCTCGGACCTTCGGCAGCGACAGCTTGAGGTCGTGCCGCAGCAGACGTAGGACGTGGGCCTCAACGACCCCCACGAAGGGGATCGTCGGCCAGTTGTGGGGTTGGTCGGGGACACGATGCACCAGCGGGCCGCGCGTGTCCGTGAGCCAGGCGTGGAGTGTCCCCTTCGGGATGGCGAGGTGCCGACTCGTTGCGGACAGCGTCAAAATCGGTGTCTCCACGATGTCGCGCATGCTGCCTCCTCCCTAGCGAGTCCTCGGATGTCTCCCATTCTGACGGATGGACTCCAGCTGCGCTGGCGCCATGGCCACTGTTGTGGACAGCAGCAGACGAGGTGAAGTGGCGGCGAGTACTTGGGCTCTCAGGATGTTGGTGGTCTCACACCGGGGTGACGTCGATCTGGGCCTTGATCGTGCGCCGCTCAGCCATGTCGGCGTAGGCAGTGCCGATCTCGTCCAGCGTGTAGCGACGGTTGAAGACGGCGCCGGGGAGCAGTGTGCCGTCGAGGACGTCCGGGAGAAGCCCGGGGATGAGGGCGCGAGCAGGGGCCCCTCCACCACGCAGGCCGAGGTTCTTGATGAAGAGGTCACGGGGTCGCAACGGTACGCCGTGGGGGATTCCCACCATGCCGATCTGGCCCCCGGGTCGCGTGCAGTCGATGGCCTGCTGCAGGCTCTGCTCCGACCCCACGCACTCCAGGACGTGGGCTGCGCCGAGGCCCCCGTGGAGCGCGCGGATCCGGGCCACCCCTTTCGCCCCCCGCTCGGTCACGATGTCGTCGACACCGAATGCCCGGGACGTCTCCTGACGATCCGGGTGGCGCGACATGATGGTGACGCGCTCTGCGCCGAGCCGCCGTGCGGCCAGGACCGCGCAAAGACCCACCGCACCGTCCCCGATGACCACCACCTCACTGCCGGGCCGGACCCCGGCGCACTGCGCAGCGTGAAGACCGGTGGGCATCACGTCGGTGAGCGCGAGGAGGTGGGGGAGCAGCGCCTCGTCGAGGCCGCCGGGGACCGGCACGAGTGTGCCGTCCGCGTACGGAACCCGGACTCGCTCGCCCTGGCCGCCGTCGAGGTCTGCGCCATCGCGGTCGCTCTGCCCCCAGTACGAGCCGCGGTGGCAGTTCGACGTGTAGCCGTCGGAGCACGGGATGCAGGTGCCGTCGCTGACCTTGAAGGCCGCGATGACGGCGTCGCCCGCCTGGACCGTGGTGACATCTGGCCCGACCTGTTCCACCCGGCCGATGAACTCGTGCCCCATCCGTCGTGGCTGGTCGAACGGGTTGTCACCGCGGTACCACCACAGGTCGGAGCCACAGACCGCAGCGGTGGTGACGCGAACGACCGCGTCCGTGCCGTCGACGATGCGCGGCTTCGGGCGTTCTACCAGAGCGATCTCACCGGGGAGGTGCAAGACAGTGGCGCGCATTCGGTGACCCTCCGACGATTCTCTGATAATGTCCAAACCGTATACAAAAATGTATCAGATACTTGAGATGTGGAGGAGCCGACATGCGGGTGTTTGCGGGGCCAGAGGAGTTGCAGGAGGCCGCCGGTCAGGAGATCGGCGTGAGCTCATGGCTCGAGGTGACTCAGGATCGCGTGGACCAGTTCGCCGAGGCTACGGGGGACAACCAGTGGATCCACGTCGACCCTGAGCGCGCGGTTGACGGGCCCTTCGGCGGCACGATCGCGCACGGGTACCTCACCCTGAGTCTCATGGTCCCCTTCATGCTGGAGATCTACCGCGTGGAGAACCGCAAGCATGCGGTCAACTACGGGGTCAACAAGGTCCGCTTCCCGGCGCCGGTCCCGGTCGGGTCGCGTCTGCGAGGGCGCCTGGCCCTGACAGCCGCCGATCCGATCCAGGGAGGGCTCCAACTCGTGTGGAAGGTCACCATCGAGCGCGAGGGCGGGGATCGGCCCGTGTGTGTCGCCGAGAGCATCACCCGCATCTACTTCTGACGTGCCGACCGCGCCCAGAGCAGGGCGGTCCACCTGGCAGCTGCTGACGGACCGGCGGTTCGGCTCGTTCATCCTCGGCAAGACGCTGGCCTTCGTGGGTGTCTGGATCCACAACGTGGTCGCGGCGGTGCTCGCGTGGCAGATCACCTCGTCGGCCACCTGGGTCGCCGTCGTCAGTGTGGTCCAGTTCCTGCCTCAGGTCCTGCTGGCGCCGGTCGTCGGGCCGATGACCGACCGGGCGAACCAAGGGCGGATGGTCGCCGCCGGACGCGCCTTCTGCTTCTCCGGCTCGGCGGGTCTAGGCCTGTGGGTCCTCGCCGCCGGTGTGGATGGCCTGGGGCTCCCGGTCCTTCTGGTCGCGACCTGCGTGGTCGGTGTCGGTTTCGCCGTCAGCGGCCCGGCCATGCAGGCGATGATCCCGGACCTCGTCGAGCCGGACGAGCTCGGTCGGGCGGTCGGGATCGACTCCCTTCCAACCATGCTCGGTCGAGCCGCGGGGCCGGCGATCGGCGCGTTGCTCGCCGCCTTCGTGGGGTCCGGAGCTGCCCTGGTCACGGCGGCCGGAGGGCACCTGGCGTTCGGGCTGATCGCAATGTCCCTCGCTCGTGGCGAGGTTCCCCGGGCGCGGGTCGAGGGCGGTGGCTTCCTCGACGGCCTCAGCTACATACGGCGGAACCCGGTCGTGATCCTCCTGCTTCTGGGTGTCACCGCCGTCGGCATGGGGGCCGATCCTGTCGTGACCCTCGCTCCCGCGATGGCCGACGGGCACGGTGTCGGTGAGGAGTTCGTCGGGTACTTCGGCTCGGCCTTCGGGGTGGGTGCCGTGCTGGGGAGCCTTGTCGCCACCACGGCAAACTCGGGACGGCACGCTCCGATCGCGCCCGTGCTGGGTCTCCTCGTCCTGGGTGGGGGTCTCGCCTCGATTCCACTCATGTCGACGGCGTGGACGGTGTGCGCTTGCTTCCTCGTGGCCGGTGTGGGCTTCACCATGGCGCTATCCGGGTGCACTACGAGGCTCCACCAGGTGGTGCCTCCCTCGATGCGAGGACGGGTGATGTCCTTGTGGCTCATCGCCTTCATGGGCACCCGGCCCCTTGCCGCGATGGTGAACGGCCTCTTGGCCGATGCATTCGGCACGGGGGCCGCGCTGGTGGTGATGGGCGCCTATGTGGCCACCACTGCGGGGCTCTGCCTGCCCGGAGTGCTGCAGAGGGCAACTCGACCCGAGGTGGACTTGCCCCTCTCCGTCAGCGCGGGCGGGAGAAGCCGA
Source organism: Janibacter sp. A1S7 (assembly GCF_037198315.1). NCBI lineage: Bacteria > Bacillati > Actinomycetota > Actinomycetes > Micrococcales > Intrasporangiaceae > Janibacter > Janibacter alittae. Next base: position 2,878,323 of record NZ_CP144913.1, on the reverse strand, counting down.
TGCGCTGGGTGACCAGGGCCTCGGTGGAGCGCCGGTGCTCGTTGGAGATCTCGATCAGGGCCTCGATGTCGCCGTTGCGGATGGCGTCCATCATCTGGATGTGCTCCTCGTACACGCGCAGGCGGGAGTCGGCGGCCTGGATGTACAAAGAGCGGTAGAAGCTCGACATGTACCAGAGCCTCTGGACCTCCTGGGTGACCAGGTGGAGGTCTGAGTAGGCGAAGAGTCGAAAGTGGAACTCGTGGTTGGTGTCCTGGTACTCGTCCGGGTTGTCGGACGAGGAGAGCGCGGACAGCTTCTCATTGAGCGCCTCGAGCTCGTCGACATCGACGGTCGACAGGTCGATCGACCGGAGGATCTCGGTCTCCAGAAGGCGGCGCATCAGGTAGATCTCGGCGAGGTCCTCACCGCTGAATCGGGAGACGGTGAAGCCGGTGTTGGCCTTGTAGGTGAGCACGCCCTCGGCCTGCAAGGTGGACAGGGCCTCACGGACGGGGATGCGGCTGACGTTCAGCACCTCGGCGATCTCGCCCTGGTGGACCTTCTGGCCGGGGAGTAGATCTCCGGAGATGATCATCTGGCGGATCTCGGTCAAGCAACGTTGGACGCCGGTCGTCGCGGACGTCTTGGTGGCCATCGGGGCACTCCTGGATTCAGTGGGTCACCCCTCGGGTGGGGTGGGCAGACTCGGGTCTACATCGGTGTCGGCAGCGTATCGGCCGCACTCCGAGATCGGAGAACATTTTCTTATACATTCTTGCATCCGATCTTGCATTCAGGACAATTCCTCTCTACGTTGTGTGCTACGACACCTCGTCGCGACGAAAGGACCCGTGGCTGTGACCACCACTTCGCCCCCGATCGACTTCGGTACCCGGACGCACTCCGCCCGCAAGGCGAACGTCGCGGGGCTCGACGCGCTCTTCGAGCCGCGGAGCATCGCCGTCCTCGGGGCCTCCTCGGACCCCACCAAGATCGGTGGTCGCCCCGTCCACTTCGCCAAGGAGTCCGGCTTCACCGGAGCCGTCTACCCCGTCAATCCCAAGGCCGACACCATCCAGGGCCTGCCGGCGTTCCCTGACATCGAGTCGATCCCGGGGGAGGTCGACCTCGCGCTCATCGCCCTGCCGAACTCGGCCGTGACCGACGCCGTCCATGCCTGCGGCCGCAAGGGCGTCAAGGTCGTCACCATCTTCAGCGCTGGCTTCGCGGAGATGGACGAGAACGGCGATGCGCAGCAGCAGAAGCTCGTCGACATCGCTCGCGGCTACGGCATGCGCCTCCTGGGCCCCAACTGCATCGGCAGCATGAATCGACGCACGGGCGCCGTGGGCACCTTCGCCGCGTCCTCCGGCGTCCCCTTCACCCAGAAGCCCCTCGCCACGGTGGCACTGGCGAGTCAGAGCGGAGCGATCGCCAGTGAGTGGGTCGTCGCCGGCACCCAGCAGGGGCTGCAGTTCGACCCCTGGCTCTCCACCGGCAACGAGGCCGACATCCAGCTCGCCGATGTCCTCGCGCACATGGCGATGGACCCGTCGGTGGAGATCATCGCGGCCTACCTCGAGGGATGCCGCGACGGGGACCGTCTGCGGGAGGCCCTCGAGCTCGCCCAGGAGGCTGGCAAGCCGGTGGTCGTCCTGAAGGTGGGTCGTTCGGAGGTCGGGGCCACGGCCGTTGCGTCCCACACCGCCTCCCTCGTGGGGGCCGACGAGGTCTTCGACGCCCTCTTCCAGCAGTACGGCGCCATTCGGGTGGACTCGATGGCCGAGATGTTCGACGTCTGCTATGCGCTCGCGATCGGCAAGCTCCCCGAAGGTGACCGCCTCGGCATCCTCACCGGATCGGGTGGCGTCGGGATCCTCGCCGCGGATGAGGCCGGCGAGAGCGGACTCGAGGTGCCGCCGACGTCGCCGTCCTTGCAGCGCGACCTCAAGGCCATCTGGCCGCCAGCGGGCGTGGGCAACCCCGTCGACCTCACCGCCCAGCTCATGAACGACCCCAAGCTACTGCCGAGCTTCATCGACGCCTGTCTGGCCGACGGCGGCTTCGACCAGCTCGTGCTCGGCGTCATCTACATGGGATTCCTGGAGCCGTGGTCGGATCTCCTCGTCAACGGCCTGACGTCCGCACGTGCCGCGCATCCGGATGCCCCGATCGTCGTGACGGCCTCGACGCGGCCGGAGGTGAGGCGAGCCATCGAGGAGATGTCCATCCCCGTCTTCGCCGACATCTCCAACGCGGTCAAGGTCATGGGTCGGATCAATGACTATGCGCGCCGTCGCCGCGAGTTCGAGGACCGCCGGGCGTCCGATGCGACGGCGACGGACAGCACGGCCGTCCTTCCCGGGCTCCCGGAGACCATGACTGAGGTTACGGCCAAGGCCTTCATCTCGGCAGCCGGCATCGACGTTGTTCCCGAGGCGGTTGTGACCTCGGCTGCCGAGGCGGCACAGGCGCAGGCGGGCCTCGACGCCCCGGTCGTCCTGAAGATCGTCTCCCCGGACATCGCACACAAGACCGAGGCCGGTGGTGTGGTTCTGGGCGTTGCGACGCCCGAGGAGGCGGCTGCTGCCTATGACCAGATCGTCGCCTCAGCGAGGGCGTACGACGGCGGCGCTCGCATCGAGGGAGTCCTGATCTCGCCGATGGTCACCGACGGCGTCGAGACGATCATCGGAGTGTCCAACGACCCGACGTTCGGCCCGGTGGTCGTCTTCGGTCTCGGGGGCGTCTTCGTCGAGGTCCTCAAGGACGTCACCTACCGCCTCGCGCCGTTCGGCCTGGAGACGGCCAAGTTCATGATCGGCGAGATCCGGGGCTCCGCCATGCTGGCGGGCGCGCGGGGTGCCGAACCGTCTGACGTCGAGGCACTGGCCCGGGCGCTGGTCGCGCTGTCGCGACTGGCCGACGCCCACCGCGACCGCCTCGACAGCATCGACGTCAACCCGTTCATCGTGCGACCGGTCGGCCAGGGCGCTCTCGCGCTCGACGCGCTGGTCACCACCCGCTGACAGCCACGACAGGCCACGTCACCGGCGGGTCCCAAGAGCCTCCCGTGAGCCTGCCGGCAAGTAAGTCACTACAAAGGAGTAGGAACATGAAGAAACTGGGCATCGGCACTCTCGCCGGCGTTCTGGCCCTGTCGATGGCTGCCTGCGGGAGCTCTGGCTCCGCTGGTGGCTCCGGAGGCGAGGGATACCCCGACGATGACATCAACATGACCGTGACATATGCGGCCGGGGGGCCCACGGACATCTCCGGGCGAGCAATCGCAGCCGCCTTCGAAAAGCAGCTGGACACATCCGTCGTCGTCCAGAACGTCGAGGGCGCCTCTGGCTCCGTCGGGTCGGCTGAGGTCGCGCGTGCCAAGCCCGACGGGTACAACATCGGCATGACGACGACGTCGGCCGTGAGTCGGGTCCCTTTGATCGAGGATGTGGGCTTCACGCTTGAGGACGTTGCACCGATCGGCGTTGTAACGCAGGGAGCAGGTGTGCTCCTGGTTGGTGTCGACTCGCCGTACGAGTCCATAGACGACTTGGTGAAGGCCGCGAAGGATAAGCCCGGCGAGATCAAGATCGGTGCTGCCGGCGCACAGACCCCGCAGGCCGTCGAGATCGAGCGGTGGCAGAGTGAGTACGACGTCCCGGTGCAGCTCGTGCCGTTCCAGGGTGACGCCCCAGCTGTGACCGCACTCCTCGGCGGCAATGTCGATGCGGTCGTGCCCGCATACACCGAGAGCGTCCAGGCCCATCACGAGGCAGGCAAGATCCGCCCGCTCGCGGTGATGGGATCCGAGCGGGTGCCCTTCTTGCCCGACACTCCCACCTTTGCCGAGTCCGGCTTCGAAGATCTCATCTATGGGGTTTCGACATTCATCCTGATCGCTCCGGCCGGGACGCCCGATGACGTCATCGCCACGCTTGAGGACGCTCTGGAGAAGGCTGTCCAGGACGAGGCGACCTACGAGGCGCTGTCGGGCGAGATCATGGTTCCCGAGGAGTTCATCGGGTCCGAGGAGCTGACCAAGAAGATGAACGAGGAGATCGCGGTCCTTGAGCCAGTGCTGAAGGACCTCTTCGGCTGATCCGCTCGTGTGGGGCCCGGGAACATTCCCGGGCCCCACACACCGGATCGGGCAGGCCCTCCGAGAGGACGGATTATGAGCGAGATGACGGATCAAGAGCAGACCCTCACCGAGGTCGCCACTGAAGGGTCCGAGCGCCGCGTGCGAGGCACCGGATGGATTGCGTCCAAGGTGCCTTTGCTATTCGTGGTGGCCGTCGCCTTGGTCTTCCACGTCAAGGGCGGGGACATGGCCGTAGGAACGCTGAGCCAACCTGGCCCCGGGTTCTGGCCCCGGGTCCTGGTCATCTCGTTGATCGTGAGCTCGGTCGTCGGCCTGTGCGTCGACCTGACCGACGGCATCGAGGCATTCGAGCTGTCCAACTCGGTACGCGTCCTCGCGGGCTTCGTCGCACTGTGCCTCTTCGTGGTGGTGTTCCAGAACACCGGCATGATCCTCGCCGGGATGATCCTCCTGATGCTCTGGCTGAAGGGCCTCAACGGGGAGTCTTGGCGGCTGTCCGCGATCATCGCCGTCGTCGCGCCGATCCTGACCTATCTGTTGTTCGCCCAGGCCCTGGGGGTTCGCTTCCCCGACGACATCGTCGCCAGTCTCTGGGGAGGTCGCTGACATGGGACCCCTGTCGCTGCTCGCTGACGGATTCAGCGTCGTCCTCGCTCCTGAGAACCTGCTCTTCGTCTTCCTCGGGGTCACGATCGGGACTGTCATCGGTGTGCTCCCGGGACTCGGCCCCACCGCGACTATCGCGTTGTTGCTGCCCATCACGTACTCGATCTCTCCCGAGGCCGCGATCATGATGCTGGCCGGCGTCTACTACGGGTCGATGTACGGGGGCACCATCACCTCGGTCCTGCTGCGCATCCCCGGTGAGGCGGCGAGCGCCATCACCGCCGTCGACGGTTACGAGATGACGCGTCAGGGACGTGGTGGTCCAGCGCTCGGGATCGCAGCGATCGGCTCCTTCATCGGCGGCACGGTCGCGATCCTCGGCCTGGCGTTCGTGGCGCCGCTGCTCGCCTCATGGGCGCTGCGCTTCGGTCCGCCGGAGTACGCGGCCCTGACCATCCTCGGTCTCGTCCTCGTGACCTACTTGGGCACCAAGTCGACCCTTAAGAGCGTCATCGCAGCGCTCCTCGGCCTCCTGCTCGCAGTGGTCGGCCCGGACCCGATCATGGGTACGTCCAGGTACTCCTTCGGCATCCCGGAGATGTTCTCGGGGATCGACTTGGTCGCGATCGCCATGGGCCTCTTCGGTATCGGCGAGATCATGTACAACCTCGAGAAGCGGCTGACGGGTTCAGGCACGATCGGCGAGATCAACGGAATCATCCCCACGCGCGACGACTGGAACCAGTCCCGGGGCTCCATCGCCCGAGGCACCCTGCTCGGGTTCCCCATCGGCATGCTGCCCGGTGGCGGGGGAGTGATGTCGTCGCTCGCCTCCTACGCGACTGAGAAGAAGCTTGCCAAGGACCCGAGCCGTTTCGGCAAGGGCGCCATTCAGGGCGTCGCGGGCCCTGAGACGGCCAACAACGCGTCGTCGATCTCGGCCTTCATCCCCCTTCTCACGCTCGGCCTGCCGTCCAATGCCGTCCTGGCCCTGATCCTCGGCGCCCTGATGATGCAGGACATCACCCCCGGGCCGAACATGATCGTGGAGCACCCCGAGCTGTTCTGGGGAGTCATCGCCTCCATGTTCATCGGCAACGCGATCCTGCTCGCGCTGAACCTGCCGTTCGTGGGGATCTTCGTCCAGCTGCTCCGGGTCCGCATCGGCATCATCGGTGGCATCGCCCTGCTCGTGACCCTCGTCGGCGTCTACACGATCAACTACACCGAGTTCGACATGTGGGTCATGCTCGCCGCCGGGCTGGTCGGCTACCTCATGCGGAAGACGGGCTTCGAGCCCGCCCCGCTCGTGCTCGCATTCGTGCTGGGAAGTGTGCTCGAGATCGCCTTCCGACAGTCGATGCTGCTGTCGGAAGGCTCGATGTCCATCTTCTTCTCCCGCCCCGTCGCGGCTTCGATCTTCGCGGTCATGGGGTTGGTCGTCCTCTCCTCGATCGTCGGTGCCGTCCGCCGGCGACGTGGCACCACGGGCGGCTTCATCGACAAGACCAAACAACTCGCGGAGGACTGACCCCACCATGGATCTGACGTTCACACCCGAGCAGCAGGCGTTTCGGCGCGAGCTGCAGGACTGGTTCACCGAGAACAGGCCCCAGGGCCGACTCGACAGCCCGTACTCCGAGCCCGGCTTCAGCCAGCACATGGAGTGGGAGACGAAGCTGCACGCGGCAGGATGGGCCGCTCCGAGCTGGCCGAGCGAGGCCGGCGGACGCGACCTCGACCCGTGGGCCGAGTTCATCTACGACGAGGAGTACGCCCGCTTCCGCCTCCCCGAGCGCCTGAACAAGATGGGCCTGGTCCACGGCGGACCGACCGTCATGGCCCACGGGACGGAGCAGCAGAAGCGGGCCTTCCTCCCCGGCATCCTCGACTGCTCGGACATCTGGTGCCAGGGCTTCTCCGAGCCCGGTGCCGGCAGCGACCTCGCCGCGGTGCGCACGACGGGCCGGATCGAGGGCGACACCATGGTCGTCGACGGCCAGAAGATCTGGACGTCCCAGGGTGTCATCGCCACGACCATGTTCGCCCTCGTGCGCACCGACCCGCAGTCCCGCGGGCACCGTGGGATCACCTTCGTCATCATCGACCTGCGCTCCCCGGGGGTGGAGGTGCGGCCGCTCGGGCAGCTGCACGGCAACCCGGGTTTCGCCGAGGTGTTCTTCACCGGAGTCGAGGTACCGGTGGCCAACGTGATCGGCGAGGTCGGCGACGGCTGGCGGGTGGCATCGACCTCGCTGGCGCTGGAGCGCGGGACCTCGCGCGGCAGCCAGACCCGCATGGAGCAGGCTCTGGTCGACCTCGCACGCGACACCGCCGACGCAGGCTCGGACCCGAGGTCCGTCCGACGTCTGGGAGAGCTCGCCGCGTGGGTCTCTGCCTACGAGCAGGCCGCCTACGCCTCCACCCACGAGATCGCCACGGGGCGGAGCAAGGACTACTCCAGCTTCATCAAGATGCTGGGAACCGAGATCCTCACCGCGGTGCACGAGGAGAACCTCGAGGTGCTCCAGGCGGGCGCCGAGGTCATGGCCGACCACGGTCCGAACAACGAGATGTTCGGCATGCGCCGCAACTACTGGCATGGCCGTGGTGCGGAGATCTACGCCGGATCCAACGAGATCCAGCGCAACCTCATCGCCGAGCGCCAGCTCGGCCTTCCCAAGGAGCCACGCGGATGAAGATCGCATTCGAACCCGAGCAGCACGACCTGGCGGCGGGATTCGACCGCGCCGCAGCCGCTGTCGCCAGCCCCCAGGTCGCCCGTGGCCTGTGGGACACCGAGACCGGTCGTTCCGCGGACCTGTGGCGGGCCGTGGCCGAGATGGGGCTGACCGCGATCGTAGTCCCCGGGCAGAACGAGGGGTTCGGCGGCACGCTCGTCGACCTGGCCCTCGTCCTGGAGCGCATCGGTCACCACGCGGTCCCGGACGCCCTGCTGGAGGCGCTCGTGACGGGCCCGGTGGCGATCGCCCGGGCCGGCTCGAGCAAGCAGCAGGAGGCATGGCTCCCCGGCATCGCCGACGGGTCCATACGCGCGACCGCGGCACTGCGGGGGCTCACCTCGGTGCCCGACGCACATGTGAGCGACGTGCTCGTCTACCGGGAGGGCGAATCCCTGCACCTGGCGGACCTGAGTCGCTGCGCCCTCACGCCGCTGGTCTCGATGGACCCCTCGCGACGGCAGTTCGCCGTCGAGGTCCCGCCCGAGGCCGCCGAGCCGCTGCCCGGCTCCGCGGCGGCTCTCGAGGCGGTGTTGGCGCACGAGGCATCCGGCTCGGCCTCGGTCCTCATTGGGCTGGCGCAGCGGATGATCGACTACACCGTGGACTACGTCCAGGTACGCGAGCAGTTCGGACGGGTCATCGGCTCCTTCCAGGCGGTGAAGCATCAGCTGGCGGACGCGACCGCGCGGATCGTCCTGGCCCGGTTCCAGGTGCACGCCGCGGCCGCCAAGGTCGCTGCCGGCGCTGAGGACGCGCGCCACGCGTCGTTGGCCGCCCGCCGAGTGGCCCTCGACGCCGAGTTCGAGGCCAACCGCGCTGCCTTGCAGCTCCACGGGGGCATCGGGTTTACCTGGGAGCACGACTTGCAGATCTGGCTCAAGCGGGGCAAGGCGCTCGAGCAGGCCCACGGCAACAGGGGAGAGGTGGCGGACGAGCTCGGCGCCGCCGTCCTCGCGACTCTGTGAAAGAGACGATCATGACAGCGACGACCGAAGACCCGGTACTCCTCTCCCGTGACGGGGCGGTCGCGACGATCACCCTCAACCGGCCCCACCGCAAGAATGCCCAGACCGCCGAAGGGTGGGACCGGCTGTACGACCACTTGCGTACCGTCGCGACCGATGACTCTATCCGCGCAGTGGTGCTCACCGGTGCCGGTGGGGCGTTCTGCGCCGGCGCGGACATCTCCGGTGTTCCGGGCGGGCACCCGCTGACCCGGGTGCGCAACATCAGCCGCACCGCCGAGGCGCTCTACACCCTGCCCACGCCCGTCATCGCCAGGGTGGAGGGTGCCGCGGTCGGCGCCGGGTGGAACCTCGCCCTGTGCTGCGACTTCGTCGTCGCCGCGGCGGACGCGAAGTTCTCCCAGATCTTTGCGAAGCGGGGCCTGACCATCGACTTCGGCGGTTCTTTCCTCCTGCCCCGTCTCGCGGGTCTGCAGCAGGCCAAGCGGCTCGCCTACCTGGCCGAGTTCGTCACGCCCGACGAGGCGCGCGAGCTCGGACTCGTCACCTGGGTCACGCAGCCCGACGAGCTGGACGCCTTCGTGGCGGATCTGGCAACTCGCCTGGCGGCCATGCCACCCATCGCCCTTGCGCAGGCCAAGGACCTCCTTCAGGCGGGCGTGCTCCAGTCGATGCGGGAGGCACTCGACTCCGAGGCCCGGGCACAGGCGGTCAACTACGCGACGGTCGATGCGCCCGCTGCGTTCAAGGCCTTCGCCGACAAGACGGACGTCGAGTTCACCGGGGAGTGGGGCATCAAGTGAGCCACCCGACCCACATCTCGGTCGGCGTGGTCGACCGCGTCATGGAGATCACCCTCGATCGACCGGACCGGCTCAACGCCTTCACCCCCCGGATGACCGTCGAGCTCGTGCAGGCCCTCGACCGCGCCGACGCCGACGACGAGGTCCGGGCCGTGATCGTGACCGGCGCCGGCCGGGGATTCTGTGCCGGGGCCGACCTCGGTTCGAGTGGCGCTAAGCCATTCGCCTACCAAGGCGCGGGCATGCAGCCGGCTCCCGACGAGGAGGACTCGATCAACGGCCTGCGCCGGGACGGCGGCGGCCGGATCGCCACCCGACTGGCCTCACTGCGCAAGCCGGTGATTGCCGCGATCAACGGAGCGGCGATCGGGGTCGGGGTGACCATGACACTGCCGATGGACGTCCGCATCGCCTCGACGACGGCGAAGTTCGGCTTCGTCTTCGCCCGACGGGGGATCGCACCGGAAGCCGTTTCCAGCTGGTTCCTGCCCCGCGTCGTCGGCATCGCGCAGGCGAGCGAGTGGGCCCTCACCGGGCGTGTCTTCGACGCCGACGAGGCGCTGCGTGGTGGTCTGATCTCTCGAGTCGTCGAGCCCGAGGACCTGCTCTCGAGCGCGCGCGCCATCGCCCGCGAGATCGCCGACAACACCTCGGGGGTCTCAGTGGCGGTCACCCGCAGGATGCTGTGGTCACAGCTGACCCAGACCGACATCTGGCAAACCCACGACCTCGAGTCCCGCCTCATCGCCCAGATGAAGACCGGGCCGGATGCCGCCGAAGGCGTCGAGGCGTTCCTCGCGAAGCGCCCCGCGGTCTTCGAGGCCGGTCTCGAAGACCACGTTCCCGACTTCTTGCCCGATTGGCCGGTCAGGCCCGACTGGGCCCACTGACCACCCTTCGCCCGCCACCCACAGCCAGAGACGAGGCAGACATGTTGAGTACCCGCTTCACCGAGACCTTCGGTGTCGAGCACCCCATCGTCCAGGGAGGGATGCAGTGGGTAGGCCGGGCCGAGCTCGCCGCGGCCGTGTCCAACGCCGGCGGACTCGGCATCATCACCGCACTCACTCAGCCCACCCCCGAGGACCTCGCGACGGAGATCCGCCGGGCGCGGGACATGACCGACAAGCCGCTGGGCGTCAATCTCACCATCCTGCCCTCGATCAACCCGCCTCCGTACGACGAGTACCGCCGCGTCATCGCGGAGGCAGGCATCACGATCGTCGAGACGGCCGGGCAGAATCCCGAGCCGCACATGGCGTTCTTCCATGACCACGGGATCAAGGTGCTGCACAAGTGCACGAGTGTGCGGCACGCCGTCAAGGCCGAGGCAGTCGGCGTCGACGGCGTGAGCATCGACGGCTTCGAGTGCGCAGGGCATCCCGGCGAGGACGACACCCCGGGACTCATCCTCATCCCGGCCGCGACGAGCAGGATCACGATCCCGGTGATCGCCTCCGGCGGGATCGCCGACGAGCGGGGCCTGGTGGCGGCACTGGCGCTGGGCGCAGACGGGGTCAACATGGGGACCCGATTCATGAGCACGCAGGAGTCCTTCATCCACGACCGGGTCAAGAACCGCATCGTCGACGCGACCGAGCACGACACTGAACTGATCTTCCGTCCGCTGCGCAACACCGCGAGGGTCGCGCGCAACGAGATCAGCACCAAGGTCGTCGAGATGCTGGACGCGGGCGCCGTGTTCGCCGATGTCAGGGACCTCGTTGCTGGTGTGCGCGGTCGCGAGGTCTACGAGACCGGCGATCTGGATGCCGGGATCTGGTCCGTGGGGATGGTTCAGGGCCTCATCGAGGATGTGCCCACGGTGCAGGAGCTCGTCGAGCGGATGGTCGCCGGTGCCGAGCGGATCATCTCCGAGCGCTTGGGCGGGTTGATCACCGCAGGGTGAGCCACGACTGCACCCGAACGAAGGGGAGGGGCGTGGTGCCTGATCAGGCACCACGCCCCTCCCCTTCGTCCTGCGACCGGTCCGGTCAGCGCACGGGCACTCGACCGCCGTCGACCGAGAAGGTCTGGCCGGTCATGTAGCTACAGTCCGGCGACGCGAGAAAGACGTACACTCCGGCGATCTCCTCCGGCTCCGCCCAGCGGCCGAGCGGGATCGTGTCGAGGTACTTGTCCTTGAAGCGCTCGTCGGTGCGGATGGTCTCCGTCATCGGCGTGGAGGCCGCCGGCGCGATCGCGTTGACGATGATGTTGGACGACGCCAGCTCCTTGGCCGCGGAGCGGGCCATGCCGAGCAGCGCGGCCTTGGCGGTCGCGTAGTTGATCTGGCCGATGGTGCCGTTGATTCCGGCAGCGGAGCTGGTGAGGATGATGTTGCCCTGCTTGAGCTCACGCATGGCGGGCACGACGGCCTGGAGCCAGTAGAAGCTGCCGTTGACGTGGGTTGCCTGGACGAGGTCCCACTGCTCGTCGGTCATCTTCCACAGCATCGCTGGGCGGGTGACGCCGGCGTTGCTCACGAGGATGGTGATCGGCCCCAACTTCTCGGCGACCTCGGCTGCCGCTGCGTTGACAGACTCTCGGCTGGCCACGTCGTTGGCGACGCCGATCGCGATGCCGCCAGTGGCAGTGATGGCGTCGGCGACCTCGGTCGCCCGGTCGCCATCGATGTCGATGACGGCGACCTTGGCGCCCTCGGCGGCGTAGCGCTCGGCGATGGCGCGACCGATCCCTTGGCCGGCGCCCGTGACGACGGCAACGCGGTCCTGCAGGATTCGTGACATATCTGGTTCTCCCTGAACTGTGGTGGTCAAGCTGGTCAGATGGTGCTGGCATCGCCGAGCAGGGCGGTGGCCTGGCTCGACAGGACGCCGCCGTTGCCGTGGACGAGGCCGACGTGGGCGTCCTCCACCTGGCGGTCCCCGGCCTCGCCGCGCAGCTGCCGCGCGGCCTCGATGACGAGGAAGATCCCGTACATCCCGGGGTGGGTGTAGGACAGGCCGCCGCCGTTGGTGTTGACGGGAAGTCGCCCTCCCGGGGCGATGCCGCCGTCGGCCACGAATGCCCCTCCTTCGCCCTTGACGCAGAAGCCGAGGTCCTCGAGGAAGAGCAATGTGTTGATCGTGAAGGCGTCGTACACCTCGACGACATCCACGTCCGCCGGGCGCAGGCCAGCGAGCTCGAAGGCGCGGGGCCCGGACTCGGCTGCGGCCGTGGTCGTGAGGTCCGGAGTCGTCGATATGTTCATGTGGCGCGACGCCTCGGCCACCGACAGGATCGGGACGATGGGGCGCCGCAGGTCGCGGGCGCGCTCGGTGGTGGTGACGATGACGGCACCCGCGCCGTCGGTCACGAGGCAACAGTCCCGCACCGAGAGGGGGGACGAGATCATGCGGGCCCCGAGGACGTCGTCGACACTCAAGTCGTCCCGGGCGAAGGCTGCCGGGTTGAGCTGAGCCCACTGGCGTGCAGCGACGGCGATGTGGGCGAGGTGCTCGCGCGTCGTGCCGTACTCGTGCATGTGTCGGGCGGCCGCGAGTGCGTATCCGGAGACCGGCATGCGAGGACCGAACGGCAACTCGTAGGACGGCACCAAGTTGGCACCCGACGTGGCCAGACCACCGGAGTGGGAGCGCTGGTTGCTGCCGTAGGCGATGAGCGCGACCTCGCACATCCCGGCGTTGATGGCTGCCGTCGCGTGCCGCAGGTGCGCGACGAACGAGCTGCCGCCGGTGGCCGTGGTGTCGACGTACCGGGGGGTGAGGCCCAGGTACTCGCTCAGGGTGGTGGCCGGGAAGGTGAAGAAGGCCGAATGGCAGAAGACGGCGTCGACGTCGGAAGGTTGGAGTCCGGCGTCGGCGATGGCGTCGAGGGAGGCCTCGCCCGCGATCTGGAGGGCCGATACGCCCGGGCCGACCTCGCCGATGCCGGCTTCCGCCACGCCGACGACGGAGGTGCTGCCGCGCAGCTGCTCCTCGCGCATCATGCGGGCACCGCCTGGATCAAGGCGGCGCAGGGGAGGGGGACGCCGTCCTCGGTGAGGGGACGGATGTCGATCTGGACCCGGTCCCCGATGCGGGCCGTCGTGGCATCATCGCCGTCGAGACGGGACATCATCCGGAAGCCGTCGTCGACGTCGAGGATGACGACGGTGTAGGGGTCTGCGTTGCGCGGCGAGATCGTCGTGGCGGAGTAGATCGTGGCCTCGGGCCCGGCGTCCTGCCAGACCAGCTCGCGGGAACCACAGGTCGGGCAGGCGGGGCGCGGTGGGAAGACCGCGTGGTCGTTGTCGCAGCGCTGGAAGGATAGCGAGCCCTCGGAGAGTCGGTGCTGGTAGATCGCGTCGAGCGACCGTTCCTCTGTCGGATTCATGTGCGTCTCCTGGCGATTGGACGAGATGGCATTCATGATAGTATACATTCATGCATGAATTCGCTAGATGCTCGAAGGGGGCAGGTGTGAACAGCGAGGCAGAGACGCCGTCCGGTCCGTTGAGTGGCGTCCGCGTCCTTGATCTGACGCGGGTGGTGATGGGTCCGCTGGCCACGCAGGTGCTGGCCGACCAAGGGGCGGACGTGATCCTCGTCGAGGCGCCGGGTGGCGACACCAACCGCGTCATGGGGCCGGGGCCGCACGCGCAGCTGTCGGGCATCGCGCTCAACCTGCTCCGCAACAAGCGGTCCATCGACGTCGACCTGAAGTCCGAGGAAGGTCGCGAGATCATCCGGGCGCTGGTCCCGGAGTGCGACGTCGTTGTCGCGACCATGCGGCCACAGGTGCTGCGTCGGCTCGGGCTCGACTACGACTCGCTCAAGGAGCTGCGCCCCGACCTGGTCTACTGCCAGGCGCAGGGATTTCCGCTGGCAAGCGACCGGTCCGAGGAGCCTGCCTACGACGACATCATCCAGGCCGCCAGCGGCGTCGCGGACATGGTCGAGCGGGTCACGGGCGAGCCGTCCCTGCTGCCGACGATCTTCGCCGACAAGGTGTGTGGCCTGGTGATGGCGCAGGCGATCTCTGCCGCACTCTTCCACCGAGAGCGCACGGGCAGCGGCCAGCACGTCGAGGTCCCCATGCAGCAGGCGACATCTGCCTTCATGCTCACGGAGCACGGCAGCGGCGCGATCTCGGAGCCGCCGGTGGCGGCCCCTGGTCGACCGGCACCGGGCTACCCGCGGGTGCTGTCGCCCGAACGTCGCCCTCACCCGACCAAGGACGGTCTCGTCCACCTCTTCCCCTACCTTCCACGGCATTACGTGCGGTTGTTCTCGGCCGCCGGTGTGGAGGGTGCGGACGATGATCCGCGCTACGTCGACCAGCGCGCGACCCTCGTCAACTCCGACTCCCTGTACCGGGATGTTCGCGCGGTCGGGCCTACGCGTACGACCGAGGAGTGGCTCGAGTTCTGTCGGGTCGAAGGTATCCCGGCCACTCGGGTGGCGACCCTTCAGGACCTCGTGGATGACCTGGAGCTGGTCACGCACCCGGCAGCGGGCCAGTACCGGGTCGTTCCCCAGATGGCGAACTTCTCGCGCACTCCCGGGGGTTTGCGTCGAGCAGCGCCTCTGATCGGAGAGCACACCGCCGAGGTGCTCGCAGAGTTCCTGCCGACCGCGCAGGACCGCACGCCTGTCGGCGTCGGCAGCGCGGAGCCCGTCGAAGCAGCAGGAGGTTTGGCATGAGACTCGAGGCGACGGAACTCACCCGCATTGAGCGCGACCTGCAGGACGAGGTGCGCTCCTGGTTGGACCAGCGACTGCCGGAGGGCTCTTACCCTCTCGGGCTGGGCATGGCCGGAGCCGTCGACCCGGAGTTCTCCCGCGATCTGGGCGGCCGGGGTTGGTTGGGCATGTCCCTGCCCACGGAGTACGGAGGTCATGGGCGGACGGCCGTGGATCGGCTCGTGGTGGTCGAGGCGCTGCTGGCGAAGGGCGCTCCGGTCGGCTACCACTGGATCGCCGACCGCCAGTCCGGGCCCAGCATCGCGGCCAACGGCACGGATTTCCAGAAGCAGCAGATCCTGCCCGGTATCGCCCGCGGCGAGTTGTCGTTCTCGATCGGGATGAGTGAGCCGGACTCGGGGTCCGACCTCGCCTCGGTGCGCACGCGCGCCGAGAAGGTCGACGGTGGGTGGCTCGTCAACGGCGCGAAGATCTGGACCACGGGTGCCTACACGGCCACCCACATCCTCTCGCTTTTTCGCACGTCGGAGGACCGCCACAACGGCCTCACGCAATTCATCGTCGATCGCCACGCCCCCGGCTTGACGGTGTCGCCGATCGAGTTCATCGACGGGTCCAAGGACTTCTGCGAGCTGTCCTTCGTGGACGTCTTCATCGATGACACATGGCGCTTGGGTTTGGTAGGTGCCGGCTGGTCGCAGAACACCGGTGAGCTCGCGCTCGAGCGCGGCGGGGTCGACCGCTGGATGAGCGCGATGCCCGTCCTCGAGCGGTGGGCTGCCCGTGAGTCCACGGGGGCGCGCGAGTCCGTCGCCTCCGATCTGGGCTCCATCGCGGCCCGGTGCTGGGCCTTCCGGGGGATGAGCCTGGCCGTGGCGAGGATGGTCGACGACGGCAAGTCGCCCGTCATCGAAGCCGCCCTCGTCAAGGAGATGGCGACGCGGTTCGAGCAGGAGTGCGTGGAGATCGTCACCCGTCACCTGGGACGCCCGCCGCGGCAGGACTCCGACGACCCCGAGGAGCGTCTGCTGGCGACAGCAGTACAGGTGGCTCCCTCGTGGTCCATCCGCGGAGGTACGAACGAAATCCTGCGATCGGTCATCTCGAAGGGATTGAGGACACGATGAGCGCCACTGACGAGCGGAGCCTGGTCGCCCCCGACCCGGAGATCGTCGAGCTCCTGACCGACTTCTTCGCCCGTGAGGTCACGCCGGAGGTCGTCGATGCGGCCGAGCGCGCTGGTGCCCTCCCGCGGGAGCTGTGGGAACGGGCCGAGGCGGTCGAGATCCCGTGGATCGGGATCGCCGAGGAGCACGGTGGCGTCGGCGGGACCTCCGCGGACGCTGTCGCGATGCTCCAGCTCGCCGGCCACCGGGCCACGCCACTCCCACTGCTCGAGCACCACGTGGCCGTGACCCTGCTGGGGCGCGCGGGAGTGGAACCGGTGGCGGGCCCCCTGACCTTGGCGGGCGCCTCGACCCACGAACCGGTGCCCCAAGTGGTCGACGGCGTCCTCTCCGGCGAGATCCAGGCCGTCCCGTGGGCCGGTGAGGCGGCCGGGGTCGTCGTGCTGACGACCGACCAGACGGGCCGTGACGTCGTGGTGCTGGTGCGCCGCGAGGACTACACCGTTGCCGCTGCGACGGACATGGCCGGAATTCCGGGGCCCCGCGTGCGGGTCGACAGTCCGTCCGGCATCGTCGGGGAGCTGGTCGGCGGTGCCGCGCCGCTGCGACGCCACGCCGAGGTCATGCGATCAGCCGTCCTCGCCGGGCTGACCCAACGCCTGTACGACATCACCGCACGGTACGTCTCTGAGCGCCGCCAGTTCGGCAAGCCCGTGGGTTCCTTCCAGTCCGTCCAGGTGCACGTCGTGGGTCTGGCCCAGGCCGCCGCGATGTCGACACTGGGCGTGGAGCGCGCCGCCGGCGCCGTCGCGCTGGGTGCCGGCGAGTTCGAGGTTGACGCCATGACCGTCGTCGTCGAGCAGAACGCCGCCCGTGCGGCGGCGGCAGCCCATCAAGCGCACGGAGCGATCGGCATGACGCGGGAGTACCCGCTCCAGCAGGTGACCCGACGTGTGCACTCAATGCTGCAGGTGTGGGCCCCGTCGTGCGACGTCCAAGCGCGCGTCGGGCGGATGGTCCTCGCTTCCCCATCCCTATCAGAACTCGTTGCCCGTCACCCTGAGGAAGGACTTCCGTCCACATGAGTCCCACACCAACCACCAACACCGTGCCGGTGGGAGTCACCGTTGAGGGCCACATCGGCCTCATCGAGGTCCAGAGTCCGCCGGCGAACTACTTCGACCTGGAGGTCCTGCGTCGCATCGCCGAGGTCGGCGACGAGCTGGCCACGAACGGAGCTCGGGCGATCGTGCTCGCGTCCCAGGGAAAGCACTTCTGTGCCGGACTGAACTTCGGGGCGGACGGCGGACTCGACGAGCGTGCCCGCCACGCCCGTGAGGTGTACACGGCTGCAGCGCAGATCTTCCGCATCCCGGTACCGGTGGTCGCGGCGGTGCAAGGGGCCGCTGTCGGCGGTGGTCTGGGACTGGCCTGTGCCGCAGACTTCCGGGTGGCGGCGCCTTCGTCACGCTTCCACGCGAACTTCGCGTCGTTGGGGTTCCACCAGGGCTTCGGGCTGAGTGTGTCGCTCCCGCGCATCGTCGGCGATCAGGTCGCGAGCCACATGCTGCTGACGGCGGAGCGGGTCACGGGGGAGCAGGCTCGGTCCACTGGCCTGGCCGACGTGCTCGTCGCCGACGGTGACGACGCCAACGCCTCCGTGCGGGCAGGCGCCGTTGAGCTGGCGCAGACGATCGCAGGGCGTGCGCCGTTGGCCGTCCGCTCTATCCGCAGGACACTGCGAGAGGGCCTGGCCGACGCCGTCACCGAGATCCTCGAGCACGAGATCGCCGAGCAGATCGCCCTGTGGAAGACCGAGGACTGCGCTGAGGGGATTGCCGCCAACCTCGAGCGGCGGACGGCACAGTTCTCCGCGCGCTGAGCACACGGCGCGCCGATCAGGAAGTGAGCGCAAGGTGAGGATACGAGGAGCCGTACTCGACCGCATCGGCGACCCGTCGCCCTTCGCCGGATCCACCCCGATCAGGGTCACCGACCTGGACCTGGACCTGGACGGGCCGGGACCGACGGAGGTGCTCGTCCGGGTGGAGGCGGCCGGTGTCTGCCACTCCGACCTGTCGGTCGTGGACGGAAGCCGGCCACGACCGGTACCGATGTTGCTGGGCCACGAAGCCGCCGGCCGCGTGGTTACCGTGGGGTCCCAAGTCGGCGGGGTGACGCCTGGACAGCGGGTGGTCATGACCTTCCAGCCCCGGTGTGGGGACTGTGTCGGCTGCGCCAGTGGCGGTCTGGCTCCGTGCCGCCCCGGTAGCCAGGCCAACGGAGCAGGCGTGCCCCTGGCGGGTGGTAGCCGATTGCGCTCAGAGAGGGGGGAGGTGGCCCACCACCTCGGCGTCTCCGGCTTCGCCACGCACGCTGTTGTCGACCACCGCTCCCTCGTCCCTGTCGACGACGACGTCCCACCCGCCGTTGCCACCGTGCTCGGTTGCGCTGTGCTGACGGGTGGAGGTGCAGTGCTCAACGTCGCGACACCGGCCCCGGGCTCGAGTGTCGCGGTAGTCGGTCTCGGCGGTGTGGGTCTCGCTGCAGCCATGACGGCGCTCGCCCTCGACGACGTGCGGGTCATCGGCGTCGACCCTCTGAGGAGCAAGCTCGCCGTGGCGCGTGATCTCGGAATCCACGAGACGTTCACGCCGGACGAGGCCGCAGCGCGTGGGGTGAAGGCAGACGCAGTCATCGAGGCCGTCGGGCGGGGTTCGGTCTTCGCCGCTGCGCTGGATCTGACTGCCCCGGGCGGCCGGACAGTCACCGTGGGACTGCCTAGAGCCGACGACCTGGTTGAGGTCTCGCCGCTCGCGCTCGTCGCCGAGGGGCGCTCCATCGTCGGCAGCTACCTCGGCTCGGCCGTCCCATCCCGCGACATCCCGAGGTATGTGGAGATGTGGCGGGCGGGTCGCCTGCCGGTGGAGCGGCTCATCAGCTCGACCATCGCGCTCGAGGACATCAATCGCGCGATGGACCTCCTAGCCAGCGGAACCGAGCTGCGCCAGCTCATCACCTTCGACGACGAGGGCTGCTGAGAGGCTCCGCAGACGCGTGGTGGTGTGTCAGGGGCTCATGTGGAAGGCGGGTACGGCATCCGGACCAGCGCCAGCTGTGAGGCACTGACCGCGAGCATGCCGTTCGTGTCGAAGAGATCGCTGCGTCCCTCAGCCCGTCCGTGGGCCACGACCCGGACGCGACAGTCACACTGCGCCCAGTCACTGATGTCGAGGGGGCGGTGGAAGGTCAGCGCGTGGGTGAGGCTCAGGATTAGTCCGCCGGGCGCGTGCCTGGCGGCGCCGAGTGCGGTGAAGGCCGGTTCAACCAAGCACATGTCGGAGACGTACGCTGCCACCGCTGCATGGAGCATGGAGTCGGCCGGCAGTGGGGCGATGGACCGGAAGAAGGCGGTCTGCTCGTCGGTACGCGGACCACTCTCGGTGTACGACGGGGGAACGACGTGACGCACGTGGACGGGACGACGCACCCGCCACCACGGTGGGACCTGCTCGATCCGCGCGAAGTGGTCGTGCAGGTCCGCAAGAGACTCCGGGTCCGGAGCCGATCTGGGTAGGACGGCGTCGTAGGACGGCAAGTCGTCACGGTCGACGGCCCATCTCGTGGTCGCTGCAAACAGTTCCGATCCCCGCGGGTCGAGGAGGCGGCTGCGGCGTGTCGACAGCGACGGGGAGTCGCCCATCCGGGTCACCTCCCAGCGCAGCGGCTGGTCCGTGGGGGCTGCCGTGATGAAGTCGGATTGCTGGCTGACGACCTGCTGGCCGTCGGGCACCGTGCGACCGGCAGCCAGCAGGGCCTGGGCCAAGAGGAGTCCACCGAAGGATCTGCCTGCCGGAACGTCCTGAGGGCGACCCACCCACGTGCTCACTCGGGCCGCTGGGTCGTCGATGCAGGTGAGCTCCAGCAGGTCTGGCATCGTGGCTGTGGCAACTGCTGTTGCGCCATGGTCACAGTGGTCCATTTCGGTCATGAACACCTGACGGCTACCCAACCTGGCGCGGGTGGAGAGCCTGGCCTTGCTCCCGCTCGACTGGCCGATCGATCAGCGGGACTGGTGTGATGTCCACCAATTCATCGAAGGTCGTGTCCCCGACGAGCTCAGCGACGATCACGGTGCCGTCGACGATGTGCAGTGTGGCCTTGTCCGTGTAGACCCGGTTGACCACACCAACTCCCGTCAGTGGAAGGGTGCATTCCGGAAGGATCCGTGGCTTGCCCTGGTGGGTGAGGTGCTCCATCGTCACCCAGACCTGCTTCGCGCCAACGACGAGATCCATCGCGCCGCCGACAGTGTTCGCCGCGTCGGGGCGGCCGAGTGACCAGTTTGCCAAGTCGCCCGAGGCCGAGGCCTGGTAAGCACCGAGGACGCACGCGTCGAGATGGCCGCCGCGCATCATCGCGAATGAGTCGGCGTGGTGGAAGAACGCCGCACCCTCGTGTGCTCCAACAGGCATCTTTCCCGCATTGACCATGTTGTCGTCCGTGGCCTCGTCGGGGTCGAGTGTGCGCATGCCGAGGACGCCGTTCTCGGAGTGGACGAAGATGTCCGGACGGTGACGCAGCAACGGGAGTACGTCAACGGGGATACCCACGCCCAGATTGACGTAGGAGCCGGGTCCGAGGTCACGGGCAACGCGCTGGACGATCCCGGGCCGACCGGGGAGGGCGGTTGGGGTGATCACGCGCTCACCGCCAAGTGCGGGTCGTCGACCACCACGCGGTCGACGAATATCCCCGGAGTCACGACGTGCTCTGGGTCGATCTCGCCGATGGCCAGCCGATGTTCGACGGAGACGACCGTCGTCGTGGCCGCCGTACACATGACCGGGCCGAAGTTGCGACCTGTTTTGCGGTAGACAACATTGCCCAGGGCGTCGGCGCCCCACGCGCGCACGAGCGCCACGTCTGCGTGCAGGGGCTTCTCGAAGACATGACCTCGCCCATTGATCACACGGGTCTCCTTGCCTTCAGCAAGCTCCGTTCCGTACGAGGTCGGAGTGAAGAATCCACCGATGCCGGCGCCTGCCGCGCGGATGCGCTCGGCGAGCGTTCCTTGCGGAACGCACTCGTACTCGAGGCGGCCGGTGGCAAATGCTTCGTCGAAGGCCTTCGTGTCGGCACCGCGAGGGAAGGAAGCGACGAGACGACTCACCTGACCAGCCGCAATCAATCGAGCCAGGCCACGGTCTCCAGTGCCGCCGTTGTTCGAGACGATCGTCAGGTCGCGGGCGCCCTGCTCGGCGAGTGTCTCCAGCAAATCCACCGGAAGGCCGGCTGAGCCGAAGCCACTGACGTGGATGGTCGACCCGTCCCGAACGTCCGCCAGCGCTTCCTGCGCGGTCGGGACGAATTTGTCAATCTGCACCACTGAACTCCTTCGTCCGTCGGACTCACATTGATCCGATATGTGTGAGAGTGCCTACTCGAGAGCGAGCGATTCGGCCCTTCGGGATGCGTGGAACCTGTGGTTCAGCCCTCGGACTTGACGGCGATCACGGGGCACGGCGCTTCGAGGAGGATCTGCTGGGCCGTGCTGCCCAGCAGGAGCTTTCCGACGGGGGAGCGGTGGCGGATGCCGATGACGACCGCTTGGGCGCCGTGCTCTGTGGCCGCATCGAGGATCGCCGCCACGACGTCCGTACTCTCCGGACGGTGGATCGTTGCCGTCACGCCGGCCTCTGCGGCGCCACGAACGATGGCGTCCAGGTCCTCGTCGGAGGCGGTGCGGCTATCGACGAGCGCGCCGCCACGTCGGGCATTGACCACGACCAGATCGGTGTCGTGCGCAGCGGCCTCGCGGACAGCAGCCGCAGCGGCGACTCGACCGGGCTCGGTGGGAATATAGGACAGCAGGATCATGGTTTGGGCCCCTTTCGGGGGGAACTGTATCAGAGAATGCATACATTTGTGAGTACGATCCTTCCCGCTGGATGTCCATCAGCGCTCGTTTGGGTCGTACCCCCGCGCGATGAGCGCGTCCCCGAGCTCCTCGGCCACCCGCGCGGACCGCACGACGACGGGGACCCCGAGCGCCGTGATCGACCAGCCGCGGCCGCGGGCACGCCGCGCCTGCTGGGCGGTCTCGACGGTCGCCATGAGCAGCGGCACGCTGCGCACGGCCAGGGCGATCGTCATCCCGATGACCTCCGGGCGGACCCCGACGTGCCGCAGCGGACGCATGGCCCGCTGCAGGGTGGCCAGCATCTCGCTCACCCGCGTGGTCAGCGAGACCGTCCACGCCAGCAGCACGAGCGAGAGCAGCCGGCCGACCGTCACGGTCGCCGCCGCCGCGCCCTGCTGCCACCACATGATCCCCGCGAGCACGACCGCGGCGATGGTGACGAAGCGCAGTGGCGTGGCCAGCGTGCGCAACCGCACCCCGGTCGTGAGCAGCGCGAGCAGCGAGACCGCGAGCAGACCGAGCGCGACCCACGGCGAGGCGATCAGCAGCGCCGCGATCGTGACGGCGACGAGCGCGAGCACCTTCACCCCCGCAGGCAGCCGGTGCGCCCAGGAGTCACCCGCGCGGTAGACCCCGATGAGGGTCACGTCATCATCCGCTCGTAGTGCGCGATGACCTCGGCCGGTGCGCCATCGGCGGCGATCCGGCCCTCGTCGACGAGCAGCACCCGGTCGAAGTCGTCCAGCAGCTCCAGGTGATGGGTGACGAGGACCAGCTGCTGGGGCAGCGCGGCGAAACGCTCCCGGGCCGCGCGCTGGTTGCGCAGGTCGAGCAGCGTCGTCGGCTCATCAGCGACGACGACCTGCGGGTCGACGAGCAGCACCGCCGCCAGCGCGAGCTGTTGCTGCTGCCCGGACGAGAGCAGGTGGCACGGGTGGTCGGCGTGGTCGGCCAGGCCCGAGTCGGCCAGTGCCGCAGCGACCCTCGCCTCCCGCTCAGCACGCGGCAGACCCCGCACGGAGAACTCGAGGTCCTCGCGCACCGTGGGCATGACGATCTGGGAGGTCGCGTCGGGGAAGAGGAATCCCACGGCGCGACGGGCCCCCTTCGGATCCTGTGCGACGTCCGTGCCGGAGAGCAGGACCCGGCCCCGGGTCGGGCGCACGAGCGCGTTGATGGTCCGGGCCAGGCTCGACTTGCCGGAGCCGTTGGCGCCGATGATGCCGATGCGCTGCTCGGTGAGGTCGGCGTCGATCCCGCGCAGGACGGTGCGATCCCCGAGATCGAGGTGCACGTCCTCGAATCGGATGCTCATCGCGGGCGTGCCGACCGGCTCAGCGGCGGCGCAGGTCGGGCAGCGCGCGGAGGGCACCCGCGGTGACGACCGCCGCGAGGACGTTCTTGACCACGTCACCCACGAGGAAGGGCAGCACCGCCGCACCGAGCGCCGCGCCCAGGCCCATCCCGGTGACGACCATGAGCCACCCGGTGCCGATGACGTAGAGGACCGGCATCCCGGCGATCCCGGCGAGCGTGAGCCGCAGGACCGAGACCTCGCGACGCACGGCCCACGTGGCCAGCGCACCGACGACCAGCGCCGTCGGGAGGAATCCGACGAGGAACCCACCGGTCGGGCCGGCGAAGACGCCCAGCCCACCGACGTACCCGGCGGCGACGGGCAGCCCGATGGCGACGAGGGCGAGGTAGGTCAGCACGGTCAGCGCCCCCCTTCGCGCCCCGAGGACCATCGCGGCGAGCGCGACGGCGAAGGTCTGCAACGTGATTGGCACCGGACCGACGTCGATCGCGGGGAAGAGGGTCAGCGCGACGATGAGCGCCGCGAAGACCGCGACGAAGGCGATCTCCCTCACGGCGGAGTCGCCCCGAGCCTGCGGTGCCACGCTCACCGGCTGTCCCGGACGGTGTCGACGAGGCTCGGCGCGAGACCGATGTAGGTCTGCGGGGTCATCGCCGCGACCCGCTCCTCGACGTCCGCGGGCAGCCCGAGCCCGCGGACGAACTCCACGAGCTCGGGCTGGCCGATGCGCCGCCCACGGGTCAGCTCCTTCAGGCGCTCGTAGGGCTCGTCCATGCCCTCGACCCCGCGGGCGCCCAGGGCGCGCATCACCGACTGGATCGGCTCGCCGAGCACCTCCCAGTTGGCGTCGAGGTCGGCGGCCATCGCCTCGGGCACGGCGTCGAGCCCGGCGAGACCGCGGGTGGCGTTGTCCAGGGCGAGCAGCGAGTGACCGAGGGCGGTGCCGATGTTGCGCTGCATCGAGCTGTCGGTGAGGTCGCGCTGGAGGCGGGACTGCACGAGCGTCGTCGCGAGGACGTCGAGGAGGGCGTTGCTCACCTCGAGGTTGGCCTCGGCGTTCTCGAATCGGATCGGGTTGACCTTGTGCGGCATCGTGCTCGATCCGACCGTCCCCTGCCCGCGGACCTGGGCGAAGTAGCCCATCGAGATGTAGCTCCACAGATCGGTGCAGAGGTTGTGCAGCACGCGGTTGAAGCGAGCGATGTCGGCGTAGACCTCGGCCTGCCAGTCGTGGGACTCGATCTGGGTGGTGAGGGGATTCCACGTCAGGCCCAGGTGCTCGACGAAGTCGCGCGAGATCTGCGGCCAGTTCGCCTCCGGCACCGCGGCGACGTGTGCGCCGTAGGTGCCGGTCGCGCCGTTGAGCTTGCCGAGGTACTCGTCGGCGGCGATGCGCCGCACCTGCCGGAGCAGGCGGTGGGCGAGCACGGCCAGTTCCTTGCCCATCGTCGTCGGCGTCGCGGGCTGGCCGTGGGTGTGGGCGAGGAGTGGTACGTCGCGCAGGTCCTCGGCCATGGCGGCCACGCTCGTGGCCAGGTCGTCGGCGCGCGGGAGCCAGACCTGCTCGACCGCGCCCTGCACCATGAGCGCGTAGGCGAGGTTGTTGATGTCCTCGCTGGTGCAGCAGAAGTGGATCAGCTCGGCCAGTCCGGCGTCCTGCGCGTCCGGGGCGATCCGCGACAGGTGCTGCTTGAGGAAGTACTCGACCGCCTTGACGTCGTGCTGGGTGACCTTCTCCGTCGCGGCCAGCTCGGCGATGTCCTCGGGGCCGAAGTCCTCGACGACCTGACGCAGCTGCCTCTGCTCGTCCTCGGTGAGGGCGCGCACGCCCGGCACGACCCGGTGGGTCGTCAGGTGGATCAGCCACTCGACCTCGACGTGCACGCGCATGCGGTTCAGCGCGGGCTCGCTCAGGTGGTCGATGAGCGGGGCGATGGCCGGCCGGTACCGGCCGTCGAGCGCGCCGAGGGCGATCTGGGGAGTGGCGTCAGCGAGGCTGTGCATGCGCACATCTTCCCATCAGGCGAAGGGGGGTGCCGCCCCGGTCGGGGCGCGGCCCCTTCGCCGGGGGTCAGCTCGACGTCGAGGAGGTCTCGTCCTCGACCGGCGCGCTCGGCAGCGGCGGCTGGTCGGCATAGGTCGTGACGATCGTGGCCGTCATCTTCTGCAGCTCCGGCATGGTCCGCGGCCGATCAAGGGTCGCCGTGGCCTCCGCGTAGAGGGTGCGCCCGTTGTCGAAGGTGACGTAGAGCCGTGTCTTGCGGGTCGGATCGACGTCGGACTCGCTGCGCACCGCGGTCAGGCCCTCGGTGATCTCGACCGGCCGGCTGTTCTCGCTGACGTCGTTGACCACGCCGGAGTCCTCGCGCACGTCGAGGTAGCGCCAGGCGATGATCAGGGCGCCCGTGGCGTCCGAGCTGACGATGCGGCAGCCGTCGTCGGCCGCCTCGACCTGCGCGGGCCGGCCATCGCCCGTCCACCGGTCGACGACCCGCTGCGTGACCAGGTCGCAGTCGATCGTGTAGGGGTCGGGCGTGGGCGTCCCGGTGGGAGAGGTCGACGTCTCGGTGGGGGAGGTCCGGCTGCTCGTGGACGACGAGGAAGGGCTCCCGGCGGAGGGGGGCTCGCCAGTGGCTCCGGCGCACGCCGCGACGGCCAGCGCCGTCGAGACGAGCAGCGTGCTCGTCAGCGCGGCGGTGCGGCGGGGTCGAGGCATGCCGGGAGGTTACCCGCCGTGTCTGACACGCAACTGGGTGCCCCCTGCACGCGACGAGCACTCATGAGCGGGTCGGTCAGTCGGCTTCTGCGAGCTGCGTACGCACGAACTCCACGACGCCGTCGGCCGCCGCGGCGACCTCCTCGTAGGTGCGGTCGAAGGACGAGTCGTCGCCGAACCACGGGTCGTCGATGCTCAGGGCGCCGCCCTTGGGCCCGGAGGGGTCGAAGGAGCGCAGCATGCGGATCTTGTCCTGGGCCTCGGGGACCGCGGCGATGCGGCGCAGCACCGCGTGGTGCTCGTGGTCGGCCGCCAGGACGAGGTCGACGTCGGCGAAGGACCGCCGGTCGAAGACGCGGGCGCGGTGACCCGAGTAGTCACCCGTGTGGCCGTGACGCTGCAGGGCGCTGATCGTGCGCGGGTCGGCGGGGTTGCCCTCCTCCCACGTGGTCGTCGCCGCGGAGTCGACGACGACCCGGTCGGCGAGTCCGGCCTCCTCGAAGCGCTCCCGCAGGACGAACTGGGCCATCGGCGACCGGCAGATGTTGCCGGTGCACACCACCGTGATCCGATACGTCATGCCTGCATCGTCGCCCACGAGGTCGCAGGAGCACCACTCGGGGTCGGTGCGGCAGGGTCAGAGGCCGACGGCGGCGCGCAGCTGTGCGCCGGTCCAGCGACGGTGATCCGCGCCGGCCTCCTCGGCCTCACGGACGAGGTCGACGACCCGGGAGCACACGGGGGTGGCGGTGCCGTGGGTCCGCCCGAGGGTGACGATCGCGCCCTGCATCTCGTCGATCTCGGTGGGGCGACCGGCGGACAGGTCGTCGGCCATCGACGAGCGGGCCTGCGGCGTGACCTTGAGGGAGGCGCGGGAGAGGCTGGTGAAGAGCGGTGTGGGGGAGCGCAGCACTGCCGGCACCAGCGCAGGAGGCAGGGGAGTCATCCGCGCCGGGTTCACGCCCAGACGTCGGGCGAGCGCGAGGGCCTCGTCCTGGCAGGCGGCCAGGACGGTGCGGCAGTCACGGTCCCGCAGCTGGACGGCGAGCGGCTCGCCGGTGAGGGCGTTGACGGCGTTGTTGAGATTGAGCAGGAGCTTGCCGAAGAGGACCGCGCGCATGTCCGGCTCGATCTCGATCCGCAGGCCGGCGCCGTGGGCCGCCCGGATGAGGGGGTCGATGCGCGGGTGGTCCTTGACCCTCAGCCGTCCGCTGACCGTCTGGGCCCAGTGGGTCTCGTCGACGCGCACGACGTTGAAGGGGACCATCCCCGACAGGGCGAGCGGCCGTGACGCGCGACTGGGGAAGGCCGACCCGAGGGCCTCGTCGATCATCGACGCGGCGCGCAGGCCGTTCTGGAAGGAGATGATCACCGAGTCGTGGTCGAGGTAGGGCGCGATCTGCCGGGTTGCCCTGCTGGTGCCGCTGCTCTTGGTGGTCATCAGCACGTAGTCCGCGTCGACGACGGCGCTGGCCTCGGTGGCCAGGGTCAGTCGCTCGGGCGGGACGGTGCGGCGGTGGCCCTTCAGGTCGCTGACCGTGAGCCCCTGCTCCTCGATGGCGTCGATGGTCGGGGCGCGCCCGATGAGGGTGACCTCGGCGGAGGAGGCGAGCCAGCCCCCGAGGTGGCAGCCGATGCTCCCGGCGCCCATGATCGCGACGCGTGTACGACGCACCGCCTCACCCCCTTCGACGTGGCAGTCCCTGTGGTCCTGTGCCCCGATCGTATCCACGAAGGGGGCCGGTCCGGCCCACCCTTCGCCCCTCACCCGCGCATGTCGCGGCGAGGGGCGAAGGACGGACTAGGCCGAGACCGTGTCCTCGGTCGGTGCCGCGGCGGTGTGCCGGGTCAGCGCCTCGCCCTCGACGTCGACATTGGGCAGCAGGCGGTCCAGCCACGTCGGCATCGCCCAGGCGCGGTCACCCAGCAGGTACATCAGTGCCGGGATGAGCACCATCCGCACGACGAAGGCGTCGAGCAGGACGGCGGTCGCCAGCGCGAAGCCCATCGACTTGATCAGGTTGTCCGGCTGCAGCACGAAGGCGGCGAAGACCGAGATCATGATCGCCGCGGCCGCCGTGACGACCCGGGCCCCGTGGCGGAAACCGTCGACGACGGCCTCGCGGGCACTCTCCCCGTGGACGTAGGCCTCACGCATCCGGGTGACGAGGAAGACCTGGTAGTCCATCGCCAGCCCGAAGACGATCCCGATCATCAGGATCGGCAGGAAGCTGATCAGCGGGGCGCCGTCGACGAGGCCGAAGAGCTCCTCCTGGAAGACCAGGACCGTCGCGCCGAGCGTCGCCATCGTCGACAGCACGAAGCCCAGGGTCGCGGTGAGCGGCACCAGGATCGAGCGGAAGACGAGCATCAGCAGCACGAAGGCCAGCCCGACCACGACCGCGAGGTAGGGGACCAGGGCGTCCTGCAGCTTCTCCGAGACGTCGGTCTGGATCGCGTTGAGTCCGGTGACGCCGATGGTCGTCCCCGTCGCCTCCTCGAGCTCGGTGACGCGGTCGCGGATCTCGTGCAGCAGCTCCTCGGTGGCGGGGTCGGACGCCGAGGTGGTCGGGGTGACGAGCACCTGACCGCCGTCGCCGGCCTCGTTGACGCCGGTGACCTGCGCGTTGGCCACGCCGTCGAGGGAGCCGAGCTCCGCCGTGACCTCGCCGAAGGCGGCACCGGCCGCACGCGGGTCCTCGACCTCCCGGGCGTCGACGACCACGGACATCCTGGCCTCCTGGCCCTCGCCGAAGTGCTCCGCGATGAGGTCGCCCGCCTCGCGCTGGGGTGTGCCCTCGGCAGCGGTCGAGTCGGTCGGCAGGGCGAGGTTGAGGTCCTTGGCCGGGATGGCCAGGGCGCCGAGGGCGAGGACCGTGATGAGCACGGCCAGGACCGGGCGGGCACCGATGGCGCGGGCCCAGCGGGTGCCGCCGTTCTCGGTGACGGCACCCTCGTCGACGATCCGGTCCTTGCGGACCTGCCCGGCGAAGGCGCGTGCGCCCAGCGCACCGAGGATCGCCGGCAGCAGGGTGAGCGCCACGAGCACGGCGACGAGCACGGTGCCCGCGGCGGCCAGACCCATGGCGGTCAGGAAGGGGATGTTGACGACCGACAGCGCGACGAGCGCGATGATCACGGTCAGTCCGGCGAAGACGACGGCCGAGCCGGCGCGACCGACGGCCAGGCCCATCGCGTGCCCGCGGTCGCTCGTGCCCCGCAGCTCCGTGCGGTAGCGGGAGAGGATGAAGAGCGCGTAGTCGATGCCGACGGCCAGACCGAGCATCGTGGCCAGGATCGGGGTCGTCGTCGACAGGTCGAAGAAGGCGGTCGCGGCGGTGACGCCGAGCGCGCCCGTGCCGACACCGACGAGCGCGGTGAGGATCGGCAGCCCGGCGGCGACGAGCGAGCCGAAGGTCAGCACGAGCACGAGCAGCGCGACGGCGATACCGATCAGTTCGCTGGTCACACCGATGTCCGGCATGCCCTGCATGCCCGACCCGGTGGCGGCGGCGTCGAGCCCCGCGTCGCGGGCGTCCTCGACGGCGGCGTGGACGGCGTCCTTGGTGGCCGGCTCGACGTCGGTGACCGAGTCACCCTCGAAGGTCCACTGGATCAGGCCGGCGCGACCGTCCTGCGACAGCGGGGAGACCGCGGCGGCGTTGGCCTTCGCGACCTCCTCCGGGGTGCCGTTCTCCTGGGCCGTCGACAGGTACTGCTGGGTCAGGCCCTTGTCGGCGACGACCGGGTCCACGAACTGCTCCGGGTCTCCGGCCTGCGGCACGCCGCGCAGGTCGGCGAGCAGGTCGTTGACGACCTCGGCGTTGGCCGGGTCGGAGAGCTGCTCGCCCTCGGGAGCGACCACGACGACGGTGCCCATCGGCGTGTCGAGCGGGTCGTCGGCGTCGGGGAAGAGTTCCTGCTGCAGCTCCATGGCCTGCTCGGACGGGATCCCCGGGATGGTGAAGGAGTCGGTCATCGGCTTGGCGATCGTCGCCGCGGTGGCGCCGATCGCGACGAGGAGGACGAGCCAGCCGATGATGAAGGCCGACCAGCGCCGGTGCGCGAGCCGACCCAGCCGGTAGAGGGCGTGGGCCATGGGATGCCTTTCGGGCGGGGGTGGGTGCGACCACGTCGTCGGGGCCGGGGATGGACGAAGGGGGTCACCGCCGGGTGGCGAGGAGCTCCCGTGCGATGGCGAGGTTGTGGTGGACGCGGGCGGTGAGCCCGCCGGACCGGAGGTCCGCGGCGGGGGAGTCGATGAGGTCCTGGACGGTGCGGCTGATCAGACCGCCCACGACGGTGAAGACGATCCGTGCCTGCTCCTCGCCGACGCCGTCACGGGCCGCGAGGTGCGTGACCAGGGACAGGCCCAGCTCCTCGACGTGGGCCTGGACGCGCACGAGCAGCTCGGGGTTGCGGTGGACGACGTCCTGGAGCTGCTGCCAGTCCTCGGCGGTCGCGGCGTCGCCGCCGAGGCTGTCGATGGCCGTGATGACCAGGTCCTGCACGAGGTCGCCCGTGGGGCCGCCCGCGCGCAGGGTCTCGACCTGCTCGTCGGTGAGGACCGGCAGCAGACCCAGCACGGCCTCCTCCTTGGAGGAGACGTGGTTGAAGAGGGTGCGCCGGGAGACGCCCACCGCCTGGGCGAGGTCGTCGACGGTGAAGCCGGAGTAGCCGCAGCTGACCGCCAGTCGCTGCGCGGCGGCGACGATCGCCGTCCGTCGACTGTCCGTTGCACTATTGGTCACACAGTGCAGTTTGCACTATCTGGTCGATGGTGCAAAATCCGGTCCCGCCCCCTTCGTCCGCGTCTCCCCTACGAAGTGCTGCAGGCAGCACTTCGTATTGCGTGCAGCACCTCGTGGTGCGGCTGGCCATACGAAATAGGGCCTGCAGCACTTCGTTTGGCGGCGGGCGGGACGAAGGGGGGCGCTCCCCGCTGCGGTCGCGTCAGGCGCGGGTGATCGTGCCGGAGGTCTCACCGTGCTTCTTGCACCGGGCGACCCAGCCGTCCTCGGTCTCCTGCACGATCAACTGGCGCCGGCAGGTGGGGCACATCCTCGGTGGCTCCACCTCGAGCCGCTGGCGGCACAGCACGTGGCTCTTCTTCGAGGCCGACTCACCGCAGTAGCCGCAGTACGTGATGGTGCGGACCGGCGGGATCGCGCCGAGCGTGTCGGGGTCGCTCCAGCCGGGGTCGCCGGCGGTGGGCAGGTCGCTCATCACGGCGTCCCCGGGGCAGTGTGTGGCATCGGCAGGTCAACAAGCACCCGAGCAGAATAGTGCGCGCAGGCACAGAGACGAACATCACCCCTCGATCGCGCGCGGCTCGCACCCACTGGTTACACCTCGGTCACAGTCCGCGGCGACACGCAACGACGCGTGGGCAGAGCGCGTCACGGGTCACGAGACTGCACCCAACTTCTGTCAGGGGGAACCTCACATGATCCATCGGACCCGCAGTGTCCTGACTGCCCTCGCCGTGACCGGGCTGCTCGCTGCCTGTGGCGTGCAGGGGGCGCCACAGGCGCCGGAGTCGGCACCCACGACCCTCTCGCCCGACGGGAGCGGCGCACCGTCGTACTCCTCCCAGGACGCCTCCCGGGAGAAGTCCGATGCCAAGGACGACGCGCACGCGAGGGAGGAGGCGGAGGCCCGAGCCGAGGCGGAGGCCAGGGCACGGGCCGAGGAGAAGGCAGAGGAGGAGGCCAAGGCCAGGGCCGCGGCAGAGGCCGAAGCCAGGGAGAAGGCCGAAGCGGAGGCCAGGGAGAAGGCTGAAGCGGAGGCCAGGGAGAAGGCTGAAGCGGAGGCCGAGGCGGAGGAGAAGGCCGAAGCCGAAGCCGAAGCCGAGGAGGCCGCGCGGGAGGAGGCCGCGGCCGAGGAGGCGAAGGGGGCGCCAGCCAACTCGGCTCCCGCGCCGCCGGCGCCGGAGACGGCGCCGGCGAGCACCACCCTTCGTCCCGGGGACTCCGGACCCGCCGTGCAGGACCTGCAGCAGAAGCTGTCCGCCCTCGGGTACTGGCTGGGCGCCCCCGACGCCAACTACGGCGGCCTGACCGTCCAGGCCGTCATGGCACTGCAAGGGTCGGCCGGACTGGGCCGCGACGGCATCGCTGGGCCGAACACGCGCGCCGCCCTCGAGCGCGGCGTCCGTCCGCCCGTCCACGGCGGCCCGGCCAACCGGATCGAGATCGACCTCGACCGACAGGTCCTGGTCGTCGTCCGCGGTGGGACGGTGAGGTACGTCCTACACACCAGCACCGGCTCGGGACAGCCCTATACCTCCTCGCAGGGCGAGCCGGCCATCGCGACCACGCCGCCCGGGAGCTTCTCGGTCTTCCGTTCCGTCGACGGGTGGGACGAGGCCACGCTCGGCACGCTGTACCGGCCGCGCTACTTCAACGGAGGCATCGCCGTCCACGGGCTCGGGTCGGTCCCCGGCCACCCGGCCTCGCACGGGTGCGCGCGGGTGACCAATGCGGCCATGGACCTGATCTGGTCGCAGGACCTCATGCCGATCGGGGCCGCCGTCATCGTGCACTGACCGGCCGGAACTCCTTGCGCCTGGGAACTGGTGCCCACCGGCGGCTCCCGGTGCCCGGTGCGGCTCACCGGGCCACGATCACCGACAGCACCACAGGGGTGACCAGCGCGGCGACGCAGAGGAGGTAGAGCGCGAGCGTCTGCCACGGCGCCGGGTCGTCGGCCACGAGCAGACGGATCCTGGTGGTGGCTGCACCGGCGCCGGCGGAGACGCCCGGCACCGGGACCTGCTCACCCGCGGCCTCGGCGAGCGAGCCGAGCGCCCGTGCGAGCGACACCTCGCCGACCTCGTGCCGCGCCGCCCGGTCCGCGAGGACCTCGATGAGCAGGGCGACCTCCGTCAGGGCCGCGTCCGTACGCAGCAGCCGCGGGGTCGCGGTGTGCAGCACGGTGAAGAACTCGAGGACCAGATCGTGCCGCTCGCGCAGGTGCGCCTCCTCGTGGGCGACGACCGCGGCGATCTGGTCATCGGGCAGGCAGCCGAGGGCATCGGTGATGACCAGCCGGGAGTCGGCGCCGGGCACGCAGTAGGCGGCCACCCGCGGGGAGGGCAGCACCCGGGTGTACTCGCCCTCGTGGCGACCGACGATGTCGACGAGCTGTCGGTGCTCGGCCCGTGCGGCCCGGATCCGACGGCCCACGTGGTGGCTCCGCAGGAGCAGGTGGACGAGGACGGCGAGCGAGGCGACGGTGGCCACGACGATCACGACGCCACCGGGGAGCGGGGGCAGCGGTCGTGGGCGCAGCCACGCGACCGGACCCGCCCCCAGCAGGCAGAGCACCGCGGACAGCGAGAGGGCCTGCCACACGAAGAGCGCCGCCCGCGGGCTCCGACGCAGTCGCTCGACCCGCACCAGCAGGCGCGGGACGGCGAGCAGGCCCGCTGTGCAGAGCAGGAGCAGGGCGGCGATCACCCTGCGGAGTCTGCCCTACCTCGTCCCCGACGACGGCGCGGACGATCTCCCTTCGCCTCCACCTCGGCCATCGCGGCCCGCACGGCATCGAGGTCGTCGGCGCTCGCCTCGGAGAGGAAGTGCAGGATCGCTGCCTGCCGGTCCGCGCTGCTCAGGTCGTGCAACCGGTCACGCATGGCCTGGGCGGTCATCGACTCCCGGGAGGACACGGCCCGGTAGCGCCAGGCATGGCCGTCACGCTCGCGCGTCGTCACACCCTTGGCCTCGAGGCGCGAGAGGACGGTCATGACGGTCGTGTACGCGAGGTCCCGTCCGGTGAGGCGCGCGAGGACCTCCCGCACCGTGAGTCCGGCGTCGTCGGCCCACAGCACGTCCATGATGGCTTGCTCGAGATCACCCAGCAATGCGTTCTTGGACACCGTCTGCTCCTTCCCGCTCGATCATGACGACGCGGTCCATGTGGTCCAGGCCGATCCCGTGGTGGGTCACCATGATTGCCGACCGCCGGTCGGCGTGGTGCAGCAGGTCGGCCAGGACCGCCTCCGCAGTGGGGTGGTCGAGGTGGGCCACCGGCTCGTCGAGGACGATGACCGGGCGTGCGCTGGCGACGGCGCGGGCGATGGCCAGGCGGGTCCGCTCACCGCCGGAGATCCCCAGACCTCCGGCGCCGAGACGGGTGTCGAGCCCGTCGGGCAGGCCGGTGAGCCAGGCGCCCAGCCCCGCGCGACGAAGGGAGTCGATGACCACCTCGTCGTCCGCGCCCGGGGCGGCCAGGACCACGTTGGCCCGCAGGGTGCCGGCGAGCACGTGCGGCTCGTCGTCGACGATCGCGAAGAGCTCGCGCACCTCCTGCAGGTCCAGGTCGGTGGCCTCGACGCCGTCGATGGTGTAGCTGCCGCCGGTGGGGTCGAGGTGGCGGGCGAGGACCGCCAGGGCCGTCGACTTGCCGCTGCCGTTCGGGCCGGTGATCGCGATGTGCTCGCCGGGCTCGATGGTCAGGTCGAGGGGGCCGACGTCGGTGCGCCCGGGCAGCCAGCCGGCGGTGAGGCCACGCAGCTGCAGCCGCGGAGGGTCGAGTGGGCGGGGGTGGTGGCTCCGGGCGCGGCCCGGTGGGGGGGTGGTCTCGCCGTGGTCGGCGACGGCCGGCTCCTGGCCCAGCAGCTCGTCCAGACGCCGCTGGGAGGCCCGCGCTCGGGCGAGGGAGCGGGTGGCGTCGGTGAGGACACCGAGGGCTTCGCCGGTGGCGACCGGGGTCAGGACGAGCAGTGCCTTGACGGGGGCGCCGGCGCCGGAGGAGGACGCCAGGACGGCGGCCGCGAGGGCGGCGGCGCCGGTGATGATCAGCACCGCCGCGGCGGACAGGGACCGGCCGGACGACTGCCGCTGGACTGCGGTGCGCAGGGTGGCGTGGGCGTCCCGCAGCCACTGGGCGGCCGTGCCGGTGCCTCCGATGGAGCGCAGCTCGTCGGCGTGGTCGGCGGTCAGCTGGGCGACCCGGGCGACCTCGGCGCGGGCGGCGAGCACCTCGGCCTGGGCGCGTGACTCGAGGCGGTCGGCGGCCCCGGCGGTGATGGCGGTCGCCAGGAGCATCCCGGCGAGGACCAGCCCGACACGGGGGTCGACCACCGCGGTGAGGGCGGCCGCGAGGACACCGGCGAGGAGTGCCCCGATGGCGGGGACGGTGACCCGGACGGAGGCCTCGGCGACGTCCGTGAGGTCATCGACGACCCCGGTGAGGACATCGGCCCGGCCGCGGGTGCCCAGACGGGCCGGGGTGAGCGGGATGAGCGCGGCGTAGGTCCGCGTGCGTCGCTCCGCGAGGTCGGCGAGGGCGACGTCGTGACTGCGCAGACGCTCCCAGTAGCGGAAGACGGGACGGGCCAGGCCGAAGGTGCGCACGGCCACGATCGTGGTGAGCAACAGCATGATCTGCGGGCGCTGGTCGGCTCGCACGATCAGCCAGCCGGACGTCGTCGTCAGGGCGATGCCCGAGGCGGTGGCGACACCACCGAGGAGTCCGGCGATGACGAGGCCCCGGGAGAGGCGAAGGGGGCTCAGCCGCCTCATCGGGTCACCGCCGGCTGACCGAGACCCAGGTGGCGGTCTGCCCGGGCCACGAGGTCGGGCTGGTGGCTGACCGCGATGACGGTGCGACGGCGGGCGAGCCGCTCGATCGCCTGCCCGACGGCCTCCGCGGAGTCGGGGTCGACGTGCGCGGTCGGTTCGTCGAGCAGCACGACCGGCGCGGGGGAGAGCAGCGCCCGGCCGAGGACGAGCCGGGCCCGCTGTCCGGCGGACAGACCGAAGCCGTCGTCGCCGATGGGGCTGTCGAGGCCGTGGGGGAGGGCGGCGACGACTCCGTCGAGGCCCACCTCGCGCAGTGCCCGCCACTGGTCGTGCGTCTCGGCGGGCCCGCTGATCGTCAGGTTGGCGCGCAGGGTGCCGGCGCCGAGGAAGGGGCGCTGCGTCACCAGGTGCACCTGCGACGCGCCGACGGCGCCGCGATCGGGACGGCGGATCCCCGCGATGATCTCGAGCAGAGTCGTCTTGCCGCAGCCCGACGGGCCGGTGATGACGGTCAGGCCGGGGCCGGCCACGAGGTCGACGTCCTCGAGGACTGCGCGCTCGGTGCCGGGGTAGGAGTAGCCGACGCCGGTGACCGTGACCGTCGGCGCGGGCGCACGACCAGGTGGCGCGTCCTGGTCGTCGGCAGCTCGCACCCCGTGATCGACCGGCGTGGCCGGGGCCACCGGCTCGGTGGCGGCAGGGTCGAGCTCGGTGAGGATCTCGTCGAGGGCCACGGCGCCGTCCGCCGCGGAGTGGAACTCGGTGCCCACCCGACGGATCGGCCAGTACGCCTCGGGCGCGATCAGGATCGCCGTGAGGCCGACGAGCAGGTCCATCGACCCGCTCGTCAGCCGCAGGCCGACGAGGACGGCGACGATCGCCACGGAGATCGTCGCGAGCAGCTCCAGCGCCGCGGCGGACAGGAAGGCCAGCCGCAGCGTGCGCATCGTCGCCCGGCGGTGGCGCTGGCTCACCTCGCCGATGATCTCGACCTGGTGCTCGGCACGGCCGTAGCCAACCAGTGTCGGCAACCCGCGCATGACGTCGAGGAAGTGCCCCGAGAGGTCGCGCAGCGAGGACCACCGCCGGTCGGTGTCCTCCTGCGTCGTCGCTCCGATGAGGGCGGCGAAGAGGGGCAGGAGCGGCACGGTGAGGATGACCACGAGCGCGCTCGGCCAGTCCACGACCAGCAGGCAGGCGACGGCCAGTGGCGGGACGGCAGCGGCCGAGACGAGGGCCGGCAGGTACTTCGCGATGTACGGCTCGACGGCGCTGGTGCCCTGGGTCGCGAGCGTGAGCGCCCGGCCGCGTGCGGGCCGGGCGTCGGCGGTGCGGTGCGACCACGCATCCAGCAGGCGCTCGCGCAGGTGGGTGGCCACGAGCGTGCCGGCGTGTGCGGCGACCCTCTCCGCGGCCGCGCCGAGCAGGGCACGCGCCGCGAAGAGCCCAGCGGTCCACAGCGCCGGGGTGAGCAGGTCCTGGCCACGCACCAGGGCCACGACGAGCAGGGCCAGGGCGAAGGCCGTGCCGATCGTCGCCAGCCCCTGCGCCACGCCGATCCCGGCGAGGGCAGCGACCGGTCCCCGGGTGGTCGGGACCGCTCGCAGGACGCGCGGGTCGAAGGGTCTCACGTCGGTGCGTCCACCGACTGCGGCATGTGCTCGACCGACAGGCGCCGACGGAAGACCCAGTAGGTCCACACCGTGTAGCCGAGCATGATCGGCGTGAAGACCACGGCAGCCCAGGTCATGATGGTCAACGTCAACGGCGAGCTGGCTGCGGCCGCCAGGGTGAGGTCGGGGCTGCTCCCGCGGCCGTTGATCGCATTGGGGAAGAGCATGAGGAAGTAGCTGATGACCGTCAGGGCGATCGTCAGGGAGGTGCCGGTGAAGGCCCGGCCCTCCGCCCCCTTCGCATTGGCGGCGATGGCGGCGAGCAGGGCGAGAGCAGCCAGACCGGCGACCACCCACGAGGCGGCGGTGCCGCGTTGCAGGCCGAGGGCACCCAGGAGGACCACGGCGAGAAGGGCCGAGGTGACGCCGGCCTTGGTCGCGACCTCACGGGCCTGCTCGCGGATCTCGCCGGTGGTCTTCAGCGCGAGGAAGTGCGCCCCGTGCGCCAGGCACAGGACGGTCAGGGTCAGCCCGCCGAGCAGTGCCACCGGGGTGAGCAGGCTCAGCAGCGATCCGTCGAACTCGGTGTACTGCGTGCTGCCGGCGAGGTGCTCGGTCATCGGCAGGCCGTCGACGAGGTTCGTCAGTGCCACACCGACGAGGAAGGGGGCGATGAAGGACCCGGCGATGATCGCGAGGTCCCAGCGACGCACCCACTCGCGGTCGGGGCGCTTGTGCCGGTATTCCAGGCCCATGTTGCGCAGGATGAGGACGACGAGCAGGACCAGCAGCGCCAGGTACATGCCGGAGAACATCGTCGCGTACCAGTGGGGGAAGGCCGCGAAGGTCGCCCCGCCCGCGGTGAGCAGCCACACCTCGTTGCCGTCCCAGTGCGGGCCGATCGTCGTCAGCATCGTGCGGCGGCGCACGTCTCGCTCGTCGGGGTCCCACGCTGCGCGTGGGCGCTGCGACGAGGCAGCCTCGGGATCGGCCCCCGCGCCACCCGTCGGACCGCGGCCCCGGTCGAGGACCGGCAGCAGCATGCCGACCCCGAAGTCGAAGCCCTCGGTCACGAGGTAACCGGTCCACAGGACCGCCAGCAGGATGAACCAGATGGTCACAAGATCCATGTCAGTGCTCCCCGGTCAGTACGCGAACTCGAGCGGCTCGTCGTCCTCGAC
Source organism: Janibacter sp. A1S7 (assembly GCF_037198315.1). Classification (NCBI taxonomy): domain Bacteria; kingdom Bacillati; phylum Actinomycetota; class Actinomycetes; order Micrococcales; family Intrasporangiaceae; genus Janibacter; species Janibacter alittae. The sequence goes on along the minus strand of NZ_CP144913.1, from coordinate 2,840,062 downwards.
GAGACGTGGCGTCTCGAAGGGCTCGGCGCCGCGGCGGATGTAGTCGAGCAGGAGCTTGACCTCGACGACGGCCAAGCCTCCGTAGAGCAGCGTGAAGACGATCATCGACGTCCACACGTCCGCCGATCCGACCGATGGTGAGACGGCCGTGTGCGTCGCCATCTCCCCGAAGACGACCCAGGGCTGGCGTCCCATCTCGGTGAAGATCCACCCGAAGCTGTGACCGAAGACGGTGGCCAACGGGGTGGCCACGAGCAGTGGACCGACCCATCGGGCCATGGGCACCCGGTTGGCGCGGGTGGCGACCAGGGCCCACGCGGCGACGGCCATGGCGAAGAAGCCCGCGCCCATCATCAGGCGGAAGTTCCAGTAGCTCATCGCGATCGGCGGGATGTAGGTCTCGGCGCCGGTGAGCTCACCGTCACCGAAGCGGGCCCGGTACTCGTTCTCCAGCTCGGTCATCCCCTGGACCTCGCCGTCCCAGCTGCCGGTGCCCATGAAGGACAGCAGGCAGGGAACCTCGATGACGTGGGTGGGGTCCTCACCGCCGAGCCCGGCGACGGTCAGGACGGAGAAGGGGGCGCACTGCCCCTCGGGTGGGGTCTCGTAGAGGGCCTCCGCGGCGGCCATCTTCATCGGTTGCACCTCGGTCATGACCTTGCCCTGCAGGTCGCCGCTGATGATGACGCCCAGGCCGGCGACGAGGGTGACGACGGCGCCGAGCCGTGCGGCGTGGCGGTACATCCGACGGTCGGCGTGGTGGTCGGGGCCGGCCGCCGTCGTCCCCGGCTCGGCGGTCGCCGCCTGCGCGTCCTGCAGCAGGCGCGTGCTCTGGCGCATCTTGTGCAGGCCGACGGCCAGGACCAGGGCGCCGCCGACCATGTAGCAGGCGGTGATGACGTGCGGGAAGGCGGTCAGCTGGACCTTGTTGGTCAGCACGGCGAGGAAGTCGGCCATCTCGGCCCGACCGGTCTCGGCGTTGATCCGGTAGCCGACGGGGTTCTGCATGAAGGAGTTCGCCGCGAGGATGAAGTACGCGGACAGGACGGTGCCGATGTGCACGATCCACATGGTCGCGGCGTGCAGCCGCTCCGGGATGCGGCCCCACCCGAAGATCCACAGGCCCAGGAAGGTCGACTCGAGGAAGAAGGCGAGCAGTGCCTCCAGGGCCAGGGGCGCGCCGAAGATGTCCCCGACGAAGCGGGAGTAGGAGCTCCAGTTCATCCCGAACTGGAACTCCTGGACGATGCCCGTGACGAGACCGAGCGCGAAGTTGATCGTGAAGAGCTTGCCGAGGAACTTCGCCATCCGCAGGTGGTCCTCGTTGCGGGTGCGCACCCATCGGGTGTGGTACCACGCGACGATCGCGGAGAGTCCGATCGTGATCGGCACGAAGAAGAAGTGGTACACGGTGGTGATGGCGAACTGCCACCGTGCGAGCTCGAGCACGTCCACGCTGTCTCCTACGGGAATGAGTACGACGCTTTGTAGTTTACGGTACCCGCCCGTGTTCCGTCGCCGGCCTCGCCCCCTGACGTCCCGCCCCGGGCACGAGTCGGGCTCCGCGACCGTCGGCCCGGATCAGCCGGCGAGGGGCGCGCGGTAGCGCACGAAGGCGGGCACGAGCATCGCGGCGAGCAGGGTGCCGACGACGACGAGCGCACCGCCGGCGATCGTGGTGGCGACCGCGCCGAAGGGGGCCGCAGCCAGTCCGTGGAGCACGTCGGCCAGTCGCGGACCGCCCGCCACGACGACGATGAAGACTCCCTGCAGCCGCCCCCGCATCGCGTCGGTGGCCGCGGACTGGAGCATCGTCGAGCGCAGCGCGGACGAGGCCGCGTCGGCGGCCCCGCCGAGGGCGAAGAAGAACGCCGCGACCCACAGCCACGGCCGGGTGGTGCCGTCGGCCAGGCCGACCGCCGCGCCGAACCCGACGATGGCGCCACCCCACACCAGGATCGCCACGACGACCGCGCGCCCCTGCAACTCGACCCGGGAGACCCAACCGGAGAGGACCCCGCCGAGGAAGGCGCCCGCGGGCATCGCGGCGAAGAGGACGGCGAAGGCGAGGCCACCCCCTTCGGGCCCGCCGAAGTTGATGTCGGCCATCTCCGGGATCAGTGCCCGCGGCATGCCGAAGACCATCGCGACGAGGTCGACGACGAAGGACATCAGCAGCACCGGCTGGGTCGCGAGGTAGGCGAACCCGTCGATGACCGAGCGCAGACCGGGGGAGGAGCCGGCGACGACCTCCACCGGCAGGGGCGGCAGGAGGAGCACCGCGCGCAGGGTCGCGAGGAGGAAGACCGTGTCGACGAGGTAGAGCCACGAGAAGCCGAGCACCGGGATGAGTGCACCGCCGACGAGGGGTCCGGCGATCGCGCCGCCGGTGAAGACGGTCATGTTCAGGGCATTGGCCGCCGGGAGCAGGTTGTGGGGCATGATCCGCGGCAGCACGGCCGAGCGGGTCGGCTGGTTGACGGCGAAGCAGGCCTGCTGCAGGGAGAAGATGCCGAGCAGCACCCAGACGTTGGTGTTGCCGATCGCCGCCTGCAGGAAGAGCAACGCCGAGGTGACGATCAGACCGGTCGTGGTCGCGGTGAGCAGCCGACGACGGTCGAAGTGGTCGGCGAGCGAGCCGCCGTAGAGACCGAAGACGACCAGCGGCACGAGCCCGAAGAGGCCGGTCAGACCGACGTAGGCGCTCGACCCGGTCATCGCGTAGATCTGCGCCGGTACCGTGACGATGGTCAGCTGGGCGCCGATGACGGTGATGATCTGCGCGTTGAACAGTCGACGGTACGCCGGGACCCGCAGGGGGCGGGTGTCGGCCAGCAGGGCCCTCAGGCGACGCACCGCGTCACCCTAGCCGCCCCCTTCGCGCTGGTGGATCAGCCCGAGCCGCGGGCGAGCAGCGCCTCCACGAAGACCCGCTCGATGTCGTCCGGCGTCTCGGCGATGTAGGAGGTGCCGCCGGTCTCGTCGGCGATCTTCTGCAGCGCCGACGGATCGGCCTCACCCATGCCGATCGTGATGATCCGGACCGGGCGCTGGGCGTCGTAGGAGTCGTCGAGCTTGTCCAGCAGCTGCTTCAGCGACAGCCCGCCGTTGGGGTCGTCGTTCTCCCCGTCGGTGAAGACGACGATCGAGTTCACGTACTCGGGGTCGTAGTCCTCGACCATCGACTGGTGCGCGGCCCAGATCGTGTCGTACAGCGCGGTGTCCCCGCCGAGCCACGTGTCGCCGTCCTTGACGAGCTGGGTCAGGTGGTCACGGTGGGTGCCGTCGCCGTGCTCGGAGTTCATCGGCTCGACCGGGGCAACCTGCTCGTAGTCCTGGCCGTCCTTGCGGTCGCTGCTGAAGACCCATGCGCCGACCTCGCTGCCGGCGGGCAGCAGACCGGTGCCCTGGGTGAGCGCGCCCTTGGTGACGTCCCAGCGGGTCCTGCCCGGGGTGGGGCTGGACCACTCCATCGATCCGGACACGTCGATGACGGCCAACATCCGCATGTCCGTGCGCATGATGTCCCACTGCTCGACCAGTGCGATCCGCTCGGTGCGGTCCGGTGCCTCGAGCTCCTCGACCTCCGCGGCCTCCTGGCCCGCGATCGTCGGGCCGCCCCGGCCGCTGGCATCGCGGAAGCCGGCCGCGGTCAGGGACGTGCGCACGTCGATGCTGCCGAGCTCGGTGCGTGCCCGGTCGGCCGCGTCGAGGGACTCGCCCGTCAGCTCCGGGTTGGTGATCCACGGGTAGTCCAGCGACAGCGTGCCCTGCTCGGGCATCACCGCGCGCAGCGGCGGCAGGTCGTCGTGCTCCTCGTTGAAGGAGGCGATCTCCTGCTCGGCCGTGGGGAAGGGCTTGTTCGCCTTCGGGTCGCTCTCGTAGTCCTCGAGGAGCTTGTTGACCGAGGGCGCGGCGAAGCGCGAGAGGAAGATCAGTCGCTCGCCGGTCTGCAGACCGATGCGCGCGGGCTGGCCGATGCGGCTGGCGTGGAAGGCCAGGCGGCTGGCCGTGTCCACGTCGGGGTTGGCCATCTGCAGGTCACCCTCGTCGTTGATGATCCGCGTCCACGTCGACGCCTCGGTCGGTGCGTCCTCGCTCTGCGACCCGGCCGCCAGGACGATGGGGGAGGAGGCGATGGACTGGCCCTCCAGCCACTGGCCGGGCGTGTTGTCCTGGTCGATCGCGTCGACCCACGTGGAGCTGTCCGGGACCCATACGTCGGGGGCCATGCCCTCGTTGATGTTCGTGGCCACGGTGGCCGCCGAGGCCGCAGTGACGCGGAAGTCGGTGCACTCACCCGTGACCTTGTCCAGCGCGTCCTCGAGGGGCGCGGCCATCTCCGGGGCAGCGGACACGGCGATCGGGTCGCCACACGCCGCAGTGCCCTCGTCGTCACCGAGGAAGGCCCAGGCGCCGCCCAGGCAGAGCAGTGCCACGAGGACGAGCGCGACCAGCACGATCCACCAGGGCAGCCGCCGGCCGCGGCGGGCGCGATGCAGGCCGCGGCGGGTCGTGGCCTCGGCGACGGGCCCGTCCTGCGACGAGCGCCCGGACGTGGCCGGCGTCGGTGCAGCCGACGTGGTGTCGTCGTCCCAGAGGTCGCGTCGCCGCCCGGGGCGGTCCTCGGCACTCATGTGTTGCTCTCCTTCGTCGCCGGCCTCTCGTCGTCACCAGCCGCGCGCAAGTATGGCGGACGAGGGGGCTCGGGTGGGGTCGGTTGTGACCCGTTCGTCGCCGGACCTCGCAGCGCCCGTGACCTGACATGCTGTCCCCATGACGAATTTCCTCATCCGAACGGCCGTGAACGCCGTCGCCCTGTGGGTCGCCGCGTGGCTCGTCGACGGCATCGTCCTCGCCGAAGACGGCACCACCTTCGCCTCGAAGTTCACCACGATCGTCCTCGTGGCGCTGATCTTCGGGGTGGTCAACGCGGTCGTCAAGCCCATCGCCCAACTGCTTGCCTTCCCCGCCATCGTGCTGACGCTCGGGCTGTTCACCTTCGTGGTCAACGCCTTCCTGCTGCAGTTGACGGAGTGGATCTCCTCACCGCTCGGCCTGAGCTTCGTCATCAGGGAATTCTGGTGGGATGCCGTCATCGGTGCCCTGATCGTCACCGTCGTCTCGATGGTCCTCAACTGGATCCTGCCCGAGCCGGACGACCGCTGAGCCCACCCCTCGCCGCCCCGGCCGTCCCCCTTCGCAGGAGCCCGGGCAGGTGCACACACGGGCGCAGAAGCCCCAACGCGTGCCTCCCGTGAGTGGTTAAGGTGCGCTCCATGGACTCCCCTCGGTTGCGCTCCGCCCTCGACCAGGTCCCGGCCTACGTCGCCGGTCAACCGCCGACCCCTCGTGAGGGGCAGACGGTCTACAAGGTCTCCTCGAACGAGAACCCCTACCCACCGCTGCCCTCCGTCCTGGACGTCATCCGCGAGCGCGCCGCCGAGGTCAACCGCTACCCGGACATGGGCGTCACCGCGCTGACGGATGCGCTCGCCGCCTTCCTCGACGTGCCCCGCGAGCAGGTCGCGACCGGCACCGGATCCGTCGGCGTGCTGGGCCAGATCATCCAGGCCACGTGCGACGCCGGGGACGAGGTCGTCTTCGCATGGCGGTCCTTCGAGGCCTACCCCATCGTGGTGGCCGTCGCCGGGGCCCGGTCGGTGCAGGTGCCACTGACCGCGGACTTCCGCCACGACCTCGACGCCATGGCAGCCGCGATCACCGACCGCACCAAGGTCGTCCTCGTCTGCACGCCGAACAACCCCACCGGCCCGGCGGTGACCCACACCGAGCTGCAGGACTTCATCGCCGCGGTCCCCTCCCACGTGCTCGTCGTCGTCGACGAGGCCTACCTGGAGTTCGTCGACGGGCAGGACGCGGTCGACGGGCTGGCGCTGCGCCGCGAGCACCCCAATGTCGTCGTCCTGCGGACCTTCTCCAAGGCCTACGGGCTGGCCGGCCTGCGGGTCGGGTACGCGGTGGCGGCCGAGCCGGTGGCCCAGGCGCTGCGCAAGACCGCGACCCCCTTCGGCGTCAACCACCTCGCCCAGGCTGCCGCGGTGGCGTCGTTGGCGGCGAAGGGGGAGCTGGACGAGCGCGTTCGGCGGATCGTCGCCGAGCGTGCCCGGGTGATCGACGGACTGCGCGCGGCCGGGTGGGACGTACCGCAGAGCCAGGCGAACTTCGTGTGGTTCCCGCTGGGGGAGCGCACCGCGGAGTTCGTCGCGGCGTGCGACGCGGCCGGCCTGTCCGTGCGGCCCTACGGGACCGACGGGGTCCGCGTGACCATCGGTGAGCCGGAGGCGAACGACCGCCTGATCGAGGTGGCCACGACCTTCGCAACTGCTTAGGCGCGTGCGAAACCCAGCGCTCCCACTGCGCCTGCGTGGACCGGGTGGGGTCCGCAGGCCGTTTGGGTGTCCAGCCAGCGAGACGCTAAGTTGGGTGACGCCATGATCTGTGGTCCCGGTCACAAGCCGGCCGCAGCCAGACGATGCGCCACTCCGGCGCACCTCACTGCCGCGGCACGGGGCGACCCCCCGGGACGTGGAGCGAAGGGAGCATCAGTTGAGCGACAACGAGGTCGCCGGGCACGCCCGGTCCCGCATGGAGGGGGCGTTCCAGCCCTCACCCGAGATGGGGCCCACGCCCCCTTCGCAGATCTACGGACACTTCTCCGACGAGAACCCGGAGATGGTGCAGTTCGTCGACGCGGACGGCAACCGGCTCGAGACCAACGAGACCAACGCCCCCTACGCCAAGATCGTCGAGGAGATGACGAGCGAGGACGCGCGGATCATCTACCGCGACCTGGTCCTCGTGCGCCGCATCGACGCCGAGGGCTTCGCCCTCCAGCGCCAGGGAGAGCTCGGGCTGTGGCCCAGTCTCTTCGGCCAGGAGGCCGCCCAGGTCGGTGCCGGTCGTGCGCTGCGCGAGCAGGACTACGCCTTCCCCGGCTACCGCGAGCACGGTGTCGCCTGGTGCCGCGGCGTGCCGCCGGAGAACCTGCTGGGGATGTTCCGCGGGGTCAACCACGGCGGGTGGGACTCCAACGAGAACAACTTCCACCTCTACACGATCGTCATCGGCAACCAGATGCTGCACGCGACCGGGTACGCGATGGGCATCGCCGCCGACGGCGACATGGCCACCGGCGACCCGGACCGGGACGCGGCCGTGATGGCCTTCACCGGTGACGGCGGCACGAGCCAGGGTGATTTCAACGAGGCGCTCGTCTTCGCGGCCGTGAAGCAGTCGCCGGTCGTCTTCTTCGTGCAGAACAACCAGTGGGCGATCTCGCAGCCGAACGAGACGCAGTTCATCATCCCGCCCTACCAGCGGGCCCGCGGCTTCGGATTCCCCGGCGTGCTCGTCGACGGCAACGACCCGCTGGCCACCTATGCGGTCGCCAAGGACGCCCTGGACAAGGCTCGCTCCGGCCAGGGCCCGACCCTGATCGAGGCCTACACCTACCGGATGGGCGCGCACACGACCTCCGACGACCCGAGCAAGTACCGCAGCAGCGCCGAGGTCGAGATCTGGAAGGAGAAGGACCCGATCAAGCGGATGCGCGGCTTCATGACCGAGCGCAACCACGCGGACGAGGAGTTCTTCGCCGCCGTCGACGCCGAGGCCGACGAGATCGCCGTGCGGGTGCGCAAGGCCTGCCAGGAGATGCCCGACCCGGAGATGGCGACGATGTTCGACCACCAGTACACCGACCACCACCCCCTGGTGGCGGCCGAGCGCGAGGAGTTCCTCGCCTACCACGCCGGCTTCGCCGAGGAAGGGGGCCAGGCATGAGCGGCACCCGTCTCAGCCTTGCCAAGGGCCTGAACGCCGGGATTCGCGCGGCGATGGACAAGGACCCCAAGGTCGTGCTCATGGGGGAGGACGTCGGCACGCTCGGCGGAGTCTTCCGCATCACCGAGGGTCTGCAGAAGGACTTCGGTGAGCACCGGGTCGTCGACACCCCGCTCGCCGAGTCAGGGATCGTCGGCTCCGCGGTCGGGCTGGCGCTGCGCGGGTACCGGCCGGTGGTGGAGATCCAGTTCGACGGCTTCGTCTACCCCGCCTTCGACCAGATCGTCTCCCAGGTCGCCAAGATGCACGCCCGCTCGCTCGGGCACCTCAAGCTGCCGATGGTCATCCGCATCCCGTGCGGCGGCGGCATCGGCGCGGTCGAGCACCACAGCGAGTCCAACGAGGCCTACTTCGCGCACACCGCCGGCCTGCGGGTGGTCACCTGCAGCAACGCGGCCGACGGCTACTGGATGATCCAGCAGGCGATCGCCTCCGACGACCCGGTGATCTTCTTCGAGCCCAAGCGCCGGTACCACGAGCGTGGCGAGACCGAGATCGACGAAGGGGGCACCGCCGAGCTCGGTCTGTACGAGTCCCGCGTGGTCCGCGAGGGCACGGACGCGACGTTGCTGTGCTACGGCCCGATGGTCAAGACCTGCCTGCAGGCGGCCGAGGCCGCTGCGGAGGAAGGTCGCAACCTCGAGGTCGTCGACCTGCGCACCCTCAGCCCGCTGGACCTGCCGACCATCATGGAGTCGGTGCAGAAGACCCGGCGTGCGGTCATCGTCCACGAGGCGCAGACCTTCGTCGGGCTCGGCGCGGAGATCGCGGCCCGAGTCCAGGAGGAGTGCTTCTACCACCTCGAGGCGCCGGTGCTCAGGGTCGGGGGCTACAACCTCCCGTATCCGCCGAGCCGCTTCGAGGAGGAGTTCCTCCCGACCCTCGACCGCGTCCTCGACGCCGTCGACCGCTCGCTCGCGCACTGACCAGGAGGACCGAAGTGGCCGTCAAGAACTTCAACCTGCCCGACCCCGGCGAGGGCCTGACGGAGGCCGATGTCGTCTCCTGGAAGGTCCAGCCGGGTGACACCGTCACCGTCAACCAGATCGTCATCGAGGTCGAGACCGCCAAGTCCCTCGTCGAGCTGCCGATCCCCTTCGCGGGCACGATCACCGAGCTGCTCGTCGCCGAGGGAGACACCGTCGACGTGGGTGCGCCGATCATCGCCATCGAGGTCGAGGGCAGCGAGCCCGAGGCCGCCCCGGCCGGGGACGCGCCCGCGGCCGAGGAGGGCGAGGCCGATGAGTCCAGTGGACCCAACCTCGTCGGCTACGGCGCCAAGGCCGGTAGCACCCGTCGCCGCGCCCGCAAGGTCGCGCCGGCGAAGGACGTGCCCACCACTGCGGGCCCGGACGCGCCACCCGCGCCTGCGCCCTCGGCTCCCGCCGCTGCGCCGGCACCGGCCGCGCCCGCGGCCCCGGCGCAGCCGCTGAGCCCACAGGCGACCCGCGCCCTGGCCAAGCCGCCGGTGCGCAAGCTCGCCAAGGATCTCGGCGTCGACCTGCAGTCGATCACCCCCACGGGCGAAGGGGGCGTCGTCACCCGCGCCGACGTGGAGGCGGCGTCATCCGGCGCCGGTGCCGCCGGTGCCGCAGCGGCCGGTGCGGACGCTGCCGCGGCCACCCCGACAACCGGCGGGGGCGCCCCCTTCGGTCCCGAGGAGACCCGGGTGCCGATCAAGGGCGTGCGCAGGGCAACGGCCGAGGCGATGGTCTCCTCGGCGTTCACGGCGCCGCACGTGAGCGAGTTCGTCACCGTCGACGTCACCGCGATGATGGAGATGGTCGAGCGGCTCAAGGCCGACCGCTCCTTCAAGGACGTCAAGGTCACGCCGCTGCTCGTCGTCGCCAAGGCGTTCACCCTGGCGCTGCGACGGCACGCGGAGGCCAACGCCAGCTGGGACGGCGCCGCACAGGAGATCGTCTACCACCGTGACGTCAACCTCGGCATCGCCGCGGCGACTCCCCGCGGGCTGCTCGTGCCCAACATCAAGGCCGCCGACCGGCTCTCCCTGCACGACCTCGCCGGTGCGCTGGGTGACCTCGTCGCCACCGCGCGCGACGGCAAGACGCAGCCCGCCGACCTGGGTGGTGGCACCGCCACGATCACCAATGTCGGCGTCTTCGGCGTCGACACGGGCACCCCGATCCTCAACCCGGGCGAGGCCGTCATCCTCGCCTTCGGTGCGGTCCGGCGGATGCCGTGGGTGGTGACCGCTGCCGACGGGAGCGAGTCGATCGAGCCGCGCTGGGTCACCCAGCTCGCGCTGTCCTTCGACCACCGGCTCGTCGACGGGGAGCTCGGCAGCAGGCTGCTCGCCGACGTCGCCGCGCTGCTGCACGACCCGGGAACGGCCTTCCTCTGGGCGTGAGCGTGGCTGCATGGGCGGGGGTGCAGCGGCCCTTGGCGCACAGTCCGCACGGCCGGGTGCTCGACGTGCCTGAGCGCACGGTGCGGACTGCGGCCTGAGTCGGGCCACCGCACCCCCCGGCCCACTCGCAGGCGCCGTGTCTCAGGGGTGGTGGCGCTCGTCGGCCGCCACGGTGTCGCAGAAGCGGTCGAGGTAGTGGATGAAGGTGGCCACGTCCTCGTCGGACCAGTCCGAGAGCAGCTCGACGAACCACGCCTCGCGGCGGGCGACCAGCTCGTCGAGGACGGCGTGCCCCTGGTCGGACAGGGCCACCAGCTGCGCGCGCCCGTCCTGCGGGTCCGGGACCTTCTCGACGAGCCCGAGCGCGGTCAGGTGGCTGACCTGTCGGCTGACGGTGGAGGCGTCGGAGATGTTGCGCTCGGCGATGTCGCCGACCCGGGCCGGGGCGTCGCGGAGCGCGAGGAGGACGGCGTGGTGGCTCGGCTCGAGGGCGGGGTGCACGCGAGGCGCACGGGCGCGGGTGGCGTGCAGCATGCGCAGCATCCGGATGACGCTGACGCTGAGCTGGCCGGCAGACGCGGACACGCGGTCTCTCCTGACGGTTGGTTGACGGTGCTGGAGCCGCACCGGGGTGGGTCTCTTCAGATGCGTTGCCTAGATTAGACGTCATGTCCACCTCCGCGAGCGCCCCCCGCACCACCTCGCGCCCCCTGGTCCTCTTCGGGCTCCTGACGGTGGTCGTGGTGGTCGCCGCCACCGCCTTCGGCGGGGGAGCGGCGCCCCTGGAGCTCGGTGATCCCGGCCCCTTCGTGCGTTGGTCCCTGCCGACGTTGCGCGCCATCCACGACGGCGCGGCCGCGGTGACCATCGGCGCGCTCGTCCTGGCTGCCTTCATCGTCCCGGAGACCACCCGCACCACCCGCCGACGCACGTTGTCGCACCTGGCCGGTGGAGCGGCCATCATCTGGTTCCTCGCGGGGGTCGGTGGGCTGCTGACCAACTTCGCCTCCCTGGCCGGCATCCGACTGACCGACCCGAACTACCTGACCCAGCTGGCCGCGTTCATCTGGCAGCTCGACGCCACTCGCACGGCCGCCATCTCCGCGTTCGTCGTCGCGATCGTGGCCCTGTGCGCCCCGGTCGTGGAGTCGAAGGCCGGCCTCGGTTGGCTCTCCGCGGCGAGCCTCTTCGCCCTGCTGCCTCTGGCCCTGTCCGGCCACTCCGCGGCCAGCCTGGACCACATGGGTGGGGTCAACGCCCTCGCGTTCCACCTCGTCTCGGCGACGCTGTGGGTCGGTGGCCTGGTCGCACTCGTGGTGATCCGCCCGTCGCTGGGCAAGCACCTCCAGGTGACGGTGCAGCGCTACTCGGTCATCGCCGGCTGGTGCTTCGTGCTGCTCGTGGGCTCCGGCCTGCTGGCGGCGTGGATCAACATCGGTGCCCTGTCCGGGCTGGCCTCCCGCTACGGCGTCCTGCTCATCCTCAAGTCGGTGGCTGCGGTCCTCCTCGGGTTCGCCGGCTGGTGGCACCGTCGCCGCACCATCGCCGCCCTGGGCGACATGACGAAGGGGGGTGCCCCCCTTCGCGAGTCGGGCGCCGGGCCGACCGTGGGACGGGACCGCGCCTTCACCCGGCTCGCTCTCGGTGAGGTCGCGGTCATGGCCGCGGCCTTCGGTCTCGGTGCCGCGGTCGGACGCACCCCGACGCCGCCCACCGCCGAGGAGCGCCCGGAGACCTCGATCGTCTACGACCTGTCCGGCTACCTCGACCCGGGTGCGCCGGACTCCATGAGCTGGATCACCGCGTGGCAGACCGACTGGCTGTGGGCGCCGGTGGCCGTGATCGCGGTCCTGGTCTACGTGCGCTGGGCCCTGCGGCTGCGCGCCCGCGGTGACCACTGGCCGCTCCTGCGCACGATCAGCTGGGTGCTCGGCTGGGCCCTCTTCGTCTACTTCACATCCGGTGGCGTCGCGGTCTACGGCCGGATCCTCTTCTCCTGGCACATGATCGATCACATGGGCGTGGCGATGCTCGTGCCGCTGCTGCTCGTGCCGGGGGCGCCGGTCACCCTGGCACTGCGCGCGCTCCCGGTGCGCAAGGACAAGACGCTGGGGCCGCGCGAGTTCATCCTGGCGACCGTGCACTCGAGCTACCTGCGCGTGCTCGCCAACCCCGTCATCGCGGCCTCGTTCTTCTTCTTCAGCCTGGCGATCTTCTACTACAGCCCGCTCTTCGAGCTGGCCATGCGCACGCACACCGGGCACGTGCTGATGATGGTCCACTTCCTTGCGACCGGGTACATGTTCACGTGGGTGCTGATCGGTGTCGACCCCGGGCCGAAGCGCTGGTCGCCCATCGCGTTGCTCGTCGTCCTCTTCGCCACGATCAGCTTCCACGCGTTCTTCGGTGTGCTCATCACGCAGTCCACCGAACTGCTGGCGGCCAACTACTTCGGCCGGCTCGACCTGCCCTGGATGACCGATCCGGTGGCCGACCAGCGCACGGGTGGAGCCATCGCCTGGGGCGTCGGTGAGGTGCCGACCCTGGTGCTCGCGGTCACCGTGGCCTGGCAGTGGATGAAGACGGACACCAAGGAGAGCACCCGCCGTGACCGTCGGGTGGACCGCGACGGTGACGCCGAGCTGGCGGCCTACAACGCGCACCTGGCCGACTTGGCGCGCCACGACGATCGGTAGTCCGCCGCAGGGCCGTGGATGCGTTCTTCCTCGCTAGGCTGTGGTGTGCGGCTCCCGGGCCGACAGCCTCCTGCGGGGAGAACCCGCCAGGACCGAGCACCGGCCTCGAGGTCGGAGAACGGAGTTGAGCATGTACATCGGAATCGGGATCTTCCTGCTGCTCGTCGGCCTCGTCATCATCTTCGCCTACAACGGCGAGATGATGATTGCAGGCCTCGACCTGGTGGCCATCGGGTGGATCGCCATCGGGCTGGGCGTGCTGGCGATCGTCCTCAGCTTCGTGATGGACCGTCGCCGTCGCACGGTGGTGCGCGGCGACCGCTACTGAGTCCGCACACGACGAAGGGGTGTCCTCACCAGCCGGTGAGGACACCCCTTCGCCGTGGGGCCGGCTCGATCAGAAGGCCGCCTCGGGGACGTCCATGAGGGCGTTGTCGGTCGCCTCGGCGATGGCCTTCTCGGAGGCCAGACGGGGCAGGACGTTCTTGGCGAAGAAGCTCGCCGCGGCGATCTTGCCGGTGTAGAAGTCCTGGTCCTTCCCGGAGACCTCGCCCTGCAGTGCCGTCGTCGCGATGGCGGCCTGGCGCAGGAGCAACCAGCCGACGACGAGGTCACCGGCGGCCAGCAGCAGGCGGGAGGTGTTCTGCCCGACCTTGTAGATGTTGGTGAGGTCCGAGCCCTCGGCCTTGGGGTCAGCGGACTGCAGCGCCTGGAACATCGCACCCAGGATGCCCTGGACGTCCTCGAGCCCCTTGGCCAGCAGCTCCCGCTCGGTCCTGAGGGCCCCGCCCTGCGCGTCGACGTCCTGGGCGAACTGCTGGATCTGCATCGCGAGGTGCCCCAGGGCCTGGCCGTTGTCCCGCACGATCTTGCGGAAGAAGAAGTCCTGGCCCTGGATGGCGGTCGTGCCCTCGTAGAGGGTGTCGATCTTCGCGTCGCGGACGTACTGCTCGATCGGGTACTCCTGCAGGAAGCCGGAGCCGCCGAAGGTCTGCAGCGACTCGGTGCCGAGCAGCGTCCAGGCGCGCTCGGAGCCCAGGCCCTTGACGATCGGCAGCAGCAGGTCGTTGACCCGGTTGGCCATCGCGGCGGGGCTCTCGTCGGCGATGTCCTCCGAGCCGGTCTCGCGCTGCTGGGTGTCGACGGTGTCCTGCTGGGTGGAGGTGAAGAGCACGAGCGCGCGCAGTCCCTCGGCGTAGGACTTCTGCAGCATCAGGGAGCGGCGCACGTCCGGGTGGTGCGTGATGGTCACGCGGGGGGCGTCCTTGGCCGGGGTGGTCAGGTCGGCGCCCTGGACGCGCTCCTTGGCGTACTCGAGGGCGTTGAGGTAGCCGGTCGAAAGAGTGGCGATGGCCTTCGTGCCGACGAGCATGCGTGCGTTCTCGATGACGCGGAACATCTGCGCGATGCCGTCGTGGACGCCGCCGAAGAGGGTGCCGACAGCGGCGTGCGTCTCACCGAAGGTGACCTCGCAGGTCGTGGAGACCTTCAGACCCATCTTGTGCTCGACGTTGGTGACGTAGGCACCGTTGCGCTCGCCGAGCTCGCCGGTCTCGAGGTCGACGTCGTACTTGGAGACGATGTAGAGGCTCAGACCCTTGGTGCCCGGGCCCGCGCCCTCGGGGCGGGCGAGGACGAAGTGGATGATGTTGTCGCTCATGTCCGACTCGGCCGAGGTGATGAAGCGCTTGACGCCCTCGATGTTCCAGGTGCCGTCACCGTTGTCGGTGGCCTTCGTGCGTCCGGCGCCCACGTCGGAGCCCGCGTCGGGCTCGGTGAGGACCATGGTGCAGTGCCAGTGGTTCTCGACGATCCACTTGGCCAACTTCTTCTGCTCGGGCGTGCCGAGCAGGTAGAGCAGGTTGGCGAAGGAGTAGCTGGCGCCGAACATCCCGATGGCCGGGTTGGCCCCGAGGACGAGCTCGTTCATCGCCCAGCGCAACGACGGGGGAGCGACGGTGCCGTCGAGCTCCTCGGGGACGTCGAGCGACCAGAAGCCGGAGTCCTTGTAGGCCTGGAAGGACTTCTTGAAGGACTCGGGCATGGTGACCGAGTGGGTCTGCGGGTCGTAGACCGGCGGGTTGCGGTCGGCGTCCGCGAAGGACTCGCCGAGCTCGTTCTCCGCCAGGCGCGCGTACTCCTTGAGCATCTCGCTCGCGGTGTCTGCGTCCACGGCTTCGTAGGGGCCCTGGCCCAGGACCTCACCGCGCCCGAAGACCTCGAAGAGGTTGAACTCCAGGTCGCGGAGGTTGCTCTTGTAGTGACCCATGATGGCGGCTCCTGGTCATGTCGATCGAGTGCCGGTGTGGCCGGCGTCGGGGTGTCGGTAAGCGGTCGCTTACCGACGCTCCTTCCCATCTTCACCTGTAGTTGCTTGCGGTAGCAAGCAAAGCGGCGGTGACGTGACGCACACGCGCGGCGGGCGCTTCCGGTTGGGTCCGCGTTGAGCGGAGGCCGCCTGCGGCCGGGACGTCGAAGGGGGTCGGTCCCGGTCTCGTCGACGATGCAGGGAGTGCGGTGGACCGTGCGAGCGGCGGTCTGCGTGTGGGTTACGATGTCGGCTGCACGTCTACGGACGCGCGCCGGTGTAGCTCAATGGTAGAGCGCCAGCTTCCCAAGCTGGACACGCGGGTTCGATTCCCGTCACCGGCTCTCCCTCTTTCCGGGGTGATGTCCGATACGGGCAGGAGCGGTCGTCGAGGTCCCGCCCGTTGAGTTCGCCGGGCGGGTGGTCCCGGTGGCGGCGCACCTTCATCTGTGCGGCCCGGGGCTGTGCAGCGTCGACCCGTCCGGGTCGCCGCCGGACAGGTCTGCCTCCCCGGCGGCCGCACCGCTGGGGCGCAGAACGTCCCCATCCGTGAACTGGGCCGCCTCTGGTGGAATCGTCACCAGGCGGGTCACGTCGGTCCGCGCCGGCTGCAGGACCGTCAACCACGACTCGTCGATGACAGTGACCGAGATCTGGTATCCCCACATCTGCCACGTGCTCGCATAGCACGTCCCTCCGTCGATGACCAGCAGGTCCGTGCGGGCACGCCTGGTGACGTCCTCACCCGGCTCGTCGGGGTACGCGAAGTCCACGACCCGTTTGGGCAGACGGACACCGCACTCGGTGAGCGTGTCGACCAGCCCGGCGGCCTGCATGCCGGGCGTCGCCCGTGCGTCCTCGACCTCGTCGACGGCCGGGAACGAGAAGGTGGACAACTCGACCGCTCGAACACCCTTGACGCCCTTCTCCGGCGCCTGCACCGCGCGGTTGACACCACTACCCGTGGGCTCGTGCACGGTCTCCCAGAACGCAGGGACCGAATCTGCGTCGGCGAACCAGACTGTGCGCACCGCGAGTTCCTCTCGTTGCGTCCCGCACGGGACGTGGCTCAGTGGATGCCGCTGTACCGGCTGGGTCGTGCGGATGCGGCCGTTGCGGTACTGGTTGTCTACCCCACACCGGCAGTCGGCGTCACGCCGTGCGACGGTGTTGATACCTTCATGTGGCGACCTGGAGCCAGCGCAGGCCGGGCCGCGAAGCGGCGGGATGAATCCCATTCCGACCACACCCCCACTCAGTACAGGAATGAGGCTCGCGACGCCCATGGGTCGATCACTTCGTGCCGTCGGGGTGGGCGTGGTGTTGGCCGTGGTCGCCGCGTGCCAAGGAGCGCCTCCCGAGGAGGTGAGCCCGCAGAACGTGGCCACGGCGACCGTCGCCGCCGTCGACGAGCTGCAGACGGTCGATTCCCGCCTGCTCGGCGCCCTCGAGGGATTCCGGACCCGCAGTGTGCTCGACGAGGACCGCCACATCCACGTGACCTGGCCCCAGATCCCCGAGGCGGCGGCGCTCAACGACAACCTTGCCACGAGCCGGTCCGGGCTCGTCGATGACTTCCGCTCCGAGTACGCGCCGCCCGTGCCGGGCCAGGTGGCCACCCCCGAGCTCAACGCCGCCTGGCGTCTCGTCGGCGCGTCGGACGACGCTCTCGGGGTGCTCAGCGAGGACTACCTGAACGCAGGCGGCAGCGCAGCACAGTCCTGGCACTCCACCTGGTACGACAGGGACTCGGGCGCCGTGGTCGCCAACATCGGCCTGATCGACGATCGCGAGGAGCTGCGCGAGCAGATCACCGAGGGGCTCGACGGCCATCAAGGGGTCTTCGAGGACGAGCTCGCTGCTGCTCTCGCCGACGACGACATTCCCGTCCTCGGCTTCACCCCACAGGGTGACCTGTTCGTCGGCTTCGACGAACTCCAGGTGGGCGCCGGGTCGGCGGGTCAGGTCTCGGTCGTCATCTCCCTCGACGACCCCGACCAGCTGCTGTCCGACTTCGGGGAGCGAGCGCGGGCGGCGGCACTGGAACCCGAGGTGCCCGGCTCGGAGACGCCGGGCCCGCCGACGGAGTCGACCCGGCCCGCCCCCCAGCCCTCGGCGAAGCGCGTGAACTGTCGCAAGCTCAAGTGCGTGGCGATCACCTATGACGATGGACCCGCTGCCGGTACCGAGGAACTGCTGGACACGTATCGCGACAAGGACGCCACGGCGACGTTCTTCGTGCTCGGCCAGCAGGTTGCGACCTACCCGGAGACCGCGCGACGGATCGTCGACGACGGGCACGAGATCGGCGTGCACACCTGGGACCACAAGGACCTGACCCAGCTCGCTCCCGAGGAGGTCGGTCGCCAAATCACTCGCACAGCGGACGAGATGACGGCGACCACCGGTGTGCGACCGACTCTGCTGCGACCGCCCTACGGAGCCACGGACGACGCTGTTCGCGCGCAGGCCCGCCGACATGATCTGGCGGTGGCGCTGTGGTCGGTCGACACCGAGGATTGGCGCGACCGGGACACTGACGTGGTCGTGCACCGTGCCGTCGACCAGGCTCGCCCGGGGTCGATCATCCTGATGCACGACATCCACGACACCACGGTGGCCGGGGCCGGCAGGATCATCGATGGCCTGCGCGACCGCGGGTTCACCTTGGTCAGCGTGACCGATCTGCTCGGCAGCCCCGAGCCCGGCACGACGTACTCCAGCCGGCCCTGAGTCACCCTGTCCGTCGGGCGGCGATATCGGCCCTATCGGCTTCTCAGGGGCCTGGAGTCGAGTCCACTCGGGGATGGAGTCATCCGGATCACTGCAGGGCAGCAGTCAGCCGCATGACGTTGTCGACGTAGCGGAGTCCGGGCTTGCGACGCAACCACTCCTGCAGGGACAACTCGCGGGACACGGCACGGTAGTGGTCCTCGACCTGCCGCATCCGCTGAACGATCTCCGGTCCGAGCATCATCAGCGAGACCTCGTAGTTGAGGGCGAAGGAGCGCATGTCCATGTTGCTCGAGCCGATGACCGCGACGGTGTCGTCGATCGAGAAGTGCTTCGAGTGCAGGATGTAGGGGGCCGGGTAGAGGTGGATCCGCACTCCTGCCTCCAGGAGCGCGCGGTAGTACGACGCCTGGGCGTGGCCGACCATGAACTGGTCCGACAGCTCGCTGACGAACAGCTCCACGGCGATCCCCCGCTGGGCGGCCGTCGTGACGGCGTACAGCAACGACTCGTCCGGCACGAAGTAGGGGCTGGTGATCGAGATGCGCTCCGTCGCGGAGTAGATGAGCGTGGTGAACAGCCGCAGGTTGTTCTCCGCGACGAAGCCGGGGCCGCTCGGCACGAGTTGGCACGAAACGCCGTCGACGACGTCGGGTCCGGTGGTGTGGACGGCCTGCCGGGCCTCGACCGCCAGGATCTGGTCGGTCTCGGTGTACCAGTCCATGGCGAAGACGGACTCGAGCTCCGCCACGACGTGTCCGTGCACGCGCACCATGCACTCGACCCACTGCCGACCGAGCTTGTGGTTCCGGGGCTTGTTGTACCCGCGTTCGGTGAGGTTCAGCGAGCCCATGAACCCGACGGTCCCGTCCACGACCACGATCTTGCGGTGGTTGCGCAGATCCGGCCGACGGAAGCGACCGCGCAGCGGCATGATCGGGAGCATCGGGTGCCACTGGATCGAGGTGTCATCCAGGTCGGCGAGCATCTGCTTGTATCCCGGGATGCCGCGTGAGCCGATGTGGTCGAAGAGAACCTTGACGTCCACACCGCGCTCGGACGCATCAGCCATCGCGGAGAACAACGGCCCGGTCAGGTCGTCCCAGGCCATGATGTAGAACTCGACGTAGATGTACGACCGCGCTGCAGTGACCGCCTCGGTCATCAGGCGGATCACCTCGTCGTAGTCGTCGATGACCTGTACGCCGTTGTCCGCGACCAGGGGGAGCGACCCCAGCCGGTCGTTGAGGGAGACGACCGAGCTCACCAGGTCAGGGCTGCCGGGTGGCGGCTTCACGTCCGCGAGCCGTCCCGTGCGTTCGCGGATCCTCGCCTTGGCCCGCAGCTGGCGTTCGTGGCGGTTGCGGCCCAGCTCCGTGCGCCCGAAGAGCAGGAAGATGACGAAGCCGAGGATCGGCACGATCAGGATGAGCAGCAGCCATGCGGCGCCCGTGGACGGCTTCCGGTTGCCGGGGATGACGCCGAGGGCGACGAGTCGCAGAGCGAGGTTGGTCGCGACGAGGATCCAGCCGGCGAGTGCCGCCACCATCGCCCAGTCGAGTGTCGCCATGGTCGAACCCTAGGACAGTCGACCCGCCCGCGAGGGACCCCGCAGCGGGGACCGCGCGACCATCCCCCTCGACCGTGTGACCATTGTCGGATGAGTTCTTCCTCCGACGTGGACGTGCGACCAGACGATCGATCTTTCCTGGGTCAGCCTCGGATGCTGGCCAACCTGTTCAGCGTGGAGCTGTGGGAGCGCTTCTCCTTCTACGGCATGCAGGGGATCCTGCTCTACTACATGTACTTCTCCGTGGCCGACGGAGGACTGGGGATCGACCAGGCAGTCGCGACCGGGCTGGTGGGTGCCTACGGCGGCGCCGTGTACCTGTCGACGATCCTCGGCGCCTGGCTGGCAGATCGGGTCCTCGGCTCGGAGCGGGTGCTCTTCTACTCGGCGATCATGATCATGTTCGGCCACGTCTCGCTCGCCGTGCTGCCCGGCGCGGCCGGCCTCGCCGTGGGGCTCGTCCTCGTGGCGGTCGGCTCCGGTGGGCTGAAGGCCACTGCGACTGCGCTCGTCGGCACGCTCTACGCCGAGGGGGACGACAGGCGGGACGCCGGCTTCTCGATCTTCTACATGGGCATCAACATCGGTGGCCTCATCGGCCCGCTGGTCACCGGATGGCTCCAGACGTCCTGGGGCTTCCACGTCGGCTTCGCCGCTGCCGCCGTCGGGATGGCCATCGGGCTGATCCAGTACGGGCTGACCCGCAAGAATCTGCCGACCGAGGCACACGACATCCCCAACCCCCTGCCGGGCAGCGAACGCGGCAAGTGGCTCGGCATCGGCGCCGCTGCGCTCGTCGTCATCGTCGCCCTCCTGGTCACGGGCCTGGTCAACGCGACCAACCTCGACACGGTCATCGCCGGGTCCGCCATCGTCGCCGCCATCGGCTACTTCGCCCTGCTCCTGACCAGTCCCCGGGTGACCGCCATCGAGCGTCGTCGGGTCACGGCGTTCATCCCGCTCTTCATCGCCTCGGCCGCGTTCTGGGCGCTCTTCCAGCAACAGTTCACCGTCGTCGCGATCTACTCCGAGCAGCGACTGGACCGCACGATCTTCGGCTGGACCATGCCCCCGAGCTTCGTGCAGTCGATCAACCCGATCTTCATCATCGTCTTCGCGGCCGTCTTCGCGGCGATGTGGACGAAACTCGGGGCGCGCCAGCCGAGCTCGCCGTTGAAGTTCGCGATCGGTCTGGTGCTGATGGGCGTCGCCTTCCTGCTCTTCATCCCCTTCTCGACGGACGCGCCGAACAGCGCCCCGCTCTACGGCATCGTCACCGTGCTGCTCTTCTTCACCTGGGCCGAGCTGTCCCTCTCACCTGTTGGTCTGTCGGTCGCGACGAAGCTTGCTCCAGCAGCCTTCCGGGCGCAGATGGTGGCCCTGTTCTTCCTGTCCGTGTCCCTGGGCACGACGCTGGCCGGTGTGCTCGCGGGCTACTACGACCCGAACGACGAGGTCGGCTACTTCACCTTCAGCGGAGTCACCGCCATCGTGCTCGGCCTGGCGCTGGCCGCCGCGACCCCGTCGGTCAAGAAGCTGATGAGCGGGGTCCACTGACCCGGTCTGCACCAGGTGAACCGGATCGCGCCGGGGTGTGCGGGTCCTGCCATGCGGGACACGGCTCCTGCGCGGGTCCTGCCGCCCCATGTCCGGGTGGGCGCTAGTGTCGCCCCATGCTGCTCTCCGACCGGGACATCCGTGCCGAGATCGATGGTGGACGGGTCGTGCTCGACCCCTGGGACGCCGGCATGGTCCAGCCGAGCAGTGTCGACGTGCGCATGGACAAGTGGTTCCGCCTCTTCGACAACCACAAGTACCCGGTCATCGACCCGGCGCAGGACCAGTCGGACCTCACCCGCCTGATCGAGGTCGACCCCGCGGAGGGCTTCGTGCTGCACCCGGGGGAATTCGTCCTCGGCTCCACCCTGGAGGCGGTCACCCTGCCCGATGACCTCGCGGCGCGCGTGGAGGGCAAGTCCTCGCTCGGCCGGCTCGGACTGCTCACCCACGCAACGGCCGGCTTCGTCGACCCCGGTTTTTCCGGGCACGTCACCCTCGAGCTGAGCAACGTCGCGACCCTGCCGATCCGGTTGTGGCCGGGGATGAAGATCGGTCAGCTGTGCTTCTTCCGCCTGTCCAGCCCGGCCGAGAACCCGTACGGCTCGGCGGCCTACGGCTCGCACTACCAGGGGCAGCGCGGCCCGACCGCGAGCCGCTCCTTCGCCAACTTCCACCGCACCGACCTCTGACCGCAGCCCCCTTCGTCCCAGCAGCGACCTAGGGTCGAGTGCGTGCGCATCCCCGACCGGCCGCCCGTTGGCGAGGTGACCACCAGGCGGCAGGCGCGTCTGGTCGTCGCGCTCGTGTGTGCGGCGCTGGCCACCTTCGCGCAGCTCTACTCGCCGCAGGGCGTCCTGCCCGAGATCGCCCGCGACCTCGGCACCGGTGCCGACACCGCCGCCCTGACCATCTCCGCGTCGACATTGGGCCTGGCGGTGGCGGTGCTGCCGTGGTCCTTCGTCGGGGACCGGTACGGCCGCAGGAGCGCGATGCTCGTCGCAGTGGTCGGGGCGACGGGCCTGGGCCTGGTCTCGGCGTGGCTGCCGACCCTCGAGCTGGTCCTGCTCGCGCGGCTGCTGCAGGGGGTCTTCCTCGCCGGGGTGCCTGCGCTGGCGATGGCCTATCTCAACGACGAGGTCGAGGCCACGGCCGCGGTCGTGGCGGCGGGCTGGTTCGTCGGAGGCACCACGATCGGTGGCCTGACCGGCCGGATCGTCGCGACCCCGGTGGCCGAGCAGACCTCGTGGCGGTGGGGCCTGACCGTGGTGTCGATCATCGCGGCGGTGGCGGCGCTCGCCTTCGTGCTGCTGGCGCCGGCCGAGCGAGGCCACGTCGCCAGCCGTGCGGGCGGGGCGCAGGAGGTCCTGCGGAAGGTGGGTGGCAACCTGCGTGACCCGGCCCTCGTGGGGCTGTACCTCACCGCCTTCCTCCTCATGGGTGGTTTCGTCGCGATGTACAACTACATCTCCTTCCGCCTCGTGGCGCCGCCCTACCTCCTGCCCGGCTGGCTGGTCGGGCTGGCCTTCCTCGCCTACCTCGCGGGCACGGTCTCGGCCCCTCGCGCCGGCGTCCTGGCCTCGCGCCACGGCAGGTACCCGGTGATCGTCGTGATGGTGCTGGTCATGCTCGCGGGCATCGGCATCACGCTCGCCGAGCAGCTGTGGCTGGTGCTGGCCGGGCTGGTCGTCCTCACCGCGGGATTCTTCGGTGCGCACTCGGTCGCCTCGGGGTGGGCCAGCGCCCGGGCGGTCCACTCGCGGTCGCAGTCCACCGCGCTGTACAACCTGGCCTACTACGGTGGGTCCAGCGTCCTGGGCTGGGCCGGAGGTCTTGCCTGGGAAGCGGCCGGCTGGGGTGGTGTCGTCGGATTCGTCGCCGCTGCCGTCGTCCTCGCGTTGACCATCTTGGAGGTTTGCGTCCGCAGATCCGGGTAAGGACCTGTGGATCACCGGAAGGAGGGAAGAGCATGAGCCAGCCGCCGCCCGTCCCGGAGGGCCGCACGCACACCGATCCACCCGAGGCCGACAGCTGGGAGGACCCCGACCAGCGCTCGCCCGGTGAGCGTGCCGAGGACCAACCGCAGCGCGCCACCCGCACCCGCAGGTGGGGCATGCTGGCGGGAGTGGTCGGCGCACTGCTCGTCTACTGGCTGATGCCGGGCGACGCACCGGCCGCCGCGAGGGTCACTGCCGGGACCGCCGTGCTCATGGGCATCTGGTGGATGACCGAGGCCATCCCGATCCCCGCGACCGCGCTCATCCCTCTGGTCGTCTTCCCCGTTGTGGGCGGGGCCGACATCGCGGACGTGGGCGCCTCCTACGGCAGCGACATCATCTTCCTCTTCATGGGCGGCTTCATCCTCGCCCTGGCGATGCAACGGTGGAACCTGCACCGGCGCATCGCCCTGGTCACGGTCCGTGCCATGGGGACCAACCCGGCGATGGTCATCGCCGGGTTCATGGTCGCCACCGGCTTCCTGTCGATGTGGGTGTCCAACACCGCCACCGCCGTGATGATGCTGCCGATCGGTGTCTCGGTGCTGATGCTCGTCGTCGGCCTGGAGGATGAACCCGACCTGGCTGACGCTGCCCGGGCCGAGGCAGGGGGCGGTGACACCACGGAGGCGAAGGGAGAGAACCCCCCGGAGCAGGCCGTGCTGAAGACCAACTTCGGCAGCGCGCTCATGCTCGGCATCGCCTACGCGGCATCCATCGGCTCCCTCGGCACGATCATCGGCACTCCGCCCAACACCCTGCTCGTGGGGTACCTGTCCAAGAACCATGACATCGACATCGGCTTCGGGCAGTGGATGCTCGTCGGCGTGCCGTTGTCCGTGGTCTTCATGGTCATCTGCTGGTTCCTGCTGACCAAGGTGATCTTCCGGCCCGAGATCGACGAGATCCCCGGCGGACGGTCACTGATGTCCCGGGAGCTGGACAAGCTCGGCCCGATGTCGACGGGGGAGAAGGGAGTCCTGACCATCTTCGTGCTCGCGGCCGCCTCATGGGTCGGGGTGCCACTGATCTGGCCGGACAACACCCCGATCAGCGACGCCGGCATCGCCATGGTCGTCGCCGTGGTCCTCTTCCTGCTGCCGGCAGGCGCTGCCCGGGGGGTGCGGCTGCTGGACTGGGAGAGTGCGGTGCAGCTGCCGTGGGGCGTCCTGCTGCTCTTCGGTGGCGGGCTGGCACTCTCCGGGCAGTTCGAGTCCTCCGGGCTGACGGAGTGGATCGGTGACCAGGCCAAGGGTCTGGACGGGGTCCCGGTGATCCTGCTGGTGGTGATCTTCGGCGCGGCGATCATCTTCCTCACCGAGCTGACCAGCAACACGGCGACGGCCGCGACCTTCCTGCCGGTGGCCGGGGGTGTCGCGCTCGGGCTGGACCTGGACCCCATGCTGCTGGCCATCCCGGTCGCCCTGGCCGCCACCTGCGCCTTCATGCTTCCCGTCGCCACCCCGCCGAACGCCATCGCCTTCGGCTCGGGATACGTGACCATCCCGCAGATGATGAAGGGCGGAATCTGGCTGAACCTCATCGGCCTGGCCCTGGTGACCGTGACCGTCATGACCCTGGCGGTGTGGGTCTTCTCGATCACCTACTGACGACGGCCGATGCGCCTCGGGGCGCATGTCGGTGACTCATGGGTAGCCTGCCGTCATGAGCTCCCACACCTCCGCTGCGGCCCCGTACGACGAGATCAGGGAGGAGCACGACTCCCGCCGGGTCTCGGCCTTCACCGACGACGCCCTCGGGACCCACGACGCCACCGGGGTCGCTCAGGAGATCCGCTCCGGCAGGATCAGCGCGCAGGAAGCCGTCGGCGCCGCAATCTCCCGCGTCGAGGCCGTCGACCCGGAGCTCGGCGCGACGATGGCGCGCGACTTCGAGCGGGCCCGCCGCCGCGCCGACCACGTGCCGGCGGGGACGTCGGCCCCCTTCGCCGGGGTGCCCACTGCGATCAAGGACAACGTCCACGCAGCCGGCCTGCCGATGACCATGGGCTCCGACGCCCTCCCGACGAGCCCCGTCGACGTCGACGGGCCCTTCGTCAAGCAGTTCCTCTCCACCGGGGTGGTGCCGGTGACGACCACCACCTGCCCTCCCTTCGGCTGGACCGCGACGACCGAGCGACCGCACGGACGCGTGACCCGAAACCCTTGGGCCACCGGATACTCCTCGGGCGGGTCCTCCGGCGGCTCGGCCGCCCTCGTCGCCTCCGGCGCGCTGCCGATCGCCCACGGCAACGACGGCGGCGGCTCGATCCGCATCCCCGCCGCGGCCTGCGGTCTCGTCGGGCTCAAGTCCAGTCGCGGCCGACTCCTCGGTGACCCCACGACCGACCAGGCCCCGATCAAGATCGTCGTCAACGGCGCCCTGACCCGGACCGTGCGCGACACCGCGCACTTCATCGCTGCCGCCGAGCGCTACCAGCCGGCCGGTAACCTTCCGCCGGTCGGACTCGTGGAGGGCCCGGGCGCTCGCCGGCTGCGCATCGGCATGATGCTCGACTCACCGCTCATCGGCCCCTCCGACCCGCAGAGCCGGGCCGCTGTCGAAGGCGTCGGCACTCTCTTGGCCGGCCTGGGGCACGACCTCGAGGCGGACGTCGAGGTCCCGATCCCGCAGTTCTTCAAGACCGACTTCGAGGACTACTGGGGGCTGCTTGCCCTCGCGTCCAAGGTCCAGGGGACAAGCCTCTACGGCACGGACTTCGACCCGGCGCGTCTGGACAAGCTCACCCTCGGACTCGCCGCGAAGGCCAAGCGTCGTCTGGCGCGCCTGCCCCTGGCCATGGCGCGACTGGCCGCGACCGGGATCGGCGCGGAGAGGCTCTTTCCCCGACAGCTCGACCTGCTGCTCACTCCGGTCCTGTGCCACACCACGCCGCGGATCGGGTACCTGGCCGGTGACCTCGACTTCGACACGCACATGGAGCGCCTGACGCAGTACGTCGGCTTCACCCCGCTGCACAACGCCAGCGGCCAGCCCTCGATCTCCCTGCCGCTCGGGCACACCGACGACGGGCGGCCGGTCGGGGTCATGTTCTCCGCCCGGCGCGGACAGGAGCGGTTGCTGCTCGAGCTGGCCTTCGAGCTGGAGGCCGCGGCACCCTTCGCCCGCATCGACGGCTGACGTCAGGGCTGTCCCACCCGTGTGCCAAGGTTGCGCCCATGCCTGATTTCACCCCCGGCAGCACCGGTACCGATGAGGTGCTCTTCGCCCGTGACGGCGTGCTCGGCCGCATCCTGCTCAACCGCCCGAAGGCGATCAACTCACTCACCCGCGAGATGGTCGTCGCGATGCAGGCCCGGCTGACGGCCTGGGAGAGCGACGACGCGATCGCAGCCGTCTCGATCGAGGGCGCGGGGGAGAAGGGGTTGTGCGCCGGCGGCGACGTCCGCGCCGTCCGCGAGGCGCACTTGGCCGGGGGCCCCGGAGGTGTGGACTTCTGGGCCGACGAGTACGCGTTGGACGCGCAGATCGCGCAGTTCCCCAAGCCGGTCATCGCCGTGATGGACGGGGTCGTCATGGGTGGTGGCCTCGGGATCTCGATGTTCGCCGACGCCCGGTGGGCGACCGAGCGCTCCCGGATCGCGATGCCCGAGACGATGATCGGCTTCTTCCCCGACGTCGCCGCGACCTACCTGCTGTCCCGTGCGCCCGGCGAGCTCGGCACGCACATGGCGATGACCGGCGCGACGATCACCGGTGCCGACGCCGTCCACGTCGGCTTGGCGGACGGTGTCGTCGACTCCGCACGGATCCCGGGCCTCCTTGCGGACGTGGCCGCCGGCGGACCGATCGAGGCCGCCCCGGGCCCAGGTGGCGAAGGGAGCGTGCCCGGCTCCGCGACCGAGGGCTCCCTCGCCTCGGCCCGGGAGTGGATCGACGAGTGCTACGCCGGGGACGACCCCGGCGTGATCCTGCAACGACTCCGCGGCCACCCGAGCCCGCACGCGCAGGCGGCGGCCGAGGAGATCTCGGTGCGCTCCCCGCTGTCCGTGGCCGTCACCCTCGAGGCGGTACGGCGCGCAGCCGACGCCACCTCGGTGCGCGAGGTGCTGCGGACCGACACGATCGTCAGCGCCAACCTGCTGAGCCGCCCGGACTTCAGCGAGGGTGTGCGCGCGCTACTGGTCGACAAGGACAAGCAGCCCCGGTGGGAGCACCCGGATCTGGCGTCGGTCCCGCGTACTGCCGTCCTGGAGCTGTTCAGCCAGTAAGTTGGTGACCACCCGACAGGAAGCAGCAGCGCATGATCGAGCTGAAGGGCGTGACCAAGCGGTTCCCAGGTGGGGCGCTCGCGGTCGATGACCTGAGCGTGAGCGCACCGGACCAGGCCATCACCGTGCTCGTCGGCCCGTCCGGATGCGGCAAGACGACCACCCTGCGGATGATCAACCGGATGGTCGACCCCACCTCCGGCACCATCCGCATCGATGGCACCGACATCCACGAGATGGATCCGGCGCAGTTGCGTCGTGGGATCGGGTACGTCATCCAGCACGGCGGCCTCTTCCCGCACCACACCGTCGAGCGCAACGTCGCCGCGGTGCCGCTGCTGCTCGGCGAGAAGAGCCGGACGGCGATCGCCCGCGCGCGCGAGCTGCTCGAGCTGGTCGGTATGGATCCCGCAGTCGGCAGCCGCTACCCCAGCCAGCTCTCCGGGGGGCAGCAGCAGCGGGTCGGTGTCGCCCGCGCGCTCGCCGCGGACCCTCCCGTGATGCTCATGGACGAGCCGTTTTCTGCCGTGGACCCGGTCGTGCGCGAGCAGCTGCAGGACGAGTTCCTGCGCCTGCAGGGCGAACTCGGCAAGACCATCGTCATGGTCACGCACGACATCGACGAGGCGATCAAGCTCGGCGACCACGTGGCGGTGCTGCGGACCGGGGGAGTGCTCGCCCAGATGGCCACACCACGGGACCTGCTGGCCTCGCCCGCGGATGCGTTCGTCGCCGACTTCCTCGGCAAGGACCGCGGCTACCGCGCACTGGGCTTCGACGCGGCCGAGTACCCCCTGCACGAGGAGGCGACGGTCGTCATCGGTACCCCGGTGGGCACCGCGGGCAGTAGTGCGGACTCGGACGGCTGGGTCCTGGTCACCGACGAGGGGCGTCATCCCCTCGGGTGGGCCCGCCCCGAGGACGCCGATGACGCGGTCACCCAGGAGGACCTCGCCCTCGGTGGCACTCTGGCCACGGTGGACGGCCCGCTACGCGGGGCACTCGATGCAGCCCTGTCCTCGCCCAGCCGGCGCGGTGTCGTCGTGGATGACGACGGCGTCCTCGTGGGCACCTGCCTCGCGACCGAGGTGCTGGAGGTCATCGAATCCAGGGACCGGCAGCAGGCACCGAGCGGCGCGAGGCCCTGATGGAGTGGATCCTCGACCACCTGGACGACATCAAATCCCTGGGCCTGCAGCACGTCTGGCTCTCCGGGGTGCCGCTGCTGCTCGGGCTGGTCATCGCGATCCCGGTCGGCTGGCTGGCCACCCGGACCCGATGGCTGCGCGGCATCCTCATCACCGGGTCGGGGCTGCTCTACACGATCCCGTCGCTGGCGCTCTTCGTGCTGATGCCGCTCGTCCTGGGCACCAGCATCCTCGACCCGCTGAACGTCGTCGTGGCGATGACGATCTACACGATCGCCCTGCTCGTGCGCTCCGTCGTCGACGGGTTGACCTCGGTGCCGGATGAGGTCGCGCGCTCGGCCACGGCGATGGGATACACCTCCGTGCGGCGGTTCTTCGGGGTGGACCTGCCGCTGGCCGTCCCGGTGATCGCCGCCGGCCTGCGGGTGGCGGCGGTGAGCAGTGTCAGCATGGTCTCGATCGCCTCGCTCATCGGCGTCGACCAGCTCGGTGACCTGCTCATCGACGGTTTCAACCGCAAGATCGCCGGCGAACTGCTCGCCGGCATCCTCGCCTCCGTCCTGCTGGCGGTCGCCTTCGACCTGCTGATCCGGTTGGCGGAGCACACGCTCACCCCGTGGCGGCGCGTGCAGCAGGGGGCCAGCGCGTGATCGTCGACATCCTGCAGTGGTTGCTCAGCCCCGAGGAGTGGTCCGGTGAGGGTGGCATCCTCGCGCGCCTTCTGGAGCACATCGCGTACACGCTCCTGGTGATCGCCCTGGCCGGTCTGATCGCCATCCCGGCCGGGCTCTGGATCGGGCACACCGGCCGGGGACGATGGATGGTCACGGTCGCCAACGCGCTCCGGGCCATCCCCACGCTCGGTCTCCTCTTCGCGCTCACCCTCGTCCTGCTGCCGCTGCTGCCGGGAGCCTCCGCCTTCATCGTGCCGAGCATCGCCGTCCTCGTGCTCCTCGCGGTCCCCCCGATCCTGTCCGGCACCTACTCCGGTGTGGAGGCGGTCGATCCCGCAGCGCTGGATGCCGCCCACGGCATCGGCATGACCGGTCGACAGGTGCTGCGCTCGGTCGAGATGCCGATCGCCCTGCCGCTGCTGATCTCCGGGATCCGGGCCGCGGTCCTGCAGGTCGTCGCCACCGCCACGATCGCCGCCTACGTCGGACTCGGGGGGCTGGGCCGCTACCTCATCGACGGGCTGGCGATCTCCGACTACGTGAGCACGGCCGGTGGCGCGCTCCTCGTGGCGCTCCTGGCGCTGGCCCTGGACGCCCCCTTCGCCCTCCTGGGGAGATACATCGTCTCTCCGGGACTGACGGGACGCACCCGTCGTGTCCGTCGCCCAACAACCGACCCCACTCCAGCAGGAGGCACCGCATGATCCCGTCCCGCTCCCTTCGCCCCGCACTGATCGCGATCGCCTGCGCGGGCGCGCTCGGCCTCTCCGCCTGTGGTGGTGGCGACGGCGACCCGCTCGCCTCGTCCTCCTCCGACGAAGGGGGTGGGTCCGGCGGTCAGGTCGTCGTCGGCTCCGCGGACTTCTCCGAGTCGATCCTCTTGGCGAACATCTACGCCGGCGCGCTCAAGGCCGACGACGTCGACGCCTCGACCAAGACCGGGATCGGTTCCCGCGAGGTGTACCTCAAGGCACTCGAGGAGGGCTCGGTCGACGTCATGCCCGAGTACACGGGTGCGCTGGCGCTGTACTACGACAAGGACTTCGACGAAGTCGACCCGGACAAGACCTACGCGGCCCTGCAGGAGCTGCTGCCCGAGGACATGGCCGTGCTCGAGAAGTCCGCGGCCGAGGACAAGGACTCGATCGTCGTCACCCGGGAGACGGCCGAGTCCGATGACCTCACCAGCATCGGTGACCTCGAGGGCGTGGCCGGCGACATGACGCTCGGTGCCCCGGCCGAGTTCAAGGAGCGCGCGCAGGGCATCCCGGGGTTGGAGAAGACCTACGGGGTGACCTTCGGTGACTTCCGGGCGCTCAAGCCGGGGCAGTCGATGAGTGGCGCGCTGGTCAACGGTCAGATCGACGCGGCCAACATCTTCAGCACCGATCCCGCGATCGTCGAGAACGACTTCGTGGTCCTCGACGACCCGAAGAAGCTCTACGGCAGCCAGAACGTCGTGCCGCTCGTGCGCGCGGAGGTCGAGGACCAGGTCGCCGACACCCTCGACGAGGTCTCGACGAAGCTGACCACCGAGAAGCTGCAGGAGATGCTGCGGCAGACCGACGTGGAGAAGAAGGACCCGGACCAGGTTGCCGCGGACTTCCTCGAGGCGGAGGGGCTCGACTGACCGGGGCCGGTCGGTCGGTCAGGCCGGGTCGGAGGTGAGCGCGCTGCTGATGACTCGAGCCGCGCCGGCGACGTCGGGGCCCGTGCCCTCGAAGCGCTGCGTGTTTGCCTCGTCCATCACCACGGCGACGAAGGTCTGGGCGGCCTGGCGGCGCAGCACGGGGTCGATCGTGTGCTCGATCGCGGCGTCGAGGACCTGCTCGGTGAGCTCGAGGACGTTCTCGCGCAGGACCTTCAGGTGCTCACGCACCTCAGGGTGGGTCCCGGACTCACGCCAGATGATCGTGCGCAGGACGATCGACTCGTGCCGTCCCAGCCCGAGCGTGCGGGCGAGCCCGACGAGTGAGGCAACGGGGTCGCCGTGCCGAGTCACCTCGGTCGGCTCGCAGAGGGGATGGGACGGGAGGCGCTCGGCCAGGAGTGCTCGAAGGATGTCGATCTTGCGCGGGAAGTAGTAGAAAACCAGGCCTTTGGGCACGCCGGCCCCGTCCGCGATCGCGGTGGTGCCGGTGGCGGCGAATCCGTCACCGGCGAACTGTTCCTCGGCCGCGTCGAGGATGCGATCACGGCGCGAGGCCGACGTGCCCACCGCGTCGCCTAGTGCGAGGCGGCCGGGCGGTGTGTGCGAGCGCTGACCTGGGGGAGCGCCATCACGCCGACGATGAACGTGACGACACCGGTGACCCACGCGGTCCAGGCGAGGCCGCTCATGGCGGCGAAGCCCATGACCCATGGGGCGATGAAGAGCAGCACCCCGAGGACGGCGTGTGACCCCTCGCTCATCGTGTCCCGCTCACCGGGGGTGTAGAGGGAGTAGGCCGACGCGAGCACGGTCAGTCCACCGAGGATGACCATCGTCCACGTCGTGCGTGTGTCGGTCGTGGCGACCAGAGGGGCGAGCAACGCGACCGCACCGGCGACGAGGGCCACCCAGTCCTGCCATCGAGTCCACTTGTGCATCACAGCATCCCACCTTCATGGATTGGGATCCGTCGCGCCTGAGGCGGATCGTGTCCTTCCATGATCGTCCTGTTTGACCGGTCGGTCAAGAAGGCGTACAGGCACCTGACCGCTGTCCGGTCGACGTCGGGTTCGCAGGCCCCGGCGACCGGGTCGTGCTGCCCAGCTGATCCCGGCGCTCGGAATGGCTAGAGCGTCCGGCGCATCACCAGGCGCGGCATCTTCGAGGCGACGGCGTCCGTGCTGCCGATGACTTCGAAGCCGGCGCTCTCGAACATCGACCTCGTCCCGACGAAGGCCATCGTCAGGTCCATCCGTCCCTGCGGGTCAACGGGGTAGGCCTCGATTGCTGGTGCGCCGTGGGACGCGGCGAACTCGACCGCGCCGTCGATGAGGTGGCGGGTCACCCCCTTCTTGCGGTGCCCGCTGCGGACGACGACGCAGATGATGCTCCACACCGGGACGTCGTCGACGGGGTGGATCTTCGTCGAACGGACCAGCCTCGGGATGTCGGTGCGGGCGCCGATGTTGCACCACCCCACGGGCGTGCCGTCGAGGTAGGTCACGACACCCGGAGGGACGTCGCGCTCGCACAGTCGCCGCGCGGCTTGCTCTCGGCTGCCTTCGCCGAGCTCCTCGATCTGCGGTGCGGCGAGGCGGTGGGACAGGCACCAGCAGTGGCTCTGGCGGCGACGCGGGTTGATGACGTCGCCGAAGTCCTCGAACCGGTCGGGTGTGACCGGGTGCGTGGTCCATTCCATGTCCCAAGCATGCACCCGATGGGTCGGTCCGAGGACGGCGAAGGGGGCCACGCACCGTGGTGCGCAGCCCCCTTCGCCGTCGGTGGTCCGGTATCACTCCCAGGACGGCTTGGCGTTCTTCTTTGCCAGGTCGGACAGGTGCGGGTCGTCCGAGGAGGGAGCCGCCGGTTCGGCCGCCGGGGCCTCGGCCTCCGGCTGGTCGGCCGGGGCGTCCTCGTCCTGCGGGGCTTCCGCCTCGGGGGCGGTCTGCTCCTGCGGGGCTTCCGCCTCGGGGGCGGTCTGCTCCTGCGGTGCCTCCTCGACGGGTGCCTCCTCGACTGGCGCCTCAGGTGCCGACTCCTGCGCCGGTGACTCGGTCGCCGGAGCGGCAGGTGCTGGAGTGCCGGACTCCCAGGAGGGAGCGGCGTTCTTGGCGGCAAGGTCGCTCTCGTCCGCGGCGGCCGGAGCACTCGGGGCAGCTGACTGCTCGGCTGCCGGTGCCTCGGTAGCCTCGGCCGACGGTGCCTCGGCGGCCTCGTCCTCAGAGGACGTAGCGCCAGCATCGGCACCTGCGTCAGCGGTGCCACCGGTGTCAGCGGCGCCACCGGACTCCCAGGAGGGAGCGGCGTTCTTGGCGGCAAGGTCGCTCTCGGCCGCGGGTGCCTCCGCCTTCGGGGTCTCGGCCTCCGGCTGGTCGGCCGGGGTGTCCTCGTCCTGCGGGGCTTCCGCCTCGGGGGCGGTCTGCTCCTGCGGTGCCTCCTCGACGGGTGCCTCCTCGACTGGCGCCTCAGGTGCCGACTCCTGCGCCGGTGACTCGGTCGCCGGAGCGGCAGGTGCTGGAGTGCCGGACTCCCAGGAGGGAGCGGCGTTCTTGGCGGCAAGGTCGCTGTCGTCCGTGGCGGTCGCAGGTGCCTCGGCCTGAGCGGCCACGGACGGCGCCTCCTCGGTCTCCTCGGCCTGAGCGGCCACGGACGGCGCCTCCTCGGTCTCCTCGGCCTGAGCGGCCACGGACGGCGCCTCCTCGGTCTCCTCGGCCGCCGGTGCCTCGGTGGCCTCGGACGGCGGGGCCTGGGTCTCCTCGGCCGGTGCCTCGTCCTCGGAGGACGTAGCGCCGGCAGCACCGGTACCTGCGGCAGCGGTGCCACCCGTCTCCCAGGAGGGGGCGGCGTTCTTGGCCGCGACAGAGTCTTCGGACGTCGTCGGGGTCTCGGCGGACGGAGCCGCCGGAGCAGAAGCGTCGGTCTCCCAGGAGGGGGCGGCGTTCTTGGCGGCGGCTGAGTCGTTGGTCGGGGCCGTGGACTCAGCCGGAGTCGACGCGTCGGTCTCCCAGGAGGGAGCCGAGTTCTTGTCGGCGACGGTCTCCTGGCCCTCGACGGACTTCGGGTCCTCGCCTGCCTCCTCGACCGCGGCGGCGGTCTTGGCGGTCTCGGTCCCACTCGGCGGGGCGGGGGTCGCCCCCTTCGCCTCCGTGCCCTCGGTCGGGGCGGGGACGGCGGTCTTGGGCTCGGCCTCGGACTGCTCCTCGGACTCGGTCTGGCCGTCGCTCCCGGCCTCGGTCTTCTTGATGGAGGCGAGCAGCATCTGGGCGACGTCGACGACCTCGATGTCATCCGATGCGCCCTCGGACTGCTTGGCGGTCAGCCCGTCGGAGAGCATCACGCGGCAGAAGGGGCAACCCACGGCGATCCGGTCGGCGCCGGTCGCGATGGCCTCCTCGGTACGGTTGAGGTTGATCCGCGAGCCGAGCTTCTCCTCCATCCACATGCGGGCGCCACCGGCGCCACAGCAGAAGGACTTCTCCTTGGTGCGCTCCATCTCCTTCAGCTCGACGCCCGGCAGGGCGCTGATGAGCTCGCGCGGCGGGGCGTAGACGTTGTTGTGACGTCCCAGGTAGCAGGGGTCGTGGTACGTGACCGATGGACCGGTCGACGCCACGTCCTTGAGGGAGGACTTGCGGGGGCCATCGGGACGGTTGACCGGCGCGATCTTCTTCTCGCGGACCAGGCGGTTGAGCAGCTGCGTGTGGTGCACCACCTCGTACTTGCCGCCCAGCTGCGGGTACTCGTTCTTGATCGTGTTGAAGCAGTGGGCGCAGGTGACGACGATCTTCGTCGCGCCGACGTCGTTGAGGGTCTCGACGTTCTGCTCCGCGAGCATCTGGAACAGCACCTCGTTGCCCGCGCGGCGGGCGGAGTCACCGGTGCACGTCTCGCCGTTGCCGAGGACCGCGAAGTCCACGCCGGCGTGGTCGAAGAGCTCGGCCACCGCACGGGTCGTCTTCTTCGCGCGGTCCTCGTAGGCGCCGGCGCAGCCGACCCAGAAGAGGTAGTCGACCTCGTCCGCGGACTCCACGTCCTCCCCGAAGACCTTGACGGAGAAGGGGAGGTCCTTCGCCCAGTCCATGCGCGCCTTGGCGCCCATGCCCCACGGGTTGCCCTTCGACTCGAGCTTCTTGAACAGGCCACCCAGCTCGCTCGGGAAGGCCGACGCGATGAGCGTCTGGTATCGGCGCATGTCGACGAAGTGGTCGACGTGCTCGATGTCCACCGGGCACTGCTCGACGCAGGCGCCACAGGTGGTGCATGACCACAGTGCGTCCTCGTCGATGACCACGTCCGGACCGTGCGGGTTGTACGCAGTCAGCGGGTGCTCCGGGTCGTACCCGGTCTGTCCGATGAGGGCCATCTCGCCCCAGTTGATCGCGTCCGGCTCGGCGGTCGCGACGGAGCCGTCGGCCTCGGTCGGCGCGTCCGCCAGCGCGACAGCACCGGTCTTGGTCTGCGACCGGGCACCGCCGGCGGACGGCAGTGCACCGGAGACGCCCTCGGCGGCAGCCAGGTAGGGCGCCTTGGCGTGCGCGTGGTCGCGCAGCGCCATCATCATCATCTTCGGTGACAGGGGCTTTTCCGTGTTCCACGCCGGGCACTGGTCCTGGCAGCGGCCGCACTCGGTGCAGGTGCTGAAGTCGAGCAGGCCCTTCCAGGTGAAGTCCTCGACCTGACCGACGCCGAAGGTGGAGTCCTCGTCCATCTCCTCCATCGACTCCATGGTGAACGGCTTGCCGTCCACCATCATCGGCTGCAGCTCACCCAGCGAGGTGCGCCCGTCGGCGTGGCGCTTGAAGTAGATGTTGAAGAACGCGAGGAAACGGTGCCAGGCGACACCCATCGTCGGGGTGAGCGAGATGGTGATCATCCACGCGTAGGAGATGATCAGCTTGATCAGCGCGACGACGACGATCCCGGTCTCGAGCGCCTCCACGGACATGCCGGTGAAGAGCGAGCCGAGCCACGCGGTCAGCGGGAAGTGGAGCAGCGACGCGTGCTCGGTGTCGCCGGTGTTGCTCATCAGCGCGTACTCCATGCCGCGCAGCAGGGCGATGCAGATGCCGACGCCGAGGATCGTCAGCTCGACGTAGTAGGCCTGCCAGAAGGTGGAGCCGAAGAAGCGGGAGCGACGGCCGTCCTCGCCGGCAGCGGAGCGTGGGTGCTGCTTCTGACGGATGGCCATCAGCATGAGGATCGTGATGATGCCGGTCATCGCGAACAGCTCGGTGATCCACTCGTAGAGGAAGAACGTGCTGATGAACGGGATGACGAAGTGCGGGTCGAACAACTGCCCCGTCGCCTGGACCAGAGTCAGGAAGAGGACCCCGAACGAGATCATCGTCACCCAGTGGGCGACGGCGACGACCGGCAGGCGGGACATCCTGGTGTGGCCGAGGAACTCTCGCAGCAGCGTGGCCGTGCGTGCCCCCGGGTCCGCTGTCCGCTCGCCGCTCGGGGTCGATTGGCCGAGCTTGAAGAGGGTGACGAAGTGCTTGACGGCTCGAGCGAGCAGGCCCCATCCGACGATGGTGATCCCGACCCCGAGGATGATCGCGACGATCTGGAGGGCAGACATGCAGGGCAGTCTAGTGAGCATGTGCCGCAGTGGTGATCGACAGTGGTGCGTCCCTCGTCACCTCGTGCGGATCTCGCCCACGCCCGAGGCGAAGGGAGGGTTCGTCCCCGTGGGGCGAGACGCTCTTGCGGGCGCGAATAACGGAATGTTGGAATACACATAACGTCTCGTTCGTTCCTGGGCGAGATGGCCGTGCAGGAGCGGCATCTTCTCGACCCCCGATGGAAGGACCCGCGTTGCCCATCTACGAAGACGCCACGAAGCTCGTCGGCCGGACCCCCTTGGTGCGGATCAACCGCATCATCGAGTCCGAGGCCACCGTCGCAGCGAAGCTGGAGTTCTACAGTCCGGCCAGCTCGGTCAAGGACCGCATCGGGGCGGCGATCATCGACGCGGCCGAGGCCTCCGGTGACCTGAAGCCGGGCGGCACGATCGTCGAGGCGACGTCGGGCAACACCGGCATCGCGTTGGCGATGGTCGGCGCGGCCCGTGGCTACACGGTGGTCCTGGCCATGCCGGAGACGGCGTCCAAGGAGCGGCGGGCGTTGCTGCGCGCCTACGGTGCCGAACTCATCCTGACCGAGGGCCCGAAGGGTATGAAGGGGGCGGTGGACAAGGCTGCGGAGATCGCGGCCGAGCGCGGAGCCGTGCAGGCGAAGCAGTTCGCCAACGAGGCCAACCCCGCGATCCACGAGAAGACCACGGGGCCGGAGATCTGGGAGGACACCGACGGCAAGGTCGACATCCTCGTCTCCGGCATCGGCACCGGCGGCACCATCACCGGCGCCGGTCGCTACCTGCGCTCCCAGAACCCCGATGTCCGGCTCGTCGCGGTCGAGCCCGCGGAGTCACCGGTCCTCAACGGCGGTGAGCCCGGCCCGCACAAGATCCAGGGTCTGGGGGCGAACTTCGTCCCGGAGGTCCTGGACACCGACCTCTACGACGAGGTCATCGACATCGATGCCCCGACTTCCTTCGACTGGGCCCGCAGGGCTGCCACCGACGAGGGTCTGCTCGTCGGCATCTCGTCCGGGGCGGCCCTGGCCGCCGCCGACCAGGTCGCGCGTCGCCCGGAGAACGCCGGCAAGACCGTCGTCGTCATCATTCCCTCGTACGGTGAGCGCTACCTGTCCACCCCGCTCTTCGAAGGTCTGACCGACTGACGTGACTTCGCACCTACTGATCCGCGAGACGATCCGTGAGGACCTGACCGCGGCCCTGGAGCACGACCCCGCTGCGACCTCGCGGTGGGTCGTGCTGCTGACTTCTGCCGGTCTGCACGCGATCTGGCTGCACCGCATCGCACACCGGTGGTGGCAGCGGCGCCACCTGCGTTGGCCCGCGAGGCTGCTCGCCTACGTGTCGCGGTCCGTCACCGGGATCGAGATCCACCCCGGCGCGTGCATCGGCCGCCGCTTCTTCATCGACCACGGCATGGGTGTCGTCATCGGCGAGACCTCGGTCATCGGCGACGACGTGATGCTCTTCCACGGCGTCACGCTCGGCGGCACCTCCGGTCGGAGGGTCAAGCGGCACCCGACGCTCGGCGACGAGGTGATGGTCGGTGCCGGGGCGAAGATCCTGGGTGACGTCCATGTCGGCAACCGGGTCAAGGTCGGCGCCAACTCGGTCGTCGTCAAGGACGTGCCGACCGGTGCGGTCGCAACGGGCATCCCGGCGCAGTACCGCTTCCCGCAGCTCGGCGACATGCCTGCCATGACCCCCGAGGAGCGGCTCTACGCCGACCCGGCCCTCTTCATCTGAGGTCCCGACCCGCACGAAGGGGTGCGCTCACCAGGTGCCGGTGGGTGCCCCCTTCGTGTGTCCGGATCGACGGGAGCGCCGCAGCGACGGCGTGTGCCATGACATACCGTTGACCGTGCCGTCACCTCGCGACGGCCGGGAGGGCTCGCATAGTGGCCTAGTGCGGCGGTCTTGAAAACCGCTAGGCGGGCAACCGTCTCGTGGGTTCGAATCCCACGCCCTCCGCTCGCTCCACCCCGCCGTGCCCTCGCTACGCTGCGCAGGTGATCCCCCGACCCACCGTCGTCGTCCTCAACGGCCCGAACCTCAACCTGCTGGGCGAGCGTCAGCCGGAGATCTACGGTCCCGAGACGCTCGCCGACGTCGAGGCGATGTGTCGGGCGCGAACCGACGAGCTCGGCCTGCACCTGGACTTCCGGCAGACCAACCACGAGGGCGTCTTCATCGACGCGATCCACGAGGTGCGCCACTCCGCTGCCGGTCTTGTGGTCAACGCGGGGGGCTGGACGCACACCTCCGTGGCCATCCGCGACGCGCTCGCGGCGGTCGCCGCACCCGTGGTCGAGGTGCACATCTCGGATGTCCATGCACGTGAGGATTTCCGCCGCTACTCCTACATCAGTGCCGTCGCAGCGAGCGTGGTCGTCGGCCGC
Organism: Janibacter sp. A1S7; assembly: GCF_037198315.1. Taxonomy (NCBI): domain Bacteria; kingdom Bacillati; phylum Actinomycetota; class Actinomycetes; order Micrococcales; family Intrasporangiaceae; genus Janibacter; species Janibacter alittae. The sequence continues at coordinate 2,801,261 of NZ_CP144913.1, read as the reverse complement.
GGAGTCAGGGGCTACGTGGAGGCCATCGACGCTCTCGTGCGCTGATGCGTCATGGGAGCGGTATTGCTGGTAGCGTCGCATCCGTAGTTGCATGACAGAACTTCTCGCACGATGCGAATGGGCCCGGCCACGGTCGGGTCCCGAGTGTTACCGGAGGCGTGTTCCTCTGCTGAGGGGAGCGTTGCAGCTCGCAAGGGACCGCAACCGGCGGAACCGGATTGTTCAACAGGAAAGAAGATTCACCCCATGGCACAGGGCACAGTTAAGTGGTTCAACGCTGAGAAGGGCTTTGGTTTCATCGCCCAGGACGGCGGGGGCCCCGACGTGTTCGTTCACTACTCCGCCATCGACACCACGGGTTACCGCACCCTGGACGAGGCGCAGCGTGTCGAGTTCGAGATCACCCAGGGCCCCAAGGGTCCGCAGGCCGAGGGCGTTCGTCCCGTCTGAGACGACGTTCACCTGATGCGGTGATTCCACCGCTTCGACGAAGGCCCCCACCACGTGGTGGGGGCCTTCGTCCGTCCGGTGCGGGCCGAGGGGCTATTGTGTCCCTTCGATGCGAGACGACAGACGTGGGACGAGCCGGTCGGTCAGGCGCGAAGAGCGCCTCCGACGGCGCACTCGCAACCGCCGGCGGGTCCTCGTCGGGGCCGGCCTCGTCGTCGCCCTCGTCGCCACCCTCGCTGTGGCCACGGCCCTGCACCTCGACGGCAACATCGGTCGCGTCGACATCGCCTCCGGCAGCGAGGACCGTCCCGAGGACATCGACCACGACCTCAACATCCTCGTCATCGGATCCGACACCCGAGAGGGGATCGGGACGGACGAGTACGGGACCTACACCGAGGACGGGGCCAACTCGGACACCAACCTGCTCGTGCACATCTCCGCAGACCGGGAGTCCGCCTACGTCATCTCGATCCCGCGCGACTCGATGACCATGGCGCCCAGCGACTGCGCCGACCCGAGCTCGACGGTCGTCAGCGGCGAGATGCGCCAGTGGAACGCCAACTTCAACCAGGGCGGGCCCGCCTGCGTCGTCAAGACCCTCGAGGGCCTGACGGGCGTCTTCGTCGACCACGTCGCCGTCATCGACTTCAGCGGGTTCCAGTCGATGGTCGACGGTCTGGGCGGGGTCGACGTCTGCCTGCCGCGGCCGGTCCACGACCCGGACGCCCAGATCGACCTGCCCGCCGGCGAGCAGCGTCTCGACGGCCACGACGCGCTCGGCTACGTGCGGATGCGCAAGACGCTCGGGAACGGATCGGACCTGGAGCGCATCGAGCGACAGCAGGCCTTCATGTCCTCGATGGCACAGGAGGCCACGCGCACCTCGCTGCTGCTGCGCCCGGATCGGCTGTACTCCTTCCTCGACGCGGCGACGAAGTCGATGACCGCCGACGAGGACCTGGGCCTGAAGAAGATGCTCTCGATCGCCAGGAGCGTCAAGGACCTGGGCATGGACGAGCTCACGTTCATCACCGTGCCCACCGAGCCCTACGTGGCCGACCCCAACCGGGTCCAGTGGGACCAGCCCGCGGCCGACGCCCTCTGGGCGGCGGTGCGCGACGACACCGTCCTTCCCGGTCAGGAGAAGCAGGGTGGGCAGACGGAGCCCGAGCTGACCGTGGCGCCGTCAGAGATCAGCGTCAAGGTGCGCAACGACACCCGCTCCGCGGGGCTGGCCGCGCAGGAGGCGGTGTCGCTCGATGCGCAGGGCTTCCGCGCCTCGGTGGTCAATGCGCCTCCGACCGGCCAGACCGCAGGGGTCACCGTCACCCACGCGGTGGGGGAGGCGGCCGCTGCGAGGACCGTTGCCGCCGCCTACGACGGTGCCCGGCTGAAGGTCGACGAGGAGCTGCCCGTCAGAACCGTCCAGGTCTCCTTGGGGCTGGGCGCCCCGAACGCCGAGGAGGTGCCGAACAGGGAAGGCGATGCGCCGCTCCCGGAGGCGAGGGTGCACGCCCCGCCGGCACCCACGCAGATCGAGACCCGCACAGCCGATCAGGACATCTGCGGCTGACCGGCAGGGCCGGGCCCGACTTTGAGTGGCGAGCCTTGGCGGATAGTCTGTGCGGGTTGTCTGGAGGCGTCGCCTAGAGGCCTATGGCGCCGCACTGCTAATGCGGTTCGGGTTACCCCCGTCGAGGGTTCAAATCCCTCCGCCTCCGCGCACAGGGAAGGGCCCCGAGCTATTGGCTCGGGGCCCTTCGCGTTCTCCGGTGCCCACCCCGCCGGCGGAGGATCGGGGCGGACTACTCCTTCGTCGCCCGCAGTGTGTAGCTCGCGGCCAGACGTTCGGGTCGGTCGGCCAGGCGGAACTCCCCGGGATGATCCGGGTGCGGCTCCATCTGTTCGCCGAGGGCACGCCAGGGCACGCAGTCGTGTTCCTCGAGTGCGTCCACCCGCATCCCGCGGTCGAGCAGCGCGGTCACGATCTCGCCGATGCCGTGGTTCCACTCGTGGGTGACGCTTGCCCCGATCCGGGCGTCGCTCCCTTCGGCTGGGGCCGCGTAGGTCGTCGCCTCGTCCCAGACCGTCGGCTCCTCGGTCTGGAAGTACGGGTGGTCCACGACCAGCAAGCCGTCCTGCCGGTTGTCGTCGATGCTCCACAGCACCGGGTGCCCCTCTCTCAGGTGCAGACGTCCGCCGGGGCGCAGCAGGCTCGTGACCGCCCCGGCCCAACGCTCGATGTCCGGCAGCCAGTTCAGGGCTCCCACGCCCGTGTACACGAGGTCGAAGGGGGTGGCCCCGGTCAGTGCTTCGGGTGCGCCGTAGACGTCGGAGACGACGTAGTCGATCGGGGCGCCGGTCTCTGCGGCCAGGGCGCGTGCCGCAGCGATCGCCGCGGGGGAGAGGTCGAGTCCGGTGACGTCGGCCCCGAGCCGGTGCAGGGAGAGAGTGTCGGTGCCGATGTGGCACTGGAGGTGCAGGGCGCGGACTCCGGTGATGTTCCCGAGTCGCGATCGGTCGAAGCGCACGACGTCACTGATCGCTCCCGGGTCGGTGCACAGGCGTGCGAGGTCGTAGTCGGGGGAGTCGACGTGGATCGCGGTCCGCTCGTCCCAGTTCGCGCGATTGATCTCGAGGTAGTGGGCCATGTGCCGAGTGTGGCGTGCCGGGTGTCGAGGGAGCACCCGATTTCGCGCTCGGCAGCCAAGCCGGTATTGTCCTTCCGTGTTGCCGAGGTGATCGGCAACGGGCGCCCGTAGCTCAACGGATAGAGCATCTGACTACGGATCAGAAGGTTTGGGGTTCGAATCCCTACGGGCGCACTCTGTGTTGAGACAGACAACGAAGGCCCCAGACCAGCGGAAACGCAGCGTCTGGGGCCTTCGTGGTTCTCCATGAGCCCGGACCTCAAGAGGCTCCTGAGGCACCGTGGGAGCCACACTGGGAGCCGTCGGGGTCGCGAGGTGCGCGCGGACGTTCCTGATGTCTGCCCACGATGGGTGCCCGTCCGCTCGCCGGGATGAAATCCCGACCGGAGGCGTACTGGTTACTCCGTGTCGGTGGTGCGTCCGGCGCTGCGGCGCAGGGCGGCGCCCTTGTCGATGTCCTGCTGGTCCTTGTCGGCGTCCTTGACGATCTTGGTGTCGTCGCGGAGGGGGAGTTGGATGTCGCGTTCGGCCTCGATGCCGGCGATCAGCTCGCGGGAGCGTTCGAGCTCGGCGTCGACCTCGGCTCCGAACAGCAGCGCCAGGTTGGTGATCCACAGCCACAGCAGGAAGATGATCACTCCGGCGAAGGAGCCGTAGGTGCTGCCGTAGCTGGCGACGGTGGCGATGTAGATGCCGAAGGCGATCGAGACGAGGATCCACACCAGGATCGCGATGGCGGCGCCGACGCTGATCCAGCGGAACTTCGGCTGCTTCACGTTCGGGGTGGTGTAGTACAGCATCGCCACGATCAGCATCACCAGGACCAGCACGAGCGGCCACTTGGCGATGCTCCACACGCTCAGCGCGGCCGAGCCCAGGCCGATGAGGTCGCCGACGGCCTGGGCGGCCGGGCCGGAGAGCACGAGCATCAGCGCGACGAGCACCACCAGCACGACCATGACCAGGGTGATCAGCAGCATGATCGGGCGCAGCTTCCAGATGGGGCGCCCCTCGCCGATCTCGTAGACCCGGTTCATCGCCCGGCTGAAGGCGGTGACATAGCCCGAGGCCGACCACAGCGCGGTGGCCAGACCCAGGATCAGCGCCAGGCCGGCTCCCGGGGCACTGGCCAACGAGCTGACCACCGGCTCCAGCGTCTGCGTCGCCGAGCTGCCCAGGACCTGCTCCAGCACCGGCATGACCGCATCGACCGTGCTCTGGCTCTGCCCGACGAGTCCCAGCAACGAGAAGATCGCGATCAGCGCCGGGAACGCCGCCAGCACCGAGTAGTAGGTCAGCGCAGCCGCCAGATCGGTGCACTGGTCATCGAGGAACTCCCGGAAGGCCTTGCGCCCGGTGTACTTCCACCCCGAGCCGGTGACCTTGCTCGGGGTGGACGGTTTGTCGTCGTGCTCGGGGTGAGGCGCGCCTCGTCGGGTGCGCTCCTGGTCGGCTCTGGCGCTCATCTGCGCACCCGCCGGACCACCACGACCAGCAGTCCCACGGCGGCAACGCCCGCGAGCGCTCGTGCGCCCAAGGCGGTCAACTCAGCGTGGTCAGCGCGCTGGAAGCCCCGGCGTAGGCTCTGTGCCCGGTTGGCCCCCTGGGCCTGGAGGTCCGCTGCCCGGCTCTTGGCCTGGGTCTTCAGGTCGGCGATCTGGTTCTTGGCCTGCTTCTTCACGTCCAGGCGTTCGGTCAGCTCATCGACGGTGGCGCCCAGATCCTCGCGGTGCCGAGCGATCTCGGTCTCGATCTCGCCCGGGTCCTGGCTCAACTCGTCATGCGACGACTCGTGACCAGAGGGTTCGTCGGTCGCCCACTCGTGGGGTTCAGTCGTGCTCACGGCTGCTCGCCTCCTTGACCTCGGTGACATCACGCTGGGCGCTTGCCATCGCCCGCTCGGGCTTCAGCGGCGTGGCCTGCTCGACCTGCTTCTTGCCCAGCACCGACACGAGGGCGGCAGCCACCAGGAGCACCACCCCAACGATCAGTGCCGCGGCCCATGCCGGCAACACCAGCGCCAGGGCCAGGATGGCGGTCGCGACCAGGACCGCCCCGCCGAAGAAGGCCAGCAGCCCACCCGCGCCGAACATGCCCACACCGACGCCGGCGTGCTTGGCCTTGGCGCTGAGCTCGGCCTGCGCCAAACGCATCTCGTCGCGGATCAGCGTGCTCGTCTGCTCGCTCAGCCGGGAGATCAGTTCCCCGGTCGAGGCATCATCGGTGCGCGGCTGCCTGGTCACGGCATCATCCGTGCGTGGTTGCATCGGCTCAGCCACGGTGCTGCCCACCGGCAAGGTCCGTCTCGCCCGTGACCGGATCGGCCGAACCGGTGGTGTCCGAGGACCACGAGCCCCCGGCCGCACTCTCACCCGGGCCCGCAGCGCCCTGCTGCGACGAAGAGGTCCCGCCCATCGACTCGGGCAGGCGCTCCTTGGCCTGTCCGGGCACCTGCTTGGCCTGCTCCTGGACCTTGCGCGCCTGCCGTTGCACCTTCGGGTTCGTCCACCACTCCTGCGCGCGATCACGCAGTTGCTCATAGCGTCCGCGCCCCGCTCGCGCACCCAGGACATACCCGGTTCCGAAGGCCACTGCCATCGTGATTTTGCTCATCGTCCATCCCTCACTGATTGCTGTTCACAGGCGGGTCACGCGGTGTCCGCGGCATTGCCACGCTGCGCTTACTGTGTAAACTTACAAGGCAAGGCAGCTCCGCTGCAAGTACCTTTTTGCGGTTGTCTGCACCCGAACCGCACCCGAAGCACTGAAGGGCAGTCATCATGAGCGAGAAGATCTGGAGCCTGGCCACCACCGCCGCCGCCATCGGCGGCGGGATCATGGCCAGAAAGGTCATCGAGAAGGCGTGGGCGCTGGTCACCGACGGCACCGTCCCGAACAACCCGGAGGACCCGGAGGTCGACTGGGCAGAGGCGATCGCCTTCGCCCTCGTCTCCGGGGCGGTCGTGCAGCTGGCCAGGATCATGGTCAACCACAAGTCCACCCAGGCCTACGCCAAGCGCAAGGGGCGCCTGCCGGAGTCCGCCACTTCCTGACCCGCCCCCCATCTCGACCCTGCCACCGCAGGTTCGAGCTCGGTCGGAGTTGCCGACCCTCAAACCCGTGGTGGGCGAACCCGCAGTCCTTGGGTTCGCCCACCACGGGGGGTCTCGGGGTCAGAGACTGAATCTGCCGGCCAGATCAGCAGGGCTGACCCCCAGCTTCTCCAGCGCGCCACGGTGCTCGTCGGTGTCCACCTGGTCGGGCAGGTCGGAGTCCGCCTGCTTCGCCTTGGCCTCGTCCCCCCGGTCCGTGAGCAGGTCCATGATCTTCTGCTTGTCGATCTGCATGAGCGATCTCCTTCTGAATGATGGATCCAGCAACCCACGCCGGGGGTTTACAATGTAAACACACGCACTGCGGTATGGCAACGATCCGGCAGACCCGGGACAATGGGCGGGCCCGCACCGTCCCAGGAAAGGACCACGATGACCCCCTCGGCACCCGAGCCGGCTGCAGGACCCCGCCCCCGGCTGGACCGCGAACGCATCGTGGACGCGGCGCTCGAACTGATCGACGCCCATGGGGTGCCCGGCCTGACGATGCGCCGAGCCGGGCAGGCCCTCGGGGTCGAGGCGATGTCCTTGTACCGGTACGTCTCCGGGCGCGAGGACCTCCTCGAGGCCGTCGCGCAGCGGTTGACGGACGGGCTCACCGACCGGGTCGACGCCAGAGGATTCAGCACCTGGCAGGGATACCTGCAGGCCCTGGCCCACGAAGTTCGCGCAGCCGCACTGACCCACCCGGCCGCGTTCCCGCTGGCGGCAACTCGTCATCCCGCAGCACCCTGGCTGCGGCCACCGCTGCGCAGCCTCGAGGTGATCGAGCACTTCCTGGCCACGCTCAGCGAGAAGGGCTTTGACGATGTCAGGGCCGTGGACGCCTACAAGGTCTTCACCACCTTCCTGGTCGGATCCCTGCTCCTGGAGGTCGCTACCCACGCACACCACATCGTCACGATCGATGAATCCCTCGATGAAGGCGATGCCGCCATCCCTGAGCGCGACGGGCACCTTGATCTGCGCGAGTCACCCCACGTGCGCCGGATGCAGGACCGACTCAGCCAGGACACCAGCGAGCAAGAATTCGAGATCGGCCTGGAATCGCTCATCGACCGCATCGAACGATCCGTCTCCCAATGACCCCGGTCGCAGCGGAAGGCCCCCGCGACACCCACCACGAATCAACAGCGCATGAGGGCGAGGCCTGGCCCGCTCCGGCGAGCGTGTGACGCGAGGGGCATGACGAAGGGGGCCGCCCGGGATCGTCCCGGGCGGCCCCCTTCGTCATGGGTCAAGCAGATCAGACCTCGTTGTCGAGGTCGGCGGACACGCGGCGGTGGGCCTCCCAGATCTCCTCGGGCAGCCGGTCGAACTGCTTCAGGTGCTCCTCTCGGAAGCCCATCTCCTGCTGCCAGCGCGGCACGTCGATGGACAGGATCCGGTCGAGGTCCGCCTGCGGCAGGTCGAGGCCCTCGAGGTCCAGCTCGTCCTCGGTCGGGATGATGCCGACAGGTGTGCTGCGACCGGTGACCTCACCGTCCTTCAGGCGCATCAGCCACAGGAGCGGACGCAGGTTCTCGCGGAATCCCGGCCACACGTAGTGCCCGTCCTCCGGGTCCTTCTGGAACCAGTTGACGTGCGCGAAGAGCGGCTTGTCCTTCACCTGGGCCAGCAGGTCCAGGTAGTGGCGCGCGTAGTCACCCTCCCCGTAGGCCATGAAGGGCCGGTTGGACATCGGGTCGTAGCGCAGCTGACCCTCGACGCCCTCGGCGGCGAAGGTCGCCTCGGCGCCCAGGGTCAGGCCGTCGTAGACGCCCTCGGCGACGTCGTGGATCGCGCGGATCAGCGGCTCACGGTCCCGGGTGCGACCACCGAAGATGATCGCGTCGATCGGCACGCCGGCGGCCTCGTCGAAGTCATCGGCGGCGTTCGGCACGTTGGCCAGGGTCGTGGTGAACCGGCTGTTCGGGTGCGCCCAGGGGGAGTCGTCGCCCGGCTCGCGGTCGGCGATCGGGTGACCCTTCCAGTCCAGCCACCCCTCCAGGTCGGCCGGCGGCTCGGGCGTGCGGCCCTCCCACCAGACCTCTTCGAGCTTGGGGTTGTAGGCGACGTTGGTGAAGATGACCTTCGTGCCCGGGTCCGTGGAGTGCAGAGCGGTCGGGTTCGTCTTCTCGTTGGTGTCCTTGGCGACACCGAAGACACCGAACTCCGGGTTCATCCCCATCAGCTTGCCGGTCGACTCGTCGACCCAGAGCCACGCGATGTCGTCGCCGTAGAAGTCGACCTGGTAGCGGTCGCCCATGGCGTCCGGCGGCAACATCATGGCGAGGTTGGTCTTGCCCGAGGCGCTCGGGAAGCCACCGGTGATGTGGTACCGCTTGCCGGTCTCCTTGTCGGTGATCCCGATGAGCATGTACTGCTCGGCGAGGAACTTCCTGGTGTCCCAGCCGTCGTAGGCGCCCTGGCGCAGACCGTGGGCGATCTTGCCGAGCAGCGCGTTGCCACCGTAGGAGGAGCCGAAGTGCAGGATCATCCGCTCATCGGCCACGGTGACGAAGTAGCGCTTGTCGTCGGGGGTGCCCTGACCGAGGTTCTCCAGGTCGCCGGTGACGTGCACGGCACGCACGAAGTTGCCCTGCTCCGGGAGGTCGTTGACGTGCTCCACGCCCACGCGGGACATCCGCATCATGTGCAGCACGACCGGGCGGCTGTCGGTCAGCTCGACTCCAGCTGCCCACTGGGCCAGCTCGTTGCCCTTCGGGGACATCAGGTACGGCAGGACGTACATCGTCTTGCCCTTGGACTGGCCGCGCATGAGCTCGGTCAGCTTTTCCTTCATCTCGGAGGCCGGACGCCAGTTGTTGTAGACGCCCTTGTCCTTCTCGTCATTGGTCGCGACGATGGTGCGCTCCTCGGAGCGGGCCGTGTCCTTGGAGTAGGAGCGGGAGTAGTAGCGCCCCTCACCGGCGGGCTGGAACTCGCCGGACTCGAGGCATTCCTGGATGAGACGGTCGTCGTCCTCGGCGCCGATCACCTCGATCCGGTCCGGCTGGGTGATCTGCGCCCAGTGCTTCACGTACTCGCGGACAGCCTCGTTCGTGAGGCCTGACGCATCCAGCGCGGCGTCGACGTCGACCATGCTCTGTATCCCTCTCACGTGCTCTGGTGTCGGGTGCTCCCTCTCGGGCTCCCGTTGTGGGCAGGCTACCGTCAGTAGAAGGGGTGGGACCGGGCGCGACGGGCCGCTTGTGCGTGAGATCACCCGCGCAGTCGGAATGCGTGGTGACGGGCTGCTGTGCCGCGGATCACCCGGGCTCGTAGTGACTCACCGGTTTACCGATACTCGCTGTAGCGGGTACTGTCTGTACCGAACACTTTCGGTTTGCCGCACACGAAGGGGTAGTCCCATGGCTTCCAGTGAAACGATGACCCTGGCCGACAAGGGCCAGCGCATCGGCCTGCGTCTCATCGCCAAGGCCGGGGGACTGCCCGGTCTGAAGGACAAGGAAGTGCGCGCTCGGGTCGAGAAGTACCTGTACAAGGGTGCCGTGACCGGCTTCAAGGCACAGACCGCCGCCGGGCGCGGCTTCGCCAGGAAGAAGGCCTCCGGTGACCCGGCCCGTCCGGCCCCGACGAAGCCGAAGAAGACCTTCGACCTCACACCCACCGAGGACCAGCAGATGATCCAGGGGGTGGCTCGCGAGCTCGCCGACGAGGTCATCCGGCCCGCTGCCGCCACTGCCGATACCGAGCGGTCCGTTCCGGACGAGGTCCGCACCGCCGCCGCCGACATGGGTCTGCACCTCATCGGGGTCCCGGCCGAGCTCGAGGGCATCGCCGAGGAGCGCTCTGCCGTCACCGGCGCCCTCGTCCTGGAGGAGCTGGCCCGTGGCGACATGGGCATCGCCACCGCGATCATGGCCCGTTCGGCTGTGGCCACCGCGCTCGCCGGCTACGGGAGCGCGGAGCAGCAGGCCACCTACCTGACCGAGTTCGCCGGGGAGAACCCGCCGGCCGCCGCCCTGGCGCTGCAGGAGTCGCAGGTGCTCTTCGACCCCTTCGCCCTGCGGACCGTGGGCCGTCGTGAGGGTGGCGACATCGTCCTCGACGGCGTCAAGGCGCTCGTGCCCGGCGCCGAGGAGGCCGAGCTCTTCATCGTCTCCGCCGAGATCGACGGCGAGGCCCGCCTCGTCATCGTCACGGCCGGCCTCGAGGGCCTGCAGGTCGAGGACGACCCCGCGATGGGCGTGCGCGCCGCCCGGACCGCCCGACTGCACCTCGAGGGTGTTCGCGTGTCGGAGAGCGACGTGCTCGGCACCGCCGAGGACCACCGCGACGCCGTCCGTCGCGCCCGTCTGGCGTGGGCTGCGGCTGCCGTCGGCACCTCGCAGGCGGTCCTCGACCAGGTCAGTGAGTACGTCAAGGAGCGCAAGGCCTTCGGCGAGCCGATCGGCTATCGCCAGGCCGTCGCCTTCACCGTCTCCGACATCGCCATCGAGCTCGCCGGTCTGCGCCTCGTGGTGTGGAAGGCGGCCTCGCTCCTCGACCGCGGTGCGGACGCGAGCGCCGAGATCGCCCAGGCCCGCAGCCTCGTGTCGCGGCACGCCACCTGGATCGGCTCGAGCGGCGTCCAGCTGCTCGGGGGCCACGGCTTCGTCAAGGAGTTCGACAACGAGCGCTGGTACCGCGACCTGCGGGGCGCCGGGGTACTCGAGGGCACGCTGCTCGTCTGAGCGGTCCTCCCACTCAACTTCCCGTGGGCCGAGACCCGTGGCCCTCCCCGGTCGCGCCTCGCAGCCACCGACGACACGAAGGACACGACAAAATGATCGATCTCGAGGTTCCGAAGAAGTTCCGCCCGCTCGTCTCCCAGGCCCGCGGCATGGCCGAGGAGGTCTTCTGGCCGATCTCGCGGAAGTACGACCGCGCCGAACACGAGTACCCCGCCGAGCTCGACCTCGTCTCCGCCGTCATCGACGGCATGGCCGATGGCGGCGCCGGTCAGGGGGCCGGGGCCTCCAACACCACCCGCGCCACGGACGACGGGGCGCAGGAGGGCGACGTCGCGGCCGTCGGCTCCGGCCGGAGGAGCGCCAGGGGTGAGAGGGAGAACAAGAACGGATCCAACCTCTCGTCGGTGCTCTCGATCCTGGAGACCTGCCGCGGAGACGTCGGTCTGACCCTGTCGATCCCGCGTCAGGGCCTGGGCAACGCGGCCATCGCCGCCGTCGCCAGCGACGAGCAGAAGGAACGCTACGCCGGCAAGTGGGCCGCGATGGCGATCACCGAACCCGACACCGGATCCGACTCCGGCGCCATCCGCACCACCGCCACCAGGGACGGCGACCACTACGTCCTCAACGGAGAGAAGATCTTCGTCACCTCCGGTGAGCGCGCCGAGTTGGTCGTCGTGTGGGCGACCCTCGACCGCAGCCTCGGCAAGCAGGCCATCAAGTCCTTCGTCGTGCGCCGTGACAACCCGGGCCTGCAGCTGGTGCGACTGGAGCACAAGCTCGGCATCCGGGCCTCCGACACCGCGGCCTTCGTGCTCGACGACTGTCGTGTGCCGGCCGAGGACCTCCTCGGTGACCCGGAGATCCGGATCGCGGGTGGTTTCGGTGGCGCGATGCAGACCTTCGACAACACCCGCCCGCTGGTGGCGGCGATGGCGCTGGGCCTGACCCGGGCCTCGCTCGACAAGACGGCGACGCTGCTGGCCGACGCCGGCGTCGTCGTCGACTGGGACCGGCCCGCGCAGGTCCAGTCCGCCGCGGCCGCCCGGCTGATCGAGATGGAGGCGGACTACCAGAGCGCCTACCTCCTGACACTGCGCGCCGCCTGGATGGCCGACAACGGCAAGCCGAACTCGATGGAGGCGTCGATGGCCAAGGCGAAGGCGGGCCGGACCTGCGTCGACGTCTCCCTGGCCTGTGTCGAGCTCGCCGGTGCCACCGGCTACGCCGAGACCGAGCTCCTCGAGAAGTGGGCGCGCGACTCCAAGATCCTCGACATCTTCGAGGGCACGCAGCAGATCCAGCTGCTCGTCATTGCCCGTCGCGTCCTCGGCTACTCCAGCAAGGAGCTGAAGTAGGCCGCTGCCCCGACCGACCCTCCATGCCACGCGGCGGGGTGGGGCCGTTCAGCGACCTCTCCTCGTTGGACGCGCGCTCACGCCGTCGACGTCATAGTCTGCTCGGTGGCGGTGGCAACGAGGCCTCCGCAGTCACGGGGAGGAATTGCATGCGACGACACCGTACGGTCGCCATCGTGGGCGCACTGTCGCTCGGTCTGACGGGAGCGGCGGCCACCAGCGCCACAGCAACACCTGCTGGCACCAACGCCTCAGTCACCTTCACAACCGGCGCCGGCGACGCCGAGTCATACGTCGTGCTGGCCGAACGTGGCGGCAGCGCGGCCGCCCTCGCGGAGCAGCTCGAGGCGAAGGGGGCGAACGTCACCTCGGTCAACGATCGGGTCGGCATGGTGATCGTCACCTCGACGGATGCCAACTTCGCCAAGAAGGCCAGGTCGATGAAGGACGTCTTCGGGGCCGCCTCGGAGGGCGTCGTGGGACGCTCGCCGCGACTGCACAAGAAGGACGCGGTCGAGCGCCCGAACCGGGGACCGGGTTTCGGCGAGGGCACAGACACCAGCCCCCCCAGCGGCACGGGCCATGGTCACCACAAGGGTCACCGGGCCGGTAGGTTCGCCCCCGACCCTCTGGACGACAAGTTGTGGGGCATGGACATGATCAACGCGCCGGAGGCGCAGAGGATCGAATTCGGTGACCGCCGGGTCAAGGTCGGCATCATGGACACCGGTGTCGACGCCAGCCACCCGGACATCGGGGCCAACTTCGACCACAAGCTCTCGCGCAACTTCGTCACGGACATCCCGGCGATCGACGGGCCGTGCGAGTACGACGGCTGTGTCGACCCGGCGGATGTCGACAACGGCGGCCACGGCACCCACGTGGCCGGCACGGTCGCCGCGGTGAAGAACGGGATGGGTGTCTCCGGCGTCGCGCCGGGCGTGGGCATCGTCAACGTGCGCGCCGGCCAGGACGCCGGGTACTTCTTCGTCGGGCCCACCGTCAACGCGCTCACCTACGCCGCCGACGCCGGCCTCGACGTGGTCAACATGAGCTTCTACGTCGACCCGTGGGCCTACTACTGCAACGGGGGTGCTCCCGAGGACAGCCCGGAGGAGGCCGCCGAGCAGGACATGATCATCGAGTCGGTCTCGCGAGCCCTCAGCTATGCCCACGACAAGGACGTCACGCTCGTGGGCGCCCTCGGCAACGCCGCCAACGACCTGGGCCAGCCGCTGACGGACGCCTCGAGCCCGAACTACCCCGAGGGCAACGAGCACGAGCGCACCATCGACCCGGCCAACTGCCTCGACCTGCCGACGCAGCACGAGGACGTCATCGGCGTCTCCGCGGTGGGACCGTCGGAGCGCAAGGCCTACTACTCGAACTACACCACGGACGTCGACTCCGGTCAGATCGAGGTGTCCGCGCCGGGTGGTGACGCCTACGACTGGCCGAACGCCACCGGCCCGAACCCGGAAAGCATGATCCTCTCCTCGGTCCCGGAGAACGTCGTCAAGGCCGAGGGATCGGTGGACGAGGACGGCAACATCACCCCCGACGGTGAGGGGTGGGTCGTCAAGGACTGCCTGAAGCGCTCGCGCCGGGGCAGTCACCGTGGTGAGCTGTGCGGGTACTACGAGTACTACCAGGGCACGTCGATGGCCTCCCCGCACGCTGCGGGTGTCGCGGCGCTCATCGTCTCCCGCTACGGAAAGATGAACGGCAGGGCCGGCTACGGTCTCGACCCGGACCGGACGGAGAGCATCCTGATGAGCTCCGCCCGGAACACGCCGTGCCCTGAGCCGCGCCTGTTCGACTACCCGGCCCCCATCCCGGCGTCGTACAACGCGCAGTGCGCCGGTGACGCCGACTTCAACGGCTTCTACGGCGACGGCATCATCGATGCCGCCGCGGCAATCGCCCCGAGGAGGCGCTGACCCAGCGCACGGATCACGCTCGAGGGGGGCCGGTCACGGTGACCGGCCCCCTTCGTCGTTGCTCCGGCTAGTCCCCGGCGAGCACCTCGTGCGCCTCGACCATCGCCGGTCCGTACCAGGTGAGCAGCCGTCCGCTGACCAGTTGGGTGGGTGCCTGCGCGAAGGCCTCCGGCCCGTCGTCCGCAGTGAACTCGTACGGCTCGTCCGGCAGGAGCACGAGGTCGACGTCATCCCGATCGATGTCGGCGAGGTCGACGTGCGGGTACCGCTTGTCGGGGTCGGCGTCCGGGCCGGCGAAGGCGTTGCTCCAGCCGAGGCGGGACAGCAGGTCGGTGGTGTACGTCCGCGGCCCGACGACCATCCACGGATCCCGCCAGATCGGCACGACGAGGCGGCCACGCGGTGCGAGCGGGGGTGTGCGCCAGAGCTCCTCGGCGCGGTCCAACCATCCGGGGACAGGCTGCTGCAGAGCCCCCACGACGAGTCGACGCATCGACGTCAGCGCTGAGGGGACGTCCTCGATGTCGGTGACCCAGACCGCGATCCCGCGCTCGCGCATCCGGCGCACGTCGAGCTCGCGGTTCTCCTCCTTGTTGACCACGACGAGGTCCGGCTCGAGGCCCGCGATCACCTTCAGGTTGGGGTTCTTCGTGCCGCGCACCCGGGTGACCTCGAGGTCCTCGGGGTGGGTGCACCAGTCCGTGGCACCGACGAGTGCCTCCGGGCAGGTGGCCGAGATCGCCTCGGTCAGGCTCGGGACGAGGGAGACGACCCGCTGTGGGGGAGGGCCCGACGCGAGGGCGGTTCCGAGGTCGTCGGTGGGCATCTCAGCCTCCTGGGATGACGAGAGCGAGCAGTTCGGTCAGGGCCATCGCGACGACGGCCAGGGTGAGGACGAAGGGCGCGCGACCGTCGCGGCGCCGGGCAGGTTCGGCGGGGGAGAGGTCGTAGCGGTGCCGCCCGAGGAAGAATGCCGCGGCGGCGAAGCCGAGGGTCCCCAGGAAGAGGGGCAGGGCGAGCACGCCGAGGGTCTCGGAGGAGTGCCGGGCGATGACCGCGGCGCCGGTGGCACTGGCGAGCGCGGTGCGCTGCCAGGACAGGGCGGTGCGCTCGGGCTGGGCGCCGTGGGGAGACGCGGTCGCGAACTCGCTCATGGTCGGTGACCTCGCATCAGGGCACCACCGCGACGACCGCGAGGACGGTGGCGACGAGCAGGACGACCGCGGTGAGCACTACGGCCAGGGCGCCCATGGACGGCAGCTCCGTCTCGCGCCGCATGGCACGTTCGGCCCGGGCCCATCGCACGAATGCCGTGGCCGGGGTGATCACCCCCAGCCCGAGGAGGAGCGTCGACAGACCGCGCGCCACCCCCTCGGGGACGCCGAGGTCGATCACGTTCACGGCGACGCCGGCGGCGATCAGCGCGAGCGTCGTGCGCAGCCACGCCAGGAAGGTGCGCTCGTTGGCCAGCGAGAAGCGGTAGTCCGGCTCCTCGCCCTCGGCGTAGACCCACGCGGGCCAGCGATCGGTGCTCACGCCGTCCACGGTACCGAGGCGGGTGCCAGCCGGCTCACACGTTGCGGCGGTACTGGCCACCCACCTCGAAGAAGGCCTCGGTCACCTGCTGGAGGGAGCACACCCGCGCCGCGTCCATGAGGACGGCGAACACGTTGGCATCACTCGTGGCCGCCTCCTTCAGGCGTTCGATCGCCGCGGCCGCATCATCGCGGTGGGTCTCCTGGAAGGAGGCCACTCGCTCCAGCTGCGAGACCTTCTCGGACTCCGTGGCGCGGGCCAGCTCGATCTCGTCGGGCTCCCCCTTCTCCCCGTCCTCACGGAGGAAGGTGTTGACGCCGACGATCGGGACCGACCCGTCGTGCTTGCCGTGCTCGTAGACGAGGGACTCGTCCTGGATGCGGCCGCGCTGGTAACCCGTCTCCATCGCGCCGAGGACGCCGCCCCGGTCGTTGATCCGGTCGAACTCCAGCAGCACGGCCTCCTCGACCAGCTCGGTCAGCTCGTCGATGATGTAGCTGCCCTGCAGCGGGTTCTCGTTGTAGGACAGGCCCCACTCGCGGCTGATGATCAGCTGGATGGCCAGGGCCCGGCGCACCGACTCCGTCGACGGGGTCGTGACGGCCTCGTCGTAGGCATTGGTGTGCAGGCTGTTGGCGTTGTCGTACAACGCGTTGAGGGCCTGGAGCGTCGTGCGGATGTCGTTGAAGTCCATCTCCTGGGCGTGCAGCGACCGGCCCGAGGTCTGGATGTGGTACTTCAGCTTCTGGCTGCGCTCGTTCGCGCCGTACTTCTCCTTCATCGCCACCGCCCAGATGCGACGGGCGACCCGGCCGAGGACCGAGTACTCCGGGTCCATGCCGGAGGAGAAGAAGAAGGACAGGTTCGGCGCGAAGTCGTTGATGTCCATGCCGCGCGCGAGGTAGGCCTCGACGTAGGTGAAGCCGTTGGCGAGGGTGAACGCGAGCTGGCTGATCGGGTTCGCCCCGGCCTCGGCGATGTGGTATCCGGAGATGCTCACCGAGTAGAAGTTGCGCACTCCCTGCTCGATGAACCACTCCTGGATGTCGGCCATCATCCGCAGCGAGAACTCGGTGGAGAACAGGCAGGTGTTCTGTCCCTGGTCCTCCTTGAGGA
Organism: Janibacter sp. A1S7; assembly: GCF_037198315.1. Classification (NCBI taxonomy): domain Bacteria; kingdom Bacillati; phylum Actinomycetota; class Actinomycetes; order Micrococcales; family Intrasporangiaceae; genus Janibacter; species Janibacter alittae. The sequence continues at coordinate 2,784,415 of NZ_CP144913.1, read as the reverse complement.
TGTCCGCCTGGACGGTCCCGCGGACGGTCTGCAGCGCATGGGTACGCAGCTCCTCGGCCTCCGCAGCCGACGGCTCGCGGCCCTCGCGCTCGCGGAAGAGGTCGACCTGCTGGTCCATCGCCGTGTTGAGGAAGAAGGCGAGCACCGTCGGAGCCGGCCCGTTGATCGTCATCGACACGCTCGTCGTCGGCGAGACGAGGTCGAATCCGGAGTACAGCGCCTTCATGTCGTCGAGGGTGGCGACGGAGACGCCGGAGGTGCCGACCTTGCCGTAGATGTCGGGCCGCTCGCCCGGGTCGCGCCCGTAGAGGGTGACCGAGTCGAAGGCGGTGGACAGGCGGGTCGCCGGCTGCCCCTGGGAGAGCATCTTGAAGCGGCGGTTGGTGCGGAAGGGGTCACCCTCGCCGGCGAACATGCGCGCCGGGTCCTCGTTGTCCCGCTTGAACGGGAAGACGCCGGCGGTGAAGGGGAAGCGGCCGGGCAGGTTCTCCGAACGCCAGTAGGTGACGAGCTCGCCATGGTCGGTGGTCTTCGGCAGGGCGACCCGGGAGATCTTGTTGCCGGAGAGCGACTCCTTGGTCAGCTTGGTGTGCAGCTCCTTGCCGCGGATCGTCACGACCTGCTCGTCGCCCGCGTAGGACTCGACGACGGAGGGCCACTCCTCGATCTGGTCACTGATCTCGGTGGGCATCGTCGCCCGGGCCGCGTCGAGCAGCTCGTCGACGCCGTGCCCGTCCTTGCCGGCAGCGGTCAGCTCGTCGTCGACGAGGGCCAGTCGCTGCACGCGGCGGGCGTTGTCGGCGAGCTGCTGGGTCTGCTCGTGGTATCCGCGGACGGTCTCGGTGATCTCCGCGAGGTAGCGCACCCGGGTGGCGGGGACGACCTGCCCGAAGCGGGTGGAGTACTTCGTGTCGACGCGCTCGAGCTGACCCTGGTCGACCGCCAGGCCGTGCTCGCCGAGCAGGTCGCGCAGGTGCTGGTAGAGGCCCGTGACGCCGTCATCGTTGAAGGTCGCCGCAGAGGTGCCGAAGACCGGCATGTCCTCGGGCTTGGTGCCGAAGGCCTCCCGGTTGCGCACCAGCTGACGGGCGACGTCACGCAGTGCGTCGGCGGCGCCGCGACGCTCGAACTTGTTGATCGCGACGACCTCCGCGAAGTCGAGCATGTCGATCTTCTCCAGCTGGCTGGCCGCGCCGAACTCCGGTGTCATGACGTACACCGGCACGTCGACGTAGGGGATGATCGCGGCATCACCTTGGCCGATGCCCGGGGTCTCGACGATGACGAGGTCGTAGCCGGCGGCCTTGGTGATGTCGATGACGGTCTGCAGCGCGTCGGGGATCTCGCGCTCGCCGCGGGTGGCGAGCGACCGGAAGAACACGGGGGATGAGCCCGCGGAGCTCTCGCCGAGGGAATTCATCCGGATGCGGTCGCCGAGCAGTGCGCCACCGCCCTTGCGCCGGGTGGGGTCCACGGCGATGACGGCGACGCGCAGCTTGTCCTGCTGGTCCACGCGGAAGCGACGGACGAGCTCGTCGGTGAGCGAGGACTTGCCGGAGCCGCCGGTGCCGGTGAGGCCGAGCACCGGGGCGCTGGACTTCTCCGCGGCCCTGGCGATCCCGTCGCGGAAGGCACTGTCCAGCTCACCCAGCTCGGCGCCGGAGATCGCGCGTGAGACAGCAGCACGCTCACCGGCGAGCACCTGGTCGAGTGTCGTCGGGCCGACCTGCCACACGTTGGTGTCACAGTCGGCGATGAGGGTGTTGATCATGCCCGGCAGGCCGAGACGCTGACCGTCCTCGGGCGAGAAGATCGTCACGCCGGCCTTGCGGAGCCGATCGATCTCCTCCGGCACGATGACACCGCCGCCCCCGCCGAAGACCTGCACGTGCCCGGCGCCCTGCTCGCGCAGCAACTGGGTGAGGTACTCGAAGTACTCCACGTGCCCACCCTGGTAGGACGAGACGGCGACCCCCTGCACGTCCTCGTCGATCGCCGCATCGACGACCTCCTGGACGGAGCGGTTGTGCCCGAGGTGGATCACCTCGGCGCCCTGACTCTGCATGATCCGCCGCATGATGTTGATCGAGGCGTCGTGGCCGTCGAAGAGCGAGGACGCGGTCACGAAGCGGACCGGGTTGGTCGGGGAGTGCAGCTCGGGCTTGGCGGTCTTGGCAGGCGCAGACATGGTGAACCTCGTCATCGAGTAGTCGGTACCCGGTCAATACTAGGACATCCAAGTATCGCGGCGCGAGTCCGTGGGATGGCTCAGACCAACGGCCGCGCAGCCCTTGGTCGTTCGTTCCTCACTCCCTGAGGCGGGCTGCATCCCCGTTGGCCTGCGCCACAGTCCAACCCCCGCTCGCGGGGTCCGTCACCGTGTCCCCGTGGGCGTGGCGAAGGGAGGTGAGCAGCTCGGTGGCGGCCCTCACCTGGTCCGGGTCGAGGCCGGGGGAGGTGAAGACGTGCGCGTTCAGGTCGGCCGTGGCCGCCTTGACGACCTCGACCCCCTTCGTCGTGAGGGAGGCGAGGACCACCCGTCGGTCACGCTCGGGCCGCAGACGCTCGACGAGGCCCTGCTTCTCCAGGCGGGCGACGGCGCTGGTCACGCTCGTCGCGTGCACCTGCAGCAGCGAGCCGAGTCGGCTCATCGGCATCGATCGGCGGCGGCTGAAGGCGAGCAGTCGCAGGATCTCGTAACGGGCGAAGGTCAACCCGTGGGGGCGCAGGACATCCTCGACGCGCTCGACCAGCAGTTGCTGCGCCCGCGTGATGGAGGTGACCAGGGCCATGCCGTCAGCGGCGTCCGCCCAGCCGTGCGCCAGCCACTGCTCGTGCGCGGCGGCGATGGGGTCGGCGTCGGTCATGGGGACATACTAGGACGTCCAAGGATATTCGCGGCTGCACGATGCCTCAGGCGCTCACAGGGGCAGTCCGGTGAGCACCATGACGCGGTCGTAGGTGAAGTCGCTCATCGCGTACCGGACTCCCTCGCGCCCCTCGCCGGAGTCCTTCGTGCCGCCGTAGGGCATCTGGTCCGCACGGTAGGAGGGCACGTCCCCGATCACGACACCACCCACCTCGAGTTCTCGGTGCGCCCGGAAGGCGGTGCGCAGGTCATGAGTGAAGACGCCCGCCTGCAGTCCGTAGCGGGAGTCGTTGACCAGGGCGAGTGCCTCGTCCACCGAGTCCACCGGATGGATGAGCAGGACCGGACCGAAGACCTCCTCGCAAGAGACCTTGGCGTCCACCGGCACGTCCTCCAGGACGGTGGGTGCGTAGGTGCTCCCGTCACGGCGCCCGCCCGTGAGCACGCGGGCGCCGGCGTCCACGGCCTCCTGCACCCAGGACTCCACGCGCTGTGCTGCCTCTACGGTGATCAACGGACCGACGTGGGTCGCTTCGTCCGCGGGGTCGCCCACGCCAAGTGACTCCACGGCCGCGACGATGGCCGAACGCAGTTCGTGCAGGCGGGAACGCTCGACGTACACGCGTTGGACACCCACGCAGGACTGGCCCCCCTGGTAGTTGGCGAAGGTCGCGATCCGATCCGCAGCACAGGAGATGTCCGACCAGTCCGCACACACCACCACCGCTGCGTTGCCGCCGAGCTCCAGAGTCACGTGCTTTTGTGGAACCGCCGCCCGGATGCTCGCCCCTACGGGCCCGGAGCCGGTGAAAGAGACAACTGGAAGCCGTGGGTCGGCGACGAGGTCGGGCGCTGTGTCGTCGGGGACGTTGATCACGCTGACCGCTCCGGGCGGGAGCGACGTCTGCGCCAACAGCTCACCGAGGAGCAGGGCCGACAGCGGGGTCTTGGGTGCCGGCTTGATCACGACCGGCGCACCGACCGCGATGGCCGGGGCGACCTTGTGCGCCACGAGGTTGAGCGGGAAGTTGAACGGGGTGATCGCCAGGACCGGACCGCGGGGCACGCGGACGGTGTAGGCCAGGCGACCTTCGGCAGCTGACTCGGTGTCCAAGCGCTGCACCTCCCCCGACCAGGTGCGGGCGTTCTCCCCGGCCAGGCGGAAGACGGCCGCGGCCCGGGAGACCTCGGCGCGGGCCCACCGGATCGGCTTGCCGTTCTCGGCCGTGATCAGGCGGGCCAGTTCCTCGGACCTCGCGATGATCCGGCGAGCGACCTGGTCGAGCGCCCCGGAGCGCACGTGCACCGGGAGTGCAGCGGTCTGGTGCCGGGCCGAGTGGGCGGCGTCCACGGCCGCCTCCACCTGCTCGGGCTCGGCGTAGGTGGTCCGACCGACGGACGTTCCGTCGAGCGGGTGCGTGACCTCGAGGGGTTGTTGGCCGTGCGCCGGGGTTCCGGCGATCCAGAAGGGGGTGACGTCGCTCATGAGCGGAACGCTATGTGGCCGGTCGGTCACGCGAGGTGGACACAATGTCCACCCCGCCGATCAGGATTGTCCGAACTGGCAGGCCCGCAGGGCGAACCAGAGATCCATCCGCGCGTCCATCGTCCCCAGCGACCGACCGAGCAGCTGTTCCGCCCGACGGATGCGGTGACGCAGTGTGTGGCGGTGCACTCCGAGTTCTGCGGCAGCGGGCTCGAAGTGACCGTGGTGTCGCAGCCAGACCTCGAGGCTCGCGACGAGGTCGACGTTCGCGCGCCCCCCGTGCTCCCGCAGGGGTCGTAGCAACGAGTCGGCGAACGCCGCAGCGTCCGCGGGCGCGACGAGGCCGAGCGAGCCGGACATGACCTCCGCGCTGCTGAGCACGCTGACGTCGCGACGTACTGCGAGGTCCACGGCGTGCTCCGCCCGTCGGAGGGCGGCGGCGACCTCCGACGGAGGGACGGGGTCGCTGACCCCGGTGCGCAACCGCGCCCGAGACCGTGTCCGGTGCAGGACATGGGACAGGTGACCAGCGTCCACCACGGCCACGACCCGGTGACCCTCGTGCACGGCGAGGACGTCCTCGGCCGGGAGGTCGTCGAGTTCGTCGACGAGGTCGCGAAGCTCGTCGGCGGGGCCGGTCGTGGCCAGCCCCGCCACCGACGTCCCGGCGAGCACGGCCGCGCCGAGATCCACCAGCGTGCGGGGATCGTCCACGACTCCCTCCTGCACCAGCCGCACCACGGCGGCGTCGCGTCGGCGCGAGCCAAGGACCTGTTGGTCGTCCCCGATCGCCAGCAGGGCCGTCGCGAGACTGAGTGCGGCCCGATCGGCGCCCCGAGGGCGGCGACGGGTGCCGCAGACGAGGAAGCCGCGGGTCCGGCCGAAGGCGGTGAGCGTGTGCACCAGGACGTGCTCGTCGCCGATGATCACCGAAGCGGCAGCGACCCGTCCCGAAGAGACGCGTTCGAGCTGCTCGGTCACGTCACCCAGACGGTCCTTCGCCTGCGCCGGTTCGGCGTGGTGGACGGCGGTGGTTCGGCCGAGGACGAGGGCCCACCCGTCGAGCAGGCGCGCGGTGGTGCGGGTGACCCCGGCAGTGCCGTCCCGCACGGCGGCCCGGGTGAGGTCCCGCTGGGCCTGGGCCGTCCGAAGGGCCTCGGAGTGCTCCTCGCCGGCGATGAGGTCCGAGAGAGCCTTGCTCACTGCGATGAAGGGAGTCGGCTCATCGATCTCGAGCAGGGGTAGGCCGGACCGCTCTGCTGCGCTGATGAGCCGTCGCGGTGTCCGCCGGTGGTCGAGGCCCACTCCGAGTCCGAGCGCCACGGCACCGCCGGCGACGAGCCGCTCTGTGTACGCGCGCACGTGCTGCGTCGCCGAGGGCAGGTTGATGCCGGTGGTCAGCAGGAGATCGCCGACCTTGAGGAAGGGGGTGGGGTCGGGGTGCTCGTTGGTCGCCACCCAGCGCACTTCGTGGTCGAGGCCCTCCTCGCCGGTGAGGAGGGTGATGCCCAGTCCGGGCTCGCTGATGAGTTGGCGCAGGGTCGGGGCCATCGACACAACGTACAGTCCAGCAGCGGCAATTTGTCCACAGTGGCTGCGGACCAAGTCACGCGACCAGCCCTAGCGTTCCCCACATGCCACAACTCGAGCAGCAGCGCCGGCTCGTCACCGAGATCCCCGGCCCCATCTCCACCTCACTCATGGATCGGCGGTCCACGGCCGTGTCCGCCGGTGTCGGTACGGTCGTGCCGGTCTTCGTCGCGCGGGTGGACGGCGGGATCCTCCAGGACGTCGACGGCAACTGCCTGATCGACCTTGCGGCGGGAATCGCCGTCACCAACGTGGGAGGCTCCGACCCGCAGGTCGCCGGTCGGGTGGCCGACCAGGCGCAGCGATTCACCCATACCTGCTTCATGGTCGCTCCCTACGAGGGCTACGTCGAGGTGTGCGAGCGGCTGGCCGAGCTGACACCCGGCAGCCACGAGAAGCGCAGCGCCCTCTTCAGCACCGGCTCCGAGGCGGTGGAGAACGCCGTCAAGATCGCTCGCACGCACACCGGGCGTGATGCCGTTGCGGTCTTCGACCACGCCTACCACGGCCGCACCAACCTCACGATGGCGATGACCGCCAAGAACCTTCCGTACAAGCAGGGCTTCGGTCCCTTCGCCGGGGAGGTCCACCGTGCGCCGATGTCCTACCCCTTCCGTGACCCGGGAGGGATGACGGGCGAGCAGGCCGCCCAACGCGCCATCGACAAACTCGAGAGCCAGGTCGGCGGCGACAACCTCGCCTGTGTCGTCATCGAGCCCATCCAGGGCGAAGGGGGTTTCATCACCCCCGCGGAGGGCTTCCTCCCCGCGATCGCCGACTGGTGCCGTGAGCGCGGCATCGTCTTCGTGGCCGACGAGGTGCAGACCGGCTTCTGTCGCACGGGGGCGTGGTTCGCCTGCGAGCACGAAGGGGTCGTCCCCGACCTGATCACCACCGCCAAGGGTATCGCCGCCGGCTTGCCCCTGGCCGCGGTCACCGGCCGCGCCGAGATCATGGACTCGGTGCACGCGGGTGGCCTCGGCGGCACCTACGGTGGCAACCCCGTCGCATGCGCGGCCGCCCTGGCCGCCATCGACGTCATGCGGGAGCAGGACCTACCGGCCAAGGCCGCTCGCTTGGGCGAGATCCTGACCGGACGCCTGACCCAGCTGCAGCAGGAGTGCCCGGCCATCGGCGACGTGCGGGGGCGTGGCGCGATGGTGGCGATCGAGATCACCGAGCCGGACGGGGTCACCCCGGCACCTGCGATCGCGGCCCGGGTCTCGGCTGCCTGCCACGCGGACGGAGTCCTGACACTCACCTGCGGCACCTACGGCAACGTCCTGCGGTTCCTTCCGCCCCTCGTCATGCCCGAGCACCTGCTCGAGGAGGCACTGGACGTGCTGACCAAGGCTCTGGCGAACCTGACGGCGTGACACCGGCATGACCCGACCACTCAAAGGAGAGTGCCATGGGAAGTGAGAGCAAGAAAGAACTGATCCGGGTCCTTGGACATCGGGACACCCTGGCGGTGGCCTTCGGCGCGATGATCGGCTTCGGCTGGATCGTGCTCACCGGCACCTTCCTGGAGAGCGCCGGGACGCTCGGCGCCGCCCTCGCCTTCGTCCTGGGTGGCGTCGTCGTCGCCTTCATCGGGCTGACCTATGCGGAGCTCGTCTCGGCGATGCCGGCGGTCGGGGGTGAGCACAACTACGTCATGCGCGCCCTGGGCAGCCGATCCGCCTTCGTCACCTCGTGGGCGCTCGTCCTGGGCTACGTCTCGGTCGTCGCCTTCGAGGCGGTGGCCCTGCCGGAGACGGTGCTCTACCTCTTCCCCGACATGCTGGCCGGCAAGCTGTGGACCGTCGCAGGCTACGAGGTGTACCTCAGCTGGGTCGCCGTGGGGGTCGGTGCCTCCATCGTGATGACCCTGATCAACTACATCGGGGTCCGCCCGGCCGCGGTGTTCCAGACAGTGGCCGTGTTGTTCCTGGGCGCGGTCGGGGTCGCCCTCCTGCTCGGCAGTGCGGTCGGGGGCGATGCCGAGCACATGAGTCCGATCTTCACCGGCGGCGCCGCAGGGCTGATCTCGGTCCTGGTGGCCACCCCCTTCCTCTTCGTCGGCTTCGACGTGATCCCGCAGTCCGCCGAGGAGATCAACCTGCCCTTCCGCAAGATCGGTCAGCTGCTGCTGGTGTCGATCGGTCTGGCGGTCTTCTGGTACGTGCTGATCATGATCACCGTGGGCATGTCGATGCCCGCCTCCGTGCTGGCCGAGTCCGACCTGGCCGCCGCCGACGGCATGGCCGCCCTGTGGGGCAGCGACCTGATGGGCACGATCCTCGTGCTCGGAGGGATCGCCGGCATCCTCACCTCGTGGAACGGCTTCCTCATCGGCGCCAGCCGCCTGATCTACGCGATGGCCCAGTCGGGCATGTTGCCGTGGTGGTTCGGGGAACTGCACCCCAAGTACCGCACGCCCTCGCACGCGCTGATCTTCATCGGCGCGCTGTCCGTCCTGGCGCCGCTGTTCGGCCGCAAGACCTTGGTCTGGCTGGTCGACGCCGGAGGCCTGAGCATCATCGTCGCGTGGGTGGTGGTGGCGCTGAGCTTCGTCGTCCTGCGCCGCCGGGAGCCGGCGATGGAGCGACCTTTCCGGGCTCCGGGTGGGCAGGTGACGGGAGTGATCGCCGTCGTGCTCGGCGTGGCCCTGGGCGTCCTCTTCCTGCCCGGGATGCCGGCGGCCCTCGTCTGGCCCTATGAGTGGGCGATCATCGCTCTGTGGTGGCTGGTCGGCCTCGCTTTCCTCATCCGCGTCCCCCGCGTCGGCCCGGGTGCCGACGCCGAGGAGCGCGTGCTGTACGAACTCCGGGGGCGATGAGCATGGAGTGGCAACACACCTCCGAGGGAGGTGCGCTGGACGGTGTCCGTGTCCTCGATCTCTCCCGCGTGTTGGCCGGGCCCTACCTGACGATGATGCTCGGCGACCTCGGCGCGGACGTCATCAAGGTCGAGCGCCCCGAGGGGGATGACACCCGTGGGTGGGGGCCGCCCCACTTCGAGGGGGAGGCAACGTACTTCCTGGCCGTGAACCGGAACAAGCGAACGCTGGTGGCCGACCTGCGGCGGGAACGGGACCGGGAGGCAGTGCTCCGGCTGGCCGGCCGTGCCGATGTCGTGGTGGAGAACTTCCGCCCGGGGGTCGCCGATCGCCTGGGAGTGGGCTACGCAGACATCCGGGCGATCGCGCCCGCGGTCGTCTACTGCTCCATCTCCGCGTTCGGTGACGCCCCGCAAGCGCGCTCCCTCCCCGGCTACGATCTGCTCGTGCAGGCTGTCGGCGGCATGATGAGCGTGACCGGAACCCAGGATTCCGGACCGACAAAGGCAGGTGTCGCCGTCGTGGATGTCCTGGCCGGACTGCACGCGTCCTCCGGTGTCCTGGCTGCCCTGCGGCATGCCGAGCGGACGGGGGACGGGCAGCACGTGCAGGTCTCGCTGCTGGGAACCGCGCTGGCGTCGCTGGTCAACCAGTCGTCGGCCTACCTGCTCACGGGCGAGGTGCCCCAGCGCATGGGAAACGCGCATCCCAGCCTCGCTCCGTACGAGACCTTCCGCTGCGGCGATGGGGACGTCGTGCTGGCGGTGGGAAATGACCGTCAGTTCCGGTCTCTGGCGGACGCGTTGTCGAGACCCCAGCTCGCCACGGATGAGCGCTTCGCGACCAACAGCCAGCGCGTCACGCACCGGCAGGAGCTCAAGGCCGCGCTCGAGGACGAGATGATCGGTGTACCGGTTGGTGAACTGGTCGCGCGCTTGCTGGCAGCGGGAGTGCCGGCAGGGGCGGTCAACGATCTGGCCGGCGCCTTCGATCAGGCTCAGCAGCTGGGCCTCCAGCCCGTGGCAGAGGTGGTCGACACACGGCGAGCGGTGCGGACGACGGCGAGTCCGCTGCGCATGTCGGCCACTCCGGTCACGTATCGGACGCCACCGCCGCGCCTGCCATGATCGGCCGGGTGGTCATGTCGAGGCGGCCCGGACCGCCGTCTCAGGCCGTGAGCCACCATCCGAGAGACGCCAGCGCCACCCCGAGCACCAGGCTGATGGCCAGGTCAGCCAGCGCCTGTCGAAGTCGCCTCTCCTGCAGCGCCGCTGCCAGCTCCACCGCGTGGCTGGCGAAGGTCGTGAACCCGCCGCAGAAACCGACCCCGAGGAGAGCGAGCAGCCAGTCGGGGCCGCCGGAGGTGACGGTCCCGGCCACGAGGCCGAGCAGGAGCGACCCGGGCAGGTTGACGAGCATCGTCGCTCCCGCGGCAGTGGCGCCCCGGCGTCGGGCCCGCGTGGTGACCTCGTGCCGGCCGAGCGCGCCCAGCGCCCCGCCGATGACGACGAGCAGCCAGGTCACAGCTCCTCCTCGTCGATCAGGTGCTCGGCCATCTCGGGTCGGACGTCGAACCACCGCTCGCCGACGAGCAGTCCGGTCAGGCTCGCACCGACGCCCAGGACCAGGGTGGTGATGACGTAACCGAGGGCCGGGACGACCCCGTCTGCGCCGATGACCGAGTGCGCGTCCAGCGCGAACGTCGAGTACGTCGTCCACCCGCCGAGGAGGCCGACGGCAGCGAACGGTCGCGCCAGGGGGTGCGCCACTCGCGCGCTCAGCCAGGCCACGAGCATCCCCATGGCGAGGGCGCCGGTGACGTTCACGGTGAGAGTCGCCCAGCCCCACCCGGGTCCGGCCGCGGGCAGCGAGCCGTCGATCCACCAGCGACCGAGGCTGCCGAGGCCGCCGCCGGCCAGCACGGCGAGGCGGGCTCCCCCTTCGCTCACGACCGTTTGGTCTCGAGGAAGTCCGCGATCCGGCCGATGGCCTCGGTGAGCACGTCCTCGTCGGGGAGGGTGACGAGCCGGAAGTGGTCCGGCTCCGGCCAGTTGAAGCCGGTGCCGTGGGTGACGAGGATCTTCTTCGCGCGCAGCAGTTCTATGACGAAGGCCTCGTCGTCCTCGATCGGGTAGACCTGCGGGTCCAGACGGGGGAAGCAGTAGAGGGCGCCGCGCGGCTCGACGCAGCTGACGCCGGGGATCTCGTTCAGCAACCGCGAGGCGAGCTTGATCTGGTCGTGGTACCGGCCGCCCGGGGCGATCAGCTCGTCGATCGACTGGTAGCCGCCCAGGGCGGTCTGGATCGTGTGCTGGGCGGGGACGTTGGAGCACATCCGCATGTTCGCCAGCAGGGTCAGGCCCTCGAGGAAGTCCGCGGCGAGGTGCTTGGGGCCGGAGATCATCACCCAGCCGGCGCGGTAGCCGCAGACCCGATAGGCCTTGGACAACCCGGAGAAGGTCAGGCAGAGGACGTCGTCGCCGGCGTACTCCGCGGCGTGGTGGTGCACCGCGTCGTCGAAGACGATCTTCTCGTAGATCTCGTCGGCCATGACGACGAGACCGTGCCGGCGGGCGATGTCGACCATGCCGCGCACGGTCTCGGGTGAGTAGACCGCTCCGGTGGGGTTGTTCGGGTTGATGATCACCAGCGCGTGCGTGTTCTCGGTGATCTTGGCCTCGATGTCGGCCAGGTCGGGGTTCCACCCGTCGTCCTCGTCGCAGCGATAGTGCACCGGGGTGCCGCCGGAGAGCGAGACGGCACCGGTCCACAGCGGGTAGTCGGGCGCCGGCACCAGGATCTCGTTGCCGTCGTCGACGAAGGTCTGCAGGACCATCGAGATCAGCTCGGAGACGCCGTTGCCGATGTAGACGTCCTCGACCGTCGTGCCCGTCAGGCCGTGCGACTGGTAGTACTGCGCCACCGCGGTCCGCGCAGAGTAGATCCCCTTGGAGTCGGCATAGCCCTGGGAGCCGGACAGGTGCCGGGTCATGTCGGCGACGATCGCCTCGGGGGCTTCGAAGCCGAAGGGAGCGGTGTTGCCGATGTTCAGCTTCAGGATCTTGTGTCCCTCCGCCTCAAGGCGCTGGGCCTCGACGAGGATCGGGCCGCGCACGTCGTAACGCACGTTCTTCAGCTTTCGGCTCTGGCGGATCTGGCGCATGTGCGTGATCCTCTCACTCCCGGTGAAGGGGCCGCGCAGGGTCGACGACATGCGGATGACTGGTGAGTAGCATCGCGCCATGGAGGCATCTTCGGCAGCGCTGCCGACGCGGGTACGGCGCGGGTACGGTCTGGGGTCGGTGGTCACCGGAGCCTTCCCGACCGTCCCCGGCCTGCTGCTGCTGCCGTACCTGACCGACCGTCTGGGTATCGCCGCCGGACTGGCCGGCCTGATCGTCCTGCTGCCCAAGGCCTGGGACGTCCTGCTCAACCCCGTCGCCGGGCGCATCTCCGACCGCAGCACCCACCCGGACGGGCGCCGACGCCCCTTCCTCCTGCGCGGGGGCATCGCCCTCGCGGTGCTCTTCGCCCTTCTCTTCGCCGGACCGACCTCGCCGCAGGGGCTCGCCGCGACCTGGGTGGTCCTGCTCTTCCTCGCCTGCGCGAGTGCGTACGCGTTCTTCCAGGTGCCGTACGTGGCGATGCCCTCCGAGCTGACGAGGGACTACGGCGAGCGCACCCGACTGATGACGTGGCGGGTGGTCGTGCTCGCCCTGGCGATCCTCGTCTCCGGCGGGCTGTCCCCGGCCCTGCGGGACGCGCTGGGCCCGAGGTGGGGTTATCCCGCGGTCGGGATCTTCGTCGGCCTGCTCATCCTCGGGGGCGCCGTGGGCGCGTGGTGGGCGACGAAGGGGGCCGCCCCCGTCGTCCACGTCACCGCCAGCGGGTCCCTGCGGGACCAGTTGCGCATCGTCGCCCGTGCCCGGGACTTCCGCGCGCTGATGCTGACGTACGCCGTCCAGGCCCTGGCCACCGGCGTCATGCTCGCGGGGGTCGACTACACCGCGCGCTGGGTCCTCGGCAGCCCGGGCGCCTCCACCTACCTCTTCGTCGCTTTCGTCGCTCCTGCCATCGTCGTCACCCCGCTGTGGGAACGGGTGGGGGCGCGTTCGGGCAAGCGTCCGGGTTTCGTCGCCGCCACGGTGTGCTTCGCCGGCGGCGCCCTGCTGGTGTGGGTCGTGCGTGACCACGGCATCGTCGCGATCGCCGGCGCGATCGCGCTCGTCGGGGTGGGCTACGCGGGCGCCCAGATGTTCCCGCTGGCGATGCTGCCCGATGCCGCAGCCGTCGACGCCGACCGCACGGGAGAGAACCGAGTCGGGGTCTACACGGGGGTGTGGACTGCCGTCGAGACCCTCGGGCTGGCCTTCGGCCCGGGGGTCTACGCGCTCGTGCTCATGGGGGGTGGCTACGTCTCCTCGACGGGAGGCATCGCCGACCAACCCGACTCGGCGTTGACCGCGATCATCCTCGGTTTCAGCGTGCTGCCGGCCCTGCTCTTCCTCTGCTCCCTGCTCATCCTGCGTCATTACCGCATCGACGAGGCGGCCGTGGTCGCCGCCGGGAAGGACCTGCCATGAGTCCTGGCGCCATGCCCCTCGACTGGAGCCGCCCGGCGGGAGCCGATGACGTGCGGGCCGCGCTCGCGGACCTGCGCGCAGGGGACCTGCCCACCCACGGTGGCCGCACCCTCAGCTATGTCTACGACTCGGGGATCGCCGCCGTCGACGAGATCGGACGGGAGGCGCTCACCGCCTTCGCCGCGTCGAACGGACTGGACCCGACCGCCTTCCCGTCGCTCGCCGCCATGGAGTCCGACCTCGTGGGCCTCGCCCGTGACCTGCTCCACGGACCGGAGAGCACGGTCGGCGTGGCCACCTCGGGCGGGACCGAGTCGCTCGTCCTGGCCGTGCTGGCCGCTCGGGACGGCAACCCGCAGATCACCGGCCCGCAGGTCGTCGCCCCCGAGACCGTGCACGCGGCCGTGCACAAGGCAGGGCACCTTCTGGGCGTCGAGGTGGTCACCGTGCCGGTGGACCCGCACACCTTCCGACCCGACCCGACCGACATGGCCGCGGCGGTCACCGACTCGACGATCCTGCTCGTGGCCTCCGCCCCGTCCTACGCGCACGGGGTGATCGACCCGGTCGAGGAGATCGCGGCGGTGGCTGCCGATCGCGGCATCCGCTGCCACGTCGATGCGTGCATCGGCGGCTGGGTGCTGCCCTTCCTCGGGGGCCTGCCGCCATGGACCTTCGCCGCCGAGGGTGTCACGAGCATCTCGGTCGACCTGCACAAGTACGCGTACACCCCCAAGGGCATCTCCCTGCTCCTGCACCGGGACCCCGCCCACCGCCGCGACCACTTCTTTGCCTGCGCGGGCTGGCCCGGGTACACGGTGCTCAACACGACCCTCCAGTCGACGAAGTCCGGCGGGCCGCTCGCCGCCGCCTGGGCGGTCGTGCACGCCATCGGGCGTGACGGGTACAGCGAGCTCGCCAACAGTGCCCGGGACGCCACCCTCCGGGTGGCCGCCGCCGTGGCCGGGATCGATGGGCTGCGCGTCGTCGTCGCGCCCGACGCCACGCTGCTCGCGCTGGCGCCGGACGAGCGCTGCGACGTCTTCACCATCGCGGACGAGATGGCGTCGCGCGGTTGGCTGGTCCAGCCGCAGATGTCCTTCGCCGGACATCCGGCGACGCTGCACCTCTCCGTGTGCGCAGCCACCGCAGCCCGGACCGATGAGCTGGTCTCGGCACTGACGCAGGCGTCGGCCGAGGCGGAGCGAAGGGGGCCGGTCCGGGTCGACCCGCAACTCGCCGCAGCGGCCGCAGACCTCGACCCGGCCGGGCTCGACGACGCCACCCTCGACGGGCTCCTCGGCATGGCGGGGCTGGCCGGCGATGGTGGTGCCGTCGAGGTCCCCGAGCGCATGGCCGAGGTCAACGCCCTGCTGGACATCGCCCCACCGCCGCTGCGCGAGGCCCTGCTGACGGCAGTCCTCGACCGGCTCACCCGAGTGCGACCCTGACTCGGCGGGTCCGGCACGGCCATCGACCACGTGGCCGACGGCGCCTCCGGGGGCGTCGCGCCCCGTCAGCCCTCGCGAGCCACGTAGGGGGTCACGCTCGACGAGTCCCCGATGTCGTCACGGCCGATGACTGCGAGCGTCCCCTCGCGCAGCAGCAGCACCGTGTGCACGTCCTCGAGGGAGCCCTTGCCCGAGCCGCGCACGGCCTCGTGCACGTCGTCGTCGATGAGCCGGTGGCGTCGAAGTGCACGATTGCGCATCCGACCGTCCTCGTAGAGCACCACGGGCGGGTGGTCCAGCAGGCGGCGGAAGAACGTCGACCGGGACCGCAGCCACGCCAGGATCCACTGCAGGGCGATGAGGAAGACCAGCAGCCAGAGCAGCTGGCTGACCGTCGACTTCTCCGCCGTCAGGACGCGGCCGAAGGCCGAGCCGAGGGTCACGGCGAGGACGAAGTCCAGCGGGGTCATCTTGGCCATCGTGCGCGGCCCGGTGGTGCGCAGCAGCAGGACCAGAGCGAGGTAGCCGACGCTCGCCATGAGCGTCACCTGGATCAAGGGTGTCCAGCCGTTCCAGAACAGGGGGGATGTCATCCCGGCACAGTGGCACACCCGCAGGGGTGTGCGCATGCCAGGAGTGCGCGATGGCCCGCACCGGGGCGCCCGGTCCTCACATCCCGCTCGTCGACCGAGGGCAGGGGAGGGCCGGGTCCGTCACGATGGACGTCGAGGAAGACCGGCCCGCGATGTGGCGTGGCCGCCCAACCGCCGTGGCCTCAAGGTTACTAAAGAGTATCGCCATCCGACATCCCGGTCGGCACTACGATGGGAAGGCGTGCCGAATCGAGATCCGGGCACGCCCCCTTCGCCTCGGAGGTCACGATGGTCCGGCTGCTCGTCCTGCTGCTCATGATGTCCGCCGCCGGCGGGCGCGAGCACGTCGAGCACACCGTCTGGGACGACGAGGACGCGGCCCGCGAAGCGGCCTTGGCCGCCGCCGAGGCGGCAGAGCACGACGACACCGCGAGCCCGTCGACCGACGACTGACCATCCCGGCACGCGGCGCTGCCCGTGCCGTCCAGTGAGACGGATCGTCGTCTCACCACGTGGCACTGTGATCATCATCCCCATCACAAAGACGTGGGTTCTCGCGCGCATTGTCGTAGGTTGCGCAACGACCCACACCCACCACACCCCAGTACTGGAGTGACGATGCGAATTGGCGTACCCAAGGAGTCGAAGGCCGGGGAAACCCGTGTTGCCGCGACTCCCAAGACCGTCGCGCAGATGATCAAGCTGGGCTACGACGTGATCGTCGAGCCCGGCGCAGGAGAGGCTTCGGCCTACCCCGACCAGGGGTACGTCGATGCCGGAGCGACCCTCGGCGAGAGCGCGGAGGTGTGGGCCAGCGACATCGTCGCCAAGATCAACGCCCCCACCGACGACGAGGTGCCCCGGCTGCGTACGGGAGCGGTGTTGACCTCCCTGCTGGCACCTGCCCTGAACCCGGAGAAGGTCGAGGCGCTGCGCGAGCAGGGCGTGACCGCGATGGCGATGGACGCCGTGCCGCGCATCTCGCGTGCGCAGTCCCTCGACGTGCTCTCCTCGATGGCCAACATCGCCGGCTACCGCGCGGTCGTCGAGTCCGCGCACGAGTTCGGTGGCCTGTTCACCGGGCAGGTCACGGCAGCGGGCAAGGTCCCACCGGCCAAGGTCCTCGTCTGCGGTGCCGGCGTGGCCGGTCTCGCGGCGATCGGTGCGGCCGGCTCCCTCGGTGCGATCGTGCGCGCGTTCGACGTGCGCCCTGAGGTCGCCGAGCAGGTCGAGTCGATGGGCGCCGACTTCCTCGAGGTCGACGTCCAGCAGGAGATCTCCGCCGACGGCTATGCCAAGGAGGCCTCGGAGGACTTCAACGCCAAGGCCGCCGAGCTGTACGCGCAGCAGGCCCAGGACGTCGACATCATCATCACCACGGCCCTGATCCCCGGCAAGCCCGCCCCGCGGCTGATCACCGAGGAGATGGTCGCCTCGATGAAGCCGGGCTCGGTCATCATCGACATGGCCGCCGGGACCGGTGGCAACGTCGCCGGCTCCGTCGCGGACGAGCGGGTCGTCACCGACAACGGCGTGCGCATCATCGGCTACACCGACCTGGCCGGCCGGCTGCCCACCCAGGCCAGCCAGCTGTACGGCACCAACGTCGTCAACCTCCTGAAGCTGGTCACCCCCGGCAAGGACGGCCAGGCCGTCCTCGACATGGAGGACACCGTCGTGCGTGGCATGACCGTGACGAGGGAGAAGGAGACGCTCTGGCCGCCGCCGCCGGTGCAGGTCTCGGCCGCACCGGCAGCGCCCGCGGCCACGGAGCCCGCGCCGGAGCCCGAGCCGAAGAAGCCGGTCAACCCGAACCGCAAGTTCGCCCTCATCGGGGGCGCCGCCGCGCTGTTCCTGATCGCGGCCGCCTTCATGCCGGCAGCCTTCCTGTCGCACTTCATCGTCTTCGCGCTGGCCGTCGTCATCGGCTTCTACGTCATCGGCAACGTGGCCCATGCCCTGCACACGCCGCTGATGTCGGTCACCAACGCCATCTCCGGGATCATCGTCGTCGGCGCACTGCTCCAGGTGACGTCGTCGACCCTTGCCATCCAGGTGGTCGCCGCAGCCGCGATCTTCTTCGCCAGCATCAACGTCTTCGGTGGCTTCACCGTGACGCAGCGGATGCTCAACATGTTCCGGAAGGGCTGAGTCGTGCTTTCCACAGTCGTCACCGCCGCCTACATCGTCGCGGCCCTGTTGTTCATCCTCAGCCTCGCGGGGCTGAGCAAGCACGAGTCCGCCAAGCACGGCAACTGGTTCGGTATCGCGGGCATGGTGATCGCGCTGGCGGCCACCATCGCCCTCGTCGTCAAGGGCGTCTACGACGGCCCCGGTGCTGCCGTCGACTCCGGCAAGTGGGGGCTCGGCGTCCTGGTGATCACGATGGCCCTGGGTGGGGCGATCGGTGTGCGGATCGCCCGTCGCGTCGAGATGACCGGCATGCCGGAGCTCATCGCGATGATGCACTCCTTCGTCGGCCTGGCCGCCGTGCTGGTCGGCTACAACTCCTTCCTCGGTGCGCACGGTGACTCGCCGGAGGCGGTCGAGGCGCACCGGGCCCTCGAGGCCATCGACATGGTCGGCATCCACAACGGAGAGGTCTTCGTCGGTGTCTTCATCGGTGCCCTGACCTTCACCGGCTCGATCGTGGCCTACCTCAAGCTGAGCGCGAAGATGAAGTCCGCGCCGCTGGTGCTCCCGATGCGCCACTGGCTCAACCTGCTGGCCGTGCTGGTCTCGGTCGCGCTCGGTGCGTGGTTCGTGGTCTCGCCGTCGCTGGTGCCGCTGGCGATCATGACCGTCATCGCGTTGCTCTTCGGTTGGCACCTGGTCGCCTCCATCGGAGGCGGCGACATGCCGGTCGTCATCTCGATGCTCAACAGCTACTCGGGCTGGGCGGCGGCCGCGGCCGGCTTCATGCTCTCCAACGACCTGCTCATCGTCACCGGTGCGCTCGTGGGTTCCTCGGGTGCCTTCCTGTCCTACATCATGTGCAAGGCGATGAACCGCTCGTTCATCTCCGTCATCGCCGGTGGATTCGGTGCCGACGCGCCGGCCTCCAGCGGGGACGAGGACTACGGCGAGCACCGGGAGACCAACGCCGAAGCGGTCGCCGAGATGCTCGGCGACGCCTCGTCGGTCGTCATCGCACCCGGGTACGGGATGGCCGTGGCCCAGGCGCAGTACCCGGTCGCCGACCTCACGGAGCGGCTGCGGGCGAAGGGAGTCGACGTCCGGTTCGGCATCCACCCGGTCGCCGGTCGTCTGCCGGGGCACATGAACGTCCTCCTCGCGGAGGCGAAGGTGCCCTACGACGTCGTGCTCGAGATGGACGAGATCAACGACGACTTCCCGCAGACGGACGTCGTGCTCGTCATCGGCGCCAACGACACCGTCAACCCGGCCGCGGCGGAGGACCCCAGCAGCCCGATCGCCGGGATGCCGGTCCTGGAGGTCTGGAACGCCAAGGACGTCATCGTCTTCAAGCGGTCGATGGCCACCGGCTACGCCGGGGTGCAGAACCCGCTGTTCTTCAAGGAGAACACCCAGATGCTCTTCGGTGATGCCAAGGAGCGCGTCGGGGACATCCTCAGGTCGCTCTGACCGGAGCACACCACACGAGGGGCGGCGCCCACCCGATCGGGTGGGCGCCGCCCCTCGTCATGTCTCTCTCGTCCCCCACCCCGTCATCTCCCCCCACGCCCCGGCCTCCACCCACAGTCGCGGACCCGCAGCGGCGCCCGCTCGCAACTGCGGGGGCAGTCGCGTCCTGCTCGTCCGCAGTGCGCGGGCGCGAGTCGGGTCAGGAGCCGTACGGGTCGTACGGCGGCAGCTCACCGGTGTCGGCGTCCCGGTCCCGCTGCACGAGGTCGCGGCTGCGGTAGATCGAGGCGTGGCCCCTCATCTGCGGCCAGGAGTCGTCATCGTCACCCGCGCCCGCCTGTTGCGAGGTCTCCCACGCCGGATCGTCGTCATCGTCGCGGGTCGGGTCGGTCAGACCGAAGACGACGGCGCAGATCGCCCGGTAGTTGTCGTCCGGGTTCGGGACGAAGGAGATCTGCGACAGCGCCTGGTCCTGACCGGCGCTCTCGAGGATGAAGGTGCCGTAGCCGAGGACGCGGCCGAGCAGGGAGCGCTTGTACCCCATGTCGGTGACCTTCTTCAGCGGCATCATCGAGACCTTGTGGTTGATCCACCCCTCGAAGAGGACGATGCGCTTGTCCGTGGCCACGACCTGGGTGTGACGCCACTCGATCCACTGCCAAGCGGCCCAGAGGCAGGCGATGATCCACAGGAGCCACACGTACTTCAGCATCCCGCTGTGGGCGATGCTGACCGACAGGTCCAGCCACAGCGCGACGACCGTGGCCGCCAGGACGACCAGGGCCGGCTTGAGCAGGACGATCGGGTGGTAGCGGATCTCCGCGGCCGGTGTCTCGCCGGGGAGCAGGTAGCGCTGGACACCGCCCTCGTCGACGCGCGCCGACACGGGTCTACCTGCTGATCAGTGAGTCGAAGAAGCGACCGATGTTCTCCACGCCGTTGCCCAGGATCCCCCAGGCGGTGCCGACCATGTCGGCGGCGTCGGTGGGGGAGGTCAGGATCGCGTAGAGGAGGAAGATCGTGACCAGCCAGAGGACGATCTTCTTGATCGGTGGCGTGTTCATGGGTCGTTCGACTCCGTCTTCGGGCGGCTGGGCCCGCGAGGGCGCAGGGGGACGTTCCAGTGTTGCAGATGTGTCCAGTGGGACAGGTGAGGCAGTCGCTGTGGGCGCGCCGCGCCCGGCTCGGCCGGGTTGGCCCACTGCGCGGACTCGGACCTCGGGGCGGGACGTCTCGAAGTCAACCTAGACGATGCCGTAGAGGCGGTCGCCGGCGTCGCCGAGTCCGGGGACGATGTAGCCGTTCGCGTCGAGCTTCTCGTCGACGGCGCCGGTGACCAGACGGATCGGCACGTCCAGCTCACCGAGATCCCGCTCGAGCGCGTCGATGCCCTCGGGCGCCGCGATGAGCGTGACGGCCGTGATGTCGTCGGCCCCCCGCTCGACGAGGTACCGGATCGACATCGCCAGGGTGCCGCCGGTGGCGAGCATCGGGTCGATGACATAGCACTGCCGCCCCGAGAGGTCGTCGGGCAGTCGGTTGGCATAGGTGACCGCCTCGAGCGTCTCCTCGTTGCGCAGCATCCCGAGGAACCCGACCTCGGCGGTCGGCAGCAACCGGACCATGCCCTCCAGCATCCCGAGCCCGGCACGCAGGATCGGCACCACGAGCGGCTTCGGTGTCGACAACTTCAGCCCGGTCGTCGGACCGACGGGCGTCTCGATGTCGAAGGGCTCGCAGCGCACCTCCCGGGTCGCCTCGTACGCCAGGAGCGTCACCAGCTCCTCGGCGAGCCGGCGGAAGGTCGGGCTGTCGGTGTCCTTCTTCCGCAGGTAGGTCAGCTTGTGGGCGATGAGTGGGTGGTCGGGGACGGTGACGCGCATGGGCCCGAACCTACCGTGCGGGAGACTGTAGGGGTGAGCCACGACCCGACCCGTCCGCAGCGACCCGCCGAGGAGGCGTGGATGGACCGTGCCCTCCAGCTCGGGACGTCGGCCGTTGCCGACGGGGACATCCCGGTCGGGGCCCTCGTCGTCGATGCGGACGGAGCGATCATCGGCGAAGGGAGGAACACCCGCGAGCGCGACGGGGACCCCACCGGCCACGCCGAGGTGGTCGCCCTTCGCGCGGCAGCGGAGGCGAAGGGGGAGTGGCGCCTGACCGGGTGCACTCTCGTCGTCACACTCGAGCCCTGCCCGATGTGCGCCGGCGCGGTGGTCGCCTCCCGGGTGCCGCGGGTCGTCCTGGGTGCGTGGGACCCGAAGATGGGCGCCTGCGGCTCGGTGTGGGACATCGTGCGCGATCGACAGTCGATCCATCGGGCCGAGGTCGTCGGCGGCGTCCGTGAGGAGGAGTGCGCCGCGGTGCTGCTCGACTTCTTCGCTCGACAGCGCGCAGCGCACTGACCTTCGCGCGGTTGCGTTCAGTCTCCACCCATTGACGGGTCCGCAGCGTGCCGCCACGCTGGGCTCCTGTCGATACGTGGGCGCACGCCCAGGGACGAAGGGTGGTGTCGCGTGCTCGTGGACGACATGGTTCGACTCGATGGTGGGACGTTCCGGATGGGCTCGCAGGAGTTCTACCCCGAAGAGGGGCCGGTGCACGAGCGCACCGTGGCCGCCTTCGCCATCGACCGCCACGCTGTGACGAACGCGGATTTCGCCGCGTTCGTTGCCGCCACCGGGTATGTCACCGTCGCCGAGCGCGCGATCGACCCCGACGACGTCCCCGGCGCCGTGGAGGACCTCACTCCCGGCGGTCTCGTCTTCACCCCGACCTCAGGGCCCGTGGATCTCAACGACTGGCGCCAGTGGTGGCGGTGGGTGCCGGGGGCGTCGTGGCGGGCCCCCGAGGGGCCCGGCTCGACGGTGGACGACAGATCGCGTCATCCGGTCGTGCAGGTGGCCTTCGAGGACGCGGTCGCCTACGCCACGTGGGTCGGCAAGAGGCTGCCCTCCGAGGCCGAATTCGAGTACGCGAGTCATGGCGGTCGTGGCGACCAGCGCTTCGCGTGGGGCAATGAGCCGTACCCGGGCGGAGTGGCCCACGCCCACACCTGGCTGGGCCGCTTCCCGTACGAGCGGGTCGGCGACCACGGTGGTGGAACCGCGCCGGTGGGCTCGTACCCCCCCAACGGATACGGCCTGGCAGACATGATCGGCAACGTGTGGGAGTGGACGAGTGACGTCTACACCGCTCGTCATGCCGTGCCCCGCGGCGCCGCAGGCACCGACTTCGAGCCGGGCAGGACGACGAAGGACGGCACGTGCTGTCACGGCGGCGCGCCGCACACCGCCGCGGCCGTGTCTCCCGTCCCGCTGCGGACGATCAAGGGGGGCTCGTTCCTGTGCACCCCCGAGTACTGCTATCGCTTCAGGCCGGCGGCGCGCTCGTCGCAGAGTGAGGACACGGCCACGGTGAACATCGGCTTTCGCTGTGCACGCTGACGCACCATCCACGGTGCACACCACCGGCTGAGATCGGCTGACGGTGCGCGGCGCTGTCCCGACCTCGTGCAAGACGGGTGATGACGGGCTGCGGTCACGGTGTCATCGTCGCGGGAAGAGCCGAAAGGACCGCCATGACCTCCCCAGTTGACCAGCACTCCCGATCGATCCTGCCGATACCGGATCGTCCCGCGACGAGGCACACGACCTATGACGCCAAGGATCCGGAGACCGCCTACCCGCCCATCGAACCGTTGCTGCCACCGGCGGGTGCTCCCAATGTGCTGGTGGTGCTGCTGGACGACGTCGGATTCGGCGCGTCCAGCGCGTTCGGCGGACCATGCCACACCCCGGTCGCCGACCGGCTCGCTGGTGCCGGCCTCCGCTTCAACCGCTTCCACACCACGGCCCTGTGCGCCCCCACCCGGCAGGCGCTCCTCACCGGCCGAAACCACCACTCGGTGGGGATGGGAAGCATCACGGAAACGGCGACCTCGGCACCTGGCAACAGTTCTGTCCGTCCGAACACGAAGGCACCGCTGGCGATGACGTTGAAGCTCAACGGCTACTCCACGGCGCAGTTCGGCAAGTGCCACGAGGTGCCCGTATGGCAGTCGTCGCCGATGGGCCCCTTCGACGGATGGCCTTCGGCCGGAGGCGGATTCGAGACCTTCTACGGTTTCATCGGCGGTGAGAACAACCAGTACGACCCCGCTCTGTACAGCGGTACCACTCCCGTGGAGCCGCCCTCCACCGAGGACGAGGGGTACCACCTCACCGAGGACCTGGCCGACCGTGCGTGTGCCTGGGTGCGTCAGCAGAAGGCGTTGATGCCGGACCGACCGTTCTTCATGTACTTCGCGCCCGGCGCGACCCACGCTCCGCACCACGTTCCACCGGAGTGGGCCGACAAGTACGCCGGTCAGTTCGCGCAGGGGTGGGACGTCCTCCGGGAGCAGACGATCGCCCGGCAGAAGGACCTCGGCGTGGTCCCCCGGGACGCGGTGCTCACACCGAGGCACGACGAGATCCCGGCGTGGGACGACATGCCGGAAGAGCTCAAGCCCGTGCTGGAGCGGCAGATGGAGGTGTACGCCGGGTTCTTGGAGCACACCGACCACCACGTGGGCCGGGTCGTCGAGGCGATCGAGGATCTCGGGGTCCTGGACAACACGATCATCTACTACATCGTGGGCGACAACGGGGCATCGGCCGAGGGCACGACGCAGGGCGCGTTCAACGAAATGGCCAATTTCAACGGCATGGCTGACTTGGAGACTGCGGAGTTCATGGTCTCCAAGATGGACGAGCTCGGCACCCCGAGTTCCTACAACCACTACGCGGTGGGTTGGGCGTGGGCGCTGAACACGCCCTTCCAATGGACCAAGCAGGTCGCATCGCACTGGGGCGGAACGCGCAACGGGACGATCGTGCACTGGCCGGAGGGGATCGACGACCCCGGTGGTCTGCGCTCGCAGTTCTCCCACGTCATTGACATCGCGCCCACGATCCTCGAGGCGGCGGGGCTGCCCGAGCCGACGATGGTCAACGGCGTGCAGCAGTCGCCCATGGAGGGCACGAGCATGCTCTACAGCTTTCGTGGCCCGGACGACGCGGAGCGCCATGACCTGCAGTACTTCGAGATGTTCGCCAACCGCGGCATCTACCACAAGGGGTGGAGTGCGGTTACCAAGCACCGCACCCCGTGGGTGATGGTTGGCGGCGAACTGCCGGCCTTCGACGACGATGTCTGGGAGCTGTACGACGGCACCGAGGACTACAGCCAGGCTCGAAACCTGGCGGCCGAGCGCCCCGACCTGCTTGCCAAGCTGCAGCGCCTCTGGCTCATCGAAGCGGTGAAGTACAACGTCCTGCCGATGGACGATCGCACGTCAGAGCGGCTCGAGCCGGAGAGTGCCGGTCGACCGACCTTGGTCAACGGCACCTCCCAGTTGTTCTTTCCCGGCATGGGCCGGCTGTCGGAGAACAGCGTCGTGAGCATCAAGAACAAGTCCTTCTCGGTGACCGCTGAGGTCAGCGTGCCGGAGGGAACGGCCGCACACGGTGTGGTCATCGCCCAGGGCGGACGTTTCGGGGGATGGGCGGTCTACGCGAGGGAGGGGAGGGTGAAGTTCGTCTACAACGTCCTGGGGATCCACATCTTCCCCGTGGAGGCAGAGGTGCCCCTCCCGTCGGGCACGCACCAGATCCGGATGGAGTTCGCCTATGACGGTGGCGGCCTCGCCAAGGGCGGTGATGTCACCCTCTACCACGACGGTACGAAGGTGGGGTCGGGACGAGTGGCGATGACGCAGCCGATGGTCTTCTCCGCCGACGAGACGACCGACATCGGGTACGAGTCCGGGACGACGGTGGGGGACGACTACACGAGCCGGACGAGTCACTTCACCGGACGGCTCCACTGGGTCCAGATCGACCTCGGACTCGATGACCACGACCACTACATCGACCCCGACGAACGATTCCGCATCGCGATGGCGCAGCAATGAGGTCCGGTGCGGGCTGCGATTCGGGATGAGGGTGGCTCTCTTGTACAGTGCTTCGCGGTGGCGTGTCCGAGCGGCCTAAGGAGAACGCCTCGAAAGCGTTTGTCGGTTGACGCCGACCGTGGGTTCAAATCCCACCGCCACCGCCAGTGCCCTGAGCCGCGACACCGTCTGAACGGTGTCGCGGCTCAGGTGTCTCGTGTGCTCTCGCCGGTGTCCTCACGCCGCTCGTCATGACAGGGCGTGCACGAAGGGACTCCCTGCGCAGGAGCGGCGAAATCCGGAGGGTGTCGCTCGTGCCGGGTCCCTCGTGACCGGCCCGGGTCAGCAGTCAGGTCCTGCAGCCCCGCCCAGGAGGCCGTCGAACTGCGGTCCGAGGACGACGTCCACGCTGGTTCGGGTGCGCTCGTCGACCCTCCGGGCGAAGACACCGACAGTGCCGTCGACGAGCTCGGCGCCACTCGTGCCCGGGTCCCCGTAGCGCAGTTCCCCCCGACCGGTCAGCTCGGCGCGCTTGGGGTCGTTGGCGACGGTCTTGACGGTGAAACCACGCTCGCGGAGGCCCTTGGCCACCTGCGCGGCCAGCCCGGCTCGGTTGGTGGCGTTGTAGACGTTGACCTCCACGTCCTCGGGCGCGAGGTCGCACGCGGTCGTCGTCGAGCTCGGGGTGGGGGAGGCGTTGGGCGTGTCGGCGGCACGCATGTAGGACAACGCGTACCACGCTGCGAAGAAGAGCATCAGGATGACGAGACTGACGGTGATGACCGACCTGCGGCTTCTCGCCCGGGCCTCGCTGGACTCCCCGTAGCGGTCACTGTCGGTCATGGTCCGTCTGCCCGCTCGCGGGGAGTGTTCCGACCGTGACCCGGGGAGGGGCGGATGTCGCCGACGGCCTGGAAGATCACCCGGACACGATATGAGGGGTCAGGTCGAATCGCCGCACCGACCGCCTGCCCGTGACCGACTCTTGACTCCTCCGGTCAGGAGGTCGGGACGGGTGGGCCGATGAAGAGGGCCGCTCCGGTGAGGACCGCGACTGCCGCGACGAGGGCGAGGGCGGCCAGGCCCGGGCGGACGAGCGCCCCGGAGACGAGCTTCTCGGGGGCGGTCGCGGCCACTCCCCTCGTCCGAAGGCGCCACGTGGTGCCGAGGTGGCCGTCACGGTCGAGCCAGCGCTCGGTCCAGAGTGTCGCCAGCGGCGGGATCGCCGTGGCCAGGGCGATGACGCCGCGCTTGGCCGGCCACTGCTGGTCCACCCACGCGATGACGGTCACGAGCACATACGCGATGAAGACCACCCCGTGCAGCATCCCTCCGATGCGCACGCCCAGCTCCGTGGTCTGCGTGACGTACTTGAGGAACATCCCGATCAGCAGCAGGGACCAGGTCACGGCCTCGGCGGTCGCGACCGTCATGAACAGGCGGCGGGGGGAGGGGAGGGTCATGCATCCATGGTCGCCCACAGGTGTCGAGGGTGGGTAATCGTCCCGATTTCGGGCAGGCGGTGCGCTCAGGTAATCTCTCCGGCGGAGGATTCGCATAGTGGCCTAGTGCGCGCGCTTGGAAAGCGCGTTGAGTGAAAGCTCTCAGGGGTTCGAATCCCCTATCCTCCGCCACTGCTCGGCCCCGGTCCATGGACCGGGGCCGTTCTCGTGACCGGGACGAAGGGGGTGTCCCGACCACTGCCGAGCCGGCTTGGTGGTGGATGTCGGTGCCGGCTTTCGCGGACAGTGCCCGGACACGTAGACTCTGCGATCGGCACCCCGCGTGGTGGTACCTCACCGAACTCCCCCAGGGCAGGAATGCAGCAAGGGTAGGCGAGCTCTTCCAGGTGCGCGGGGTGTCCTTCGTGTGCCCTGCGGGACCGGCAACCCGAGCCGGCGCAACTTGCCCCCGCGTCTCGAGTGGCGTGTGGCCCAGATCCCTCTAGCGTGGACCCCAGAGCGACCGTGACCGCGGTCGCCTCCGTGGAGGAGAACCCATGAACACCATGTGGATTTGGATCATCGTCGCTGTCATCGTCGTCGTGGTGCTCATCGCCCTGCTGAGCATGCTGGCGAAAGATGCGAAGAAGAAGAAGATCGAGCGCGACCGGGCAGAAGCCGAGCAGCTGCGCGCGCAGGCCGTGGAGCGCGAACGTGACGTGCGCACGCGTGAGGCCGACGCAAGGGCGACTGATGCCGATGCCCGGGCCGCCCGCGCGGAGGCAGACCGCAGCGCCGCGGAGGCCGAGCAGAGGGCTGCTGAGGCAGAGCGTCGTCAGGTGGAGGCCGAACGCCTCGGTGACGAATCCCGCGTGAAGGCGCAGGACGCCGACCGCGAGCGGCTCGCCCACGAGGAGCAACTGCGCGCAGCGGATGCCAAGGACCCCGACATCCGGACCCGGGACGGCGCCTCGCTGGATGGGGGTCGTACGGAGCGCGACGGCCACGGTCGTGGCGCCGGGGCGGCCGCCGCCGGCGCGGGAGGCGCTGCGTACGCGGTGTCGGACCGCGACTCCGCCGACCGCCCGATCGAGCAGCGCGAGGACTTCGGCTCGGACCGTTCGGTGGGTCGTGACGAGGACTTCGCGGCTGATCGTCCGGTGGGTCGTGACGAGGACGTCGCGGCTGATCGTCCGGTGGGTCGTGACGAGGACGTCGCGGCTGATCGTCCGGTGGGTCGTGACGAGGACGTCGCGGCTGATCGTCCGGTGGGTCGTGACGAGGACGTCGCGGCTGATCGTCCGGTGGGTCGTGACGAGGACGTCGCGGCTGATCGTCCGGTGGGTCGTGACGAGGACGCCGCGGCCGATCGTCCGGTGGGTCGTGACGAGGGCTTCGGCTCGGACCGTTCGGTGGGTCGTGACGACGGCTTCGGCTCGGACCGTCCCGATGGGGCGCACTCGGACCACCTCGACCCCGAGTCGCGGCCGGCCGGCCCGCAGCACGCGAAGCACGAGAGTCTCATGGACAAGGTCCGCGATAAGGTCGACGGGCGACGTGGCCACAACGACGAGCCACGCGCCTGATACGTCCACGATCGGGCCCACCGCCCCACCCAGGGCGGTGGGCCCCGTTCGCTCCGCAACCGCGAAGGAGTTTCGTGAAGATCGCCATCATCCTCGGCAGCACCCGCCCCGGCCGGTTCGGGGAACAGGTCGCCCACTGGGTCCTCGAGCAGACGAAGGACCGCGACGACGCCGAGTACGAGCTCGTCGACCTTGCGGACTACGACCTCGATCTCCTGGGCGAGCCCGTCGTTCCGGGCGCGGCCAAGCGGCAGTACGAAAATCCCAAGACCGTGCGCTGGGGGAAGAAGATCGACGAGTTCGATGGCTTCGTCTTCGTCACCCCGGAGTACAACCACGGCGTGCCGGCTGCCCTGAAGAACGCCTTCGACGTGCTCTTCCCGGAGTGGGTCCACAAGGGAGCCGCCCTCGTCTCCTACGGCGCCGACAGTGGTGTGCGAGCGGTCGAGCAGTGGCGCACCATTCTCGCGAACCCGCAGATGCACGTCGCCCGCGCACAGGTCTCCTTCTCGACCATGCTCGAGACGACGGAGGCGAAGGACGGCAGTCTGGTCTTCGCCCCGGCCGAGCGTCGCGCCAAGGAGCTGCGCAACCTGCTTGCACAGCTGAGGAAGCTCACCGAGGCGACCGCCTCCCTTCGCCCCTGACGTGACCGTCCACGGCCGGTCCCCACGCAGGGGACCGGCCGTCGGGTACCGCAAGTAGGCTCGTCACCGTGAGCACCGCCCTGTACCGCCGTTACCGGCCAGAGACCTTCGCCGACGTGATCGGCCAGGAGCACGTCACCGAGCCGCTGATGCAGGCTCTGCGCTCCGGGCGGGTCAACCACGCGTACCTCTTCTCCGGGCCGCGGGGCTGCGGCAAGACCACGAGCGCGCGCATCCTCGCCCGCTGCCTCAACTGCGAGCAGGGACCGACCCCCACGCCGTGCGGGGAGTGCGACCCATGCGTGGCGCTGGCCCGCGGCGGCGCCGGCTCGGTCGACGTCATCGAGATCGACGCGGCCAGCCACGGTGGTGTCGACGACGCCCGTGACCTGCGCGAGCGGGCCTCCTTCGGCCCGGCGCAGAGCCGCTACAAGATCTACATCATCGACGAGGCGCACATGGTGACGCCACAAGGCTTCAACGCCCTGCTGAAGATCGTCGAGGAGCCGCCGGAGCACGTGAAGTTCGTCTTCGCGACGACCGAGCCGGAGAAGGTCATCGGCACGATCCGCTCACGCACCCACCACTACCCCTTCCGACTCGTCCCGCCGGCTCGACTGCAGGACTACATGGAGCAGCTCTGCGCCGCCGAGGGCGTGTCCCTGGAGCCGGGTGTGCTCTCCTTCGTCGTGCGGGCCGGCGGTGGCTCGGTCCGGGACTCCCTGTCCGTCCTCGACCAGCTCATCTCCGGCAGCGACGAGCGGGGTCTGACCTACGAGGGAGCCGCCGCGCTCCTCGGGTTCACCGACGACGAGTTGCTCGACCGGGCGGTCACCGCCTTCGGTGCCGGTGACGCCGGAGGCGTCTTCACCGTCATCGACTCGGTCATCGAGACCGGTCTGGACCCGCGACGCTTCGTCGAGGACCTGCTCGAGCGCTTCCGCGACCTCATCGTCATCGCGGCCGCGCCCGAGGGTGCGGCGGCGATCCTGCGTGCCCTGCCCGGTGACCAGGTCGAGCGCATGCGTCAGCAGGCCGGCGTCTTCGGCCCCGCGTCACTCTCCCGCGCGGCCGACATCATCAACGCCGGCCTGACCGAGATGACCGGGGCCACCTCGCCACGGGTCCAGCTGGAGATCATCGCGGCGCGGGTGCTCCTCCCGGCCGCGGCCGGGGAGTCCGGCTATGCGGCCCGCCTGGACCGCCTGGAGCGTCGCCTCGACGTCGGGGGAGTGCCCACCGGCGAAGGGGGCGGAGCCCCGAGTCCTGGCACTGCGGCCCAGCGTCCCGCGCCGGCCCCGCAGCAGGTAATGCCCGGGCAGCGGGCCGCACCTGCGGCGCCGGTGCACGAACCCGCCTCGCACGAGCCCGCTGGGCAGGCTGCCGAGCGGACGCGGCCCGCAGCCGAGACCGAGCCGTCGACGTCTGCATCTGCTCCGGCCCGGGGCGAGCGAGCCGTAGCCCTGCCGGACCAGGCGTACGGGGCCCCAACCGCGGCCGAAGCTGACCGTGGGCCGGCCCCCGAACCATCCCGGCGGACGGCCCCATCGGCGCAGGCGCCGGCAGCCGCGTCACCTCAGCCGGAGCAGCCCGCGGCCGAGGCGACGCCTGCTGGATCGAGCAGCCACATCGACGTCGAGGCGTTGCGTCGGGCCTGGCCGGACGTCCTCGGACGGATCTACCAGATGCGCCGGGCCACGTGGACCTTCCTGTCCGAGCACGCACAGGTGCTTTCCTACGACGGGCAGCGGCTCGTCCTCGGGATCGCGACGACCGGGCTGGCCAACGCCTTCCGCAACGGCTCCCACGCCGAGGTGGTCCGTCAGGCCCTGATCGACGCCCTCGGTGTCGATGCCCGAGTCGAGGGGGTGCCCCACTACGAGCAGAGTGGCCAGCCGCCGGCCGGCGGAGGAGGGCAGGCGACGTACTCGCCACCGCCGCAGGCCGTGCCCGTGCCCCCGGCCACCGGCGACGGGGGCGCCCCCGGGACGGGCGGTGCCTCACGGGCCTCCTCCACGGGGGGTGACGTGGGTGTCCCTGACCCGGCAGGAGGCCCCTCCGGCTCGGACTGGGGATCGGCTCCAGCAGCCGACTCGTCCGCTCCCTCGTGGGCCACGGTCGACAGGACGGACGCGGCAGGCGCGGGCGAGCAGGCGGCCGAACCCCCTTCGCCGTCCGTCCCCGAGCCGCAGCCACCCCGTGAGCCCGACGACGCGTCGGTCAGCGACGACGACGAGGACATCGTCGACGCCGGCGCCGCCGGCCCGGCCGTGATCGAGCGGATCCTCGGGGGAACGGTCATCCGTGAGGAGTGAACTCGCGGCAGGGCGCTGCGCTGCCCCACGTGGTCACCGGTGGGGCGTAGGGTCGAGGCGTGTATGAAGGTGTGGTCCAGGACCTGATCGACGAGCTCGGCCGACTGCCCGGGGTCGGCCCCAAGAGTGCCCAGAGGATCGCCTTCCACCTGCTGCAGGCCGACCCGCAGGACGTCCAACGTCTCGTCCGGACCCTCAGCGAGGTCAAGGACAAGGTCTCCTTCTGCGAGACGTGCGGGAACGTCGCCCAGGGACCGCAGTGCCGCATCTGTGCCGACACCCGCCGGGACCCCAGCGCCATCTGCGTCGTCGAGGAGCCCAAGGACGTCATCGCGATCGAGCGCACCCGGGAGTTCCGCGGCCGCTACCACGTCCTCGGTGGGGCGATCTCCCCGATGGACGGTGTCGG
Organism: Janibacter sp. A1S7; assembly: GCF_037198315.1. Classification (NCBI taxonomy): domain Bacteria; kingdom Bacillati; phylum Actinomycetota; class Actinomycetes; order Micrococcales; family Intrasporangiaceae; genus Janibacter; species Janibacter alittae. Next base: position 2,753,082 of record NZ_CP144913.1, on the reverse strand, counting down.
GCCGGACGACCTGCGGTTCACCGAGCTGATGTCGCGGCTGTCGGACGGCAGTGTCACCGAGGTGATCATCGCGACCGACCCGAACCTCGAGGGGGAGGCCACCGCGTCCTACACGGCCCGGTTGCTCTCCCCGTTCGGGATCAAGGTCACCCGTCTGGCCTCCGGGCTGCCCGTGGGCGGGGACCTCGAGTACGCCGACGAGGTGACCCTCGGTCGCGCGTTCGAAGGGAGGAAGTTGCTCGATGCCTGACGAGACCACGCTGCTCGCGGACGAGTGCGCCGCGGAGGCCAGCGCCTGGCTGGCCACGGTTGCCGAGATCGCTTCGGGAGCCGCACCCGAGAGCGCCATCCCGCTCCTGCTGCTCACGACGAGCCAGATCCAGCTCGTCGGTGCCCGGTTGGGGGCCATCAACGACGTCGTCCTCGAGCAGCGTTTCGAGGACGACGCGGGCCCCGACACCGACCTCGACCCGTTGCGTACCGGACTGGCGCAACTGCTGTGCGAGGTCGACGAGTACGGCGACGTGGCCGACCCGGTCACCTCACCCGAGCCGACGGCCGGCTCGTTGAGCAACGATCTGGCGATCATCGCCGGTGCCCTGACGCACGGCCTGGCCCACCACGAGGCCGGGCGGACGACCGAGGCGCTGTGGTGGTGGCAGTACAGCTACCTGGCCGACTGGGGCGACCGCGCGGCGATGGCCGTGCGCGTGCTGCAGACACTGCTCGGGCACCTGCGGTTGGATGCCGACGACGACGTCGTCGGTGAGGCCGAGTTCGACGCGCTGCATTCCTGACCGTCCGCCGGCCGGCTCCGCACGGCGTGGGTGACCAGCCTCACGGCCGGGACCGTGGCCCGCCGGCCGGGCGCCCATGAGGCGCCCCGGATGATCACGATCCGGTGGACGGATGCGGCACCCGGCCCGCCGGGTCGTTATCCTTCGGGATGACGCGCCGGTCCGTGCCCGGGCCGGACCCGCAGATCACGGAGTTCTCCTTTGAGCCTGGTTGTCCAGAAGTACGGCGGTTCCTCGCTCGGTGATGCCGAGAGCATCAAGCGAGTCGCACACCGCATCGTCGAGACGAAAAAGGCAGGCAACGACGTCTGTGTCGTCGTCTCCGCCATGGGTGACAGCACCGACGAGTTGCTCGACCTGGCAGAGCAGGTGAGTCCGGTCCCGCCCCCACGGGAGATGGACATGCTGCTCACCGCCGGCGAGCGGATCTCGATGGCGCTCGTCGCGATGGCCATCGCCGACCTCGGCCACAGCGTGCGCTCCTTCACCGGTAGCCAGGCCGGAGTCATCACCGACACCTCGCACGGCAAGGCGAAGATCATCGATGTCACCCCCGGCCGGATCACCGAGGCGCTGGGCAAGAAGCACATCGTCATCGTTGCCGGGTTCCAGGGCGTCAGCCAGGGGACGAAGGAGATCACCACGCTCGGCCGAGGTGGATCCGACACCACCGCGGTGGCGCTCGCATCCGCGCTCGAGGCCGATGTCTGCGAGATCTACACCGACGTCGACGGCATCTTCACCGCCGATCCGCGGATCGTCGCCAAGGCCCACAAGATCGACCGCATCTCCCACGACGAGATGCTGGAAATGGCCGCCAGCGGCGCCAAGATCCTCCACCTGCGGTGCGTGGAGTACGCGCGTCGCTCCGAGATGCCCATCCACGTGCGTTCGTCCTTCACCCCGAAGGAGGGCACGTGGGTCCTGCCCCCCGAGACCGAAGGAAACCAGGACATGGAAGAGCCCATCATCGCCGGAGTCGCGCACGACGCCAGCGAAGCCAAGATCACCGTCGTCGGCGTGCCGGACGAGCCGGGCCGTGCCGCGCAGATCTTCACGACCGTGGCCGACGCGCAGGTCAACATCGACATGATCGTGCAGAACGTCTCCGAGTCGGAGACCGCCCGCACCGACATCTCCTTCACGCTGCCGATGGCCGACGGGCAGGTCGCCGTCGAGGCCTTGATGAAGACCAAGGACGAGGTCGGCTTCGAGTCGATCCAGTACGACGACCAGATCGGCAAGCTGTCGTTGATCGGTGCCGGCATGCGCACCAACCCGGGCGTCTCGGCGACCTTCTTCAAGGCGCTCGCCGAGTCGGGCATCAACATCGAGATGATCTCGACCTCGGAGATCCGCATCTCCGTGGTCACGCGCGCCGACCAGCTCGACGACGCGCTCCAGGCGCTGCACACGGCCTTCGGCCTGGACTCCGACGACGGTGAGGCCGTCGTCTACGCGGGCACCGGACGGTGACCGCGTACCCGTCGCCGACCACCGGGCCGACTCTGGCCCTGGTGGGGGCGACGGGACGCTTCGCGGAGGCCGTCGCCTCCGCACTCGCGCTGCGGGGTGACCCGTGGGGTGAGATCCGGCTCTACGAGCCGGGGATGTCCACCCGCACCCTGACCGTGCGCGGTCGTGAGCAGCCGGTGGAGACCCTGCGGGAGGACTCCTTCGACGGAGTCGACGTCGCGCTGTTCAATCTTTCGCCGGACCAGACCGGGGAGTGGGCCCCGCGAGCCGTCTCCGCGGGTGCGGTCGTCGTCGATGCCAGTTCCAGGCACCGCGGGGACGACGACGTGCCGTTGATCGTCCCCGGCATCAACTCCGAACTGGTCACCCACCGCCCCCGCGGGATCGTGGCCCTGCCCGGGCCGGTCACCTGGGGACTCATCGACGCGGTCCACGTCCTGCACCAGGGCTGGGAGCTGCAGCACCTTGTCGTCACCGGGCTCATCGCGGCGGTGTCCGCGTCCGACCGCGGCGTGGCCCGACTGCGCGAGGAGCTGCACACCGTCGCCTCCGAGCCGCTGATCGGGCAGCACCCGGGCGATGTGCGGTCGGCCGTGTCCGACCTGCCGGTCGTCTCCCCCTTCCCGGCGCCGTTGGCTCTCAACGTCATCCCGTGGGTGGGGCAGCCGACGGACGACGGCTTCACCTCGACCGAGCGGGCGGTCGACCAGGAGGTGCGCAAGGTCCTCGACCTTCCGGATGCCGTCCCCGTCGTGGTCACCCTCGTCCAGGTGCCGGTCGTCCTGGCCCACTCCATGGCGTTGCACGCGCGGTGTGCGCGACCGGTGTCCACGGACAAGGTCCGAGCGGCCTACATGGCTGCGCCGTCCCTCGTCCACCTCGACGAGCGGAGCGGGGAGGTGCCCACCCCTGTGGACAGCGTGGGAGTCGATCCGCGCTTCGTGGGTCGGATCCGACAGCCGAAGGGGGCCGGGCACCACATCGACATGTTCGTCAGCGCCGACACCATCCGTCGGGGAGCGACTGCGATGCTCGCCGTCGCCGAGATGATCGGCGACGAGCGACGCGAGGGCGTCCCGTCCGCGTAGGGGGCTGAGCGGATTGCTGCCGAATCCTCACCGGGGCGCAACCGGTTCGTCACCTCGGACGTCGATGCTCAGGGGCGGTCGATGGGTGTCGGTACGGGAACGATGACGTGTGGTGCTTGTGTGACTCGTGTGGCTCATGAGGAAATTGGCATCACGTATGATGGAGGCAGGGGAGGGGTGTAGATGACCGAGCAGAATCAGGGCACGGACCCGCACGACGAGGGGCCCGTGTCGTATCGCGTCGTGGGCTTCGACGAGCTCGAGGGGGGTGCGGCCAAGCACTTCCGTCGGCAGCGCCGACGTCGACTCATTCTCTTCGTCACCCTCCCCGGCCTCATTCTGGGCACTGCGACCGTCGCGGCGGCCTACAGCACCGGCCTGCTCGGCATGAACGAGACCGTGGCCTGTGCTCCGGTCTCGGCGCCGGCACCCGAGCGCGATTCCTTCAAGATCGAGCTCCTCAACAGCGCCGACACCGCCGGTCTGGCGAGCGACGTCGGGCGTGAGCTGGAGCTGCGTGACTTCAAGATCGCCTCGATCGGGAACGCGGACAGTTCGGTCTACGTCGAGGGGCCCGCGACGATCTACTTCGGCGACGAAGGGTTGGAGAACGCCCTGCTCGTGCAGAAGCAGATCCCCGGCGCCCAGCTGTGGAACGACGCCCGGTCCGGGGACAGTGTCCAGCTCGTGCTCGGGTACGGCTACGAAAAGCTCGTCGACGAGCCCGACCCGCCGCTGCCTGCGCCTGCGGAGATCACCCTCAACGTCTACAACACGACGTGGCACGTGGGGCTGGCCGCTGACGTGAGCAAGGAGCTCGAGGAGCGCGAGTTCACGGTCAAGAAGACGGGCAACGACCCGCAGAAGTCCTTCCACGAGAAGGAGGTCGGCGTCATCCGATTCGGTCCCGAGGGGGAGCGCGCCGCCAAGCGGCTGGCCGAGCAGGTCGAGGACGTCCAACTGCAGAAGGACGACCGCAGCGGCAGCACGCTCGACCTGGTCCTCGGCAACAAGTGGGACGGGTTGAAGTCGCAGGCAGAGGTCCCGCAGGTCAAGCCCTACGAGCGTCCGCCGGAGACGATCCAACTTCCCTGCGAGAGCAAGTGAGCGTTCGCACCGTCGCGATGCTGACGGCCGGGGGGATCGCCCCGTGCCTCTCGTCCGCGGTGGGTGGTCTCATCCAGGGCTACACCCGACGTTCACCACAGGTACGTCTCATCGGGTACCTCGACGGCTATGCCGGGGTGCTCGAGGGCCGCAGCATCGAGGTCACCGACGAGGTCCGGGCCACCGCAGAGCGACTGCACTTCTTCGGCGGCTCCCCTCTCGGCAACTCCCGGGTCAAGCTGACCAACGCCCGGGACCTCGTCCGGCGTGGTCTCGTAGCCGACGGGGTGGACCCCCTTCGCGTCGCAGCCGAGCAGCTGGTCCGTGACGGCGTCGACGTCCTGCACACGATCGGCGGGGACGACACCAACACCACGGCCGCCGACCTCGCGCGCCACCTCGCGGAGAGCGGCCACGACCTGAGGGTGATCGGGCTTCCCAAGACGATCGACAACGACATCGTCCCGATCCGGCAGAGCCTGGGGGCGTGGACCGCAGCAGAGCAGGGCGCGGTCTTCGCCCGCAACATCATCGGTGAGCACTCCTCGAACCCCCGGATGCTCATCGTCCACGAGGTCATGGGGCGCCACAGCGGCTGGCTCACGGCCGAGACGGCGCGCCGGTACCGTGAGCAGCTGCTGGAGCGCGAGTTCGTGCCCGGTATCGGCAACGATCCGCGTCGGTGGGACGTGCACGCCGTCTACGTCCCGGAGGCGCCCGTGGACATCGACGCGGAGGGTGAGCGGCTCAGGCGGGTCATGGACGAGATCGGGTGTGTCAACGTCTTCATCGCCGAAGGTGCTGGTGTCGACGACATCGTCGCCTCGCTCGAGGCCTCGGGGCAGGCGGTACCGCGGGACGCGTTCGGCCACGTGGCCCTCGACGAGGTCAATCCCGGCAAGTACTTCGCGAAGAACTTCGCCGAGCGGCTCGGTGCGGACAAGGCCAAGGTGTGGAAGTCGGGATACTTCGCCCGCTCCGCCGCCCCGAACGCCCAGGACCGCGAGCTGATCGCCCGCTGCACCGACTTGGCGGTCGGGACTGCGCTCGCCGGCGGCTCGGGTGTCATCGGCCAGGACGTGGAGCACGACGACGAGCTGCGGGCGATCGAACTGGACCGCATCGCAGGCGGTGGCGCCTTCGACCCGACCGTCGACTGGTTCGTCGATCTGCGTGAGGCCATCGGCCAGATCTGACCGAAGCAGCCTCAGACGCCGTGCTTGCGGCGCAGGGACCACATCTGCGGAGAGTGCTCGACCTCGACCGCGGAGTCCCAGGGCAGGCCGCCGGGAGCGGTCTCACGACGGAAGCTGCGCAGCACCCGACGGGCCAGATCCGGGTCGGCCGCCGCACGAGCGGCCACAGCCCGGGCCGCATCCTCCACATCCGCGTCCTCGTGGGCCGACCACGCGATCCCGAGGTCGACTGCCCGGCTACCGTCGACCTCCTCGCCGAAGAGACCCATCGCCGCAGTGGCCTCCCGGCCCGCGACCCGGTGCAGCAGGTGAAGGTGGCCGCCGCCGGGGTGGATGCCGATCTGGGCGAAGCCGGGTAGGAAGCGGGCAGAGCGCGAGACGACCCGCAGGTCGGCGGACAGGGCAAGATTGAGTCCTGCTCCCACGGCAGCGCCCCGCACTGCCGCGATCGTCGGCACGTCGATGGACCCGATCGTCGTGAAGGCTGCGTAGACGGTCTCGAGATCGCGGTATGCGGTGTCCTCGACCGGGTCCCGGCCGGTTTCGGCGAGGACCGAGCGAACGGCTCCGGCGCAGAAGTGCTCACCCCCGGTGACGACGACCGCGCCCACGCCGGGATCCGACTCCGCCGTGCGAGCGGCGTCCGTCAACTCGCGCGACATCTCCACCGACAAGGCGTTGCGCCGCTCCGGCGCGGTCAGGGTGATCGTCGCGACGCCCTCGGCGAACTCGTAGCGGACTTCGGTCATCAGCTTCCCTCCGTGTAGAACCAGCGTCCTGCGCGCCGGGTGAACCGGCTGCGTTCGGTCAGCTCGCCCCCAACGTGTCGGGCGGTGAAGACCACCGTCCCGGTCGTGTCCTGCGGTCCGCCCTCGATGACCTCGGTGATCTCCAGTCCGGTCCACTGCGCCGCGCCGGGGTTGACCACCGTCGGTCGGGTGCGGCCGTCCCACGTACGCCACAGGTGCTCCGCATTGCCGAAGACGTGTGCCGTGTACCGGCTGCGCATGAGCTCCTCTGCCGTCGTGGCCAGACGCTCGGTCGTCAGCAGCGGCCCGCAGCACTGGGACAGTGCTCGACCGGTGCCGCAGGGACAGGGCTCGTCACTCATGCCCGTCAGCGTAGTCAGAGATGGCCCTCGGCACGTGCGCCGAGGTCTGCCAGCAGCGGTTGGTAGGAGGCGAGCAGCAACAGCAGGGCGCCCGGGACCAGGACGGCGAAGCCGATGACCAGGTAGCCGGCAGCGCCGATGATGCCGCCGATGAGGAACAGCGAGACGAGTGTGCCGTGCAACCGGATCTGGCTCCGGTTGCCACGTACCGGATCGGTGTCGGGACGATGGTTGCGATAGACCAGCTTGCCCAGCTCGATCCCGATGTCGGTGACCATCCCGGTCACGTGGGTGGTGCGGATCCGGGCACCGGAGATCTTGGTGATGACGGCGTTCTGCAACCCCATGGTGAAGCACAGGACCGGCACGAAGAGCAACTCACGGTCCTCGTGGGTCAGTTCCTCGGCGAGCAGCCCGAAGACGAGCATCAGGAGGCCCTCGAGGAGCAGGACGTTGGCGTATCGGCTGCGCAGCCCACGACGGCGACCCCAGTTGAAGATGATCGCGCAGATCATGGCCCCCACGACGAAGGAGAGGATCGACAGCACCCCGATTGCGACGATGTACCAGCCGCCGAGGACGATCTGATCGGCGATCAGGGCCGTCACCCCGGTCATGTGCGAGGTGTAGAAGGCGACGGCGACGAAGCCCACCGAGTTGAGCACGCCGGCCACCAACGCCAGGAGGCAGGCGAGGTGGTGGTTCAGGGCGGGCGTGCGCTCAGGTCCGGCGACTCGCAGCAGGTAGCCGGGAACGCCCGTTCGGGATGGGCGCGTCATCTGCGGGGGGAGCGCGCTGGGTCGGGGCCCATCACGGGCTCAGCCGGCGAAGATCTGGGACTCGTCCGCGAAGGACTTGAACTCCAGGGCGTTGCCGGCCGGGTCGAGCAGGAACATCGTCCACTGCTCGCCCTGCTGCCCCTCGAACCGGACGTAGGGCTCGATGACGAACTCGACCTGTGCCGCCGCCAGCTTCTCGGCGAGGTCGTGGAAGTCGTCGTGGTCGAGCACGAGCCCGAAGTGGGGGACGGGTACCTCGTGGCCGTCGACCGGGTTGTGGCCCGCAGGGCCAGGCGATCCGCCCGGGGTCTGGTGGGTGACGAGCTGGTGGCCGTAGAAGTTCCAGTCGGTCCACAGGGTGTCCGACCGGCCCTGCCCGAGCCCGAGGGTCCCGCCGTAGAACTCCCGGGCGGCATCGATGTCGTCGACCGGGATGGCCAGGTGGAAGCAGGGACGGTGGGGCATGGGCATCTCCTGAGGACGTGGACTCCTCCAGTAGACCTCACCTGTCGACGTGGGTCGGTGGCGGGATCACCAGAGACGAGAACACCGGTCCTGATCCATGGACCAGAACCGGTGTCAGGTGGTCGGGGTGACAGGATTTGAACCTGCGACCTCGTCGTCCCGAACGACGCGCGCTACCAAGCTGCGCCACACCCCGAGGTGTGTCGTCACCGCTGTGGGCAACGACAAGGAAGAATAACCCAGAGACTGCTTCGACTCGTAATCGGGGGTCGGGGCTGCTCCCTCATCGACGGTCCTCGGCCGCGGTCAACGTCAGCAGGGTCGCCTCGGGTCGGCAGGCGAAGCGAACCGGCGCGAACCGCGAGGCGCCCAGTCCGGCGGAGACGTGCATCCAGGCAGCGTCCGACGGTTGTCGTCGACCGGAGCCCGCCCCCGTCCACCAGCGGGAGACCCCCTTCGCCCGTCCGCGGTCGAGGTCGCAGTTGGTGACGATCGCCCCGAAGCCGGGCACGCACAACTGCCCGCCGTGCGTGTGGCCGGCGAGGATCAGGCCCGCCCCGTCGGCGGTCATGGCATCCAGGACGCGTTGGTAGGGCGCGTGGAGGACCCCGACCGTCAGAGCCGCGTCGGGGTCCGCGGGCGCGCTCACGGACGCGTAGTCGTCGCGTGCGATGTGCGGGTCGTCCACGCCGACGAGGTCGATGCGGCTGGCCTCCATCGCCATCGTGGTGCGGGCGTTGTCCAGATCGACCCAGCCCCGATCAGCCATCCCGGAGCGCAGCTCCTCGGTCGGCAGCGTGGTCCGCCCGAGCGGCGCGGCCGCGTAGTCGCGGGTGAGGTACCGCGCAGGGTTCTTCGGCGTCGGCGCGTAGTAGTCGTTGGAGCCCAGGACGAAGACCCCGGGGCGTTCGAGCAGCGGGGCCATCGACGCGAGGGCCGCGGGTACGGCATCCATGTGGCTCAGGTTGTCGCCGGTGTTGACCACGAGGTCGGGCTCGAGTGCGGCGAGGGAGCGGATCCACTCCTGCTTCGCCCGCTGGCCCGGGACCATGTGGATGTCGCTGACCTGGAGCACCCGCACCGGCCGCGAACCCTGCGGGAGGACCGGCAGGGCGTACCGTCGCAGAGCGAACAGGCGCGGCTCGACGAGGGTGGCCCACGCGAGGGCGGCCGCGCCCGTGGTGGCGCCGTAGGCCGCGAGACGTACGGGCAGGGGAGTGGTCACCGCGTCATCATCCCAAACCGTCTCGAGCGACGTCAGGACCCTGCGACAATCAGGACCATGAGCGACTCCTTGAAGGCAACCCTGCGAACGGACCTGCACGCCGCGATGCGTGCACGAGAGCACGTCCGTGTGGCCACCCTGCGGATGGTCCTCACCGGCATCAGCAACGCAGAGGTCTCCGGCTCGCAGGCCCGCGAGCTCAGCGAGGCCGAGACCTTCAAGGTCGTGGCGAAGGAGGCCAAGAAGCGCAAGGAGTCGGCCGCCGCCTACCGTGACGCTGGTCGTCCCGAGCTCGCCGAGCGCGAGGAGGCCGAACTGGAGGTCCTGCAGGTCTACCTGCCCGCGCAGCTCGGTGATGACGAGCTGGCCGGGATCGTCGACCGGGCGATCGACGACGTCGGTGCGACCTCGATGGCCCAGATGGGGCAGGTCATGAAGCGTGTCCAGACCAAGGTCGCCGGCCGTGCAGACGGCGGCGTCGTCGCCGCCATGGTCAGGGCCCGACTCGCCGGCTGACCGCCCGACCAATGACGAAGGGGGCCGGTCACCGTGGTGACCGGCCCCCTTCGTCGTGCTGTCAGTCCTCGGACGGTGAGCCGGTCGAGCTGGGCTTGTCCTTGTCCTTGTCCGCGTTGGCGTTCGCGCTCGCATTCGCGTTCGTCGCAGGGCTCGCGGACGGGGGTGACGCCGGGGTCGGGGACGAGGTCGTCGACGGTGGCGGCGGAGCTGGGGCCGGGGTTGACGGCTCCGGCGGCGGAGGCGTGTACGGCGCAACCCCGCTGGAGATGTACATGGTCACCGTCGCCCCTTTGAGAGCCTCGTCCCGGGGGTCGGTGTAGGCGATCGCTCCGGCCTGCTGGTTGCTGTTGACGTAGCCGCCCTCCTTCGCCTTGAAGCCGGCGGCCTCGAGAGCCTCCTTCGCCTGGGTGGGGCCCTTGCCCACGACATCCGGGATGTCACGCACGTCGCCCTTGACGATCTGCTTGCCGGGCTTCGCGAACTCCTTCTTCTTCATCCCCTTGGACGCGGTGTTCATGATGTCGTTCCAGATCGGGGCGGCGATGGTGCTGCCGAAGACGCTGCTGTAGAACTGGCCACCGATGGTGACGTTGTCCATCTCGTACTCGGTGATCGGCGAGCCGACCCAGATGGCGGTTGACAGCTGCGGGGTGTAGCCAGCGAACCAGGACTGCTTGTGGTTGTCCGTGGTCCCCGTCTTGCCGGCGGCGTCGCGGCCGCCGTCCAGGTCCTGCCCGGCAGCGGTGCCGCCGGCCTCGAGGGGACCGCGCAGCAGCTCGGTGACGCCGCGGGCGACGCCCTTGTCGATGACCTGCTTGCACTTCGGCGGGTCGATCTTCATCTTCGAGCCGTCGGCGCGGGTGATGGACTCGATCGGGGTCGGCGGGCAGTACTTCCCGTCCGCTGCCAGGGTGGCGTACGAGGAGGCCAGCTGCAGCGGCGACGTCGAGTCGGACCCGAGCACGAGGTTGGAGATCGCGTACTTGCCCTTGATCTTCTCGCCGCCGGCGCGAGCCAGGCCGTAGGGGAGCCCGTAGCCGTCGGTGAGGCCCATCTTGGCCATGACCTTCGGGATCTTGCACGAGCCGACCTCGGACGCGAGCTGGGCGAAGCCGGTGTTGATCGACTTCTTGGTGATCTCGGCCAGGGTCAGCGTCCCACCGACCTGGTAGTCGTTGGACACGGCCCACGTCGGGGCGCTGGTGCTGCAGCCGTCCTGGAAGTCATCCGGGTCGAAGTGGTGCGGGTTCTTGATGCCGGCCGACGGGGCGTCGACGGTCGCCGTCATCGGCATGCCCTTCTCCAGGGCTGCGACGAGCGCGTACATCTTGGCTGTCGACCCGATGGCGAATCCGTTGGTCCCCCCGTACTGCGCCGGGATGCTCCACGCCTGCTCCGAGTACTGGGTCGTCGCCTGCTCCATGCCGACCTTGTACTTGGAGGTCTGCGCGATGGCGCGGACCTTGCCGGTACCGGGCTCGACGACGGCACCGGCCGCACCGAACCTGTCGCTGCCGTTGGGCACCTTGTCGGTCAGGTCCTCCTTGAGCGACTTCTGCCAGTCACGGCGCAGGGTCGTCTCGATCCGCAGGCCGGCGGTGTTGACCGTCTGCATGCGCGCGTCCGGGTTCGGGCCCAGCTCCGGCATCTGCTTCAGGTACGAGATGACGTAGTTGCAGAAGTACGGGTCGGCCGCCTTGGAGCAGGTGCCGCCCTCGTTCTGGCGGATGGTGAGCAGGTCCGCCAGGTCCTTGGCCTTGGCCTCCTCGCCCTCTTCCTGCGTGGCCCAACCCAGCTCGACCATCCGGTCGATGACGACGTCACGCCGCTCCTGGACCTCTTCGGTGTTCGTGCGGGCGTTGAGGCGGCTGGGTGACTGGACGACACCAGCGAGGGTGGCTGCCTCGGCCAGATCGAGGTCCTTGGCGTGCTTGCTGAAGAAGTGCAACGACGCCGCTTCGACGCCGTAGGCCTGGTCGCCGTAGTAGGCGAGGTTGAGGTAGCTGGCCAAGATCTGCTTCTTGGTGTGCGTCTTCTCGACGTTGAGCGCGTACTTCAGCTCCTGCAGCTTGCGGGCATAGGTCTGCTCCGTTGCCGCGGCGACGCCCTCGCGATTGTCGTTGCGGGCGGCCTTCTCCACCAGCATCATCTTCACGTACTGCTGGGTGATCGAGGAGCCACCCTGCGTCTCCTGGGAGGTCAGGTTCGACACGAGGGCGCGGCTGGTGCCCCGGACGTCGATCCCGCCGTGCTCGTAGAAGCGGCTGTCCTCGATGGCCAGCTGTGCCTTGCGCATCACCGGCGCGATCTGGTCCAGGGGGACGACGATGCGGTTTGCGTCATAAGGGGTGGCAAGGAGCTTGTCGTCCGCGGAGAAGATCTTCGACTGCTCGGCGAGTGGGTTGGCCGTGAACTCGTCATCGAGGCTGTTGAACCCCTGCGCCGTGGCCTTGGCCGCATTCCCGGAGGCAGCGGCGAAGGGGATGACGAGGCCGGCGCCGACGAGGCCCATGCCGACCGCCACGGCGACGAAGGCGCCGAGCAGCCGGGCAAGGTGTGGCATCGGGGAGGCAGACATGGGCTAGAGGATAACGCTCGAACCTGAGCAGACCCGGCACCCTACGCGGCGGTTCGGCACATCGTCAGGGCCGGCCGGCGAGCGCCGTCCCGATCTCACGCAACCCGGTCAGGTCATGGATGTCCACCGGGTGCGCGGGGACCGTGCCGACCGGCACGCCGGGGTGGGAGGTACGGAACCGGGTGATGATCGCCCGGTGGCGAGCGGCGCTCTCGGCGGCCTCGGTGTGCACCCGCAGCAGCGAGACGGCGAGCGCGTGGCCCCCGAGTGCCTCGAGGCGGTCGGCGGCCTCCTCGGCGCGCCCGGCACTGAGCTGCTTGGCGGCGGTGACGCGCACCCGGTTGACCAGGAGACCGGCCAATGGCATCTGCTCGCTGGCCAACCGCTCGATGAAGAAGCCGGCCTCGCGCATCGCGTCGCGCTGCGGCGCGGCGACGACGAGGAACGCCGTCTCCGGGTCGGCAAGCAGCGCGTACGTCTGGTCCGCCCGCTGGCGGAAGCCTCCGAACATGGTGTCCATGGCGGCGACGAAGGTCTGGACGTCGCGCAGCATGTCCCCGCCGAGCAGCTTCGCCATGATGCCGCTCGCCAACGAGACGCCGGCACCGAAGACGCGAAGGGAGGCGCGGCCGCCCACCTTTGCCGGCGCCGTGAGCAGTCGGATGAAGCGTCCGTCGAGGAAGGACCCCAGGCGCTTGGGTGCGTCGAGGAAGTCCAGGGCCGACCGTGACGGCGGGGTGTCGACGATGATCAGGTCCCAATCACGTGAACCGTCAGCGATCTGACCGCGCAACTGCCCCAGCTTCTCCATCGCCATGTACTCCTGCGTCCCGGCGAATGAGCTGGATACCGCGATGTAGAAGGGGTTGGCCAGGATCTGGGCGGCCTTTTCCGGTGTGGCATGGGCTTCGACCACCTCGTCGAAGGTCCGCTTCATGTCGAGCATCATCGCGTCCAGCGAGCCACCACCCGAGGTGTCCAGACCGGCCACCGGACGTGGCGTGTTGTCCAGCTCGTCGAGTCCGAGGGACTGGGCCAGCCGTCGGGCCGGGTCGATGGTCAGCACGACGACTCGACGGCCCTGCTCCGCGGCGCGCACGGCGAGCGCGGCAGCGGTCGTGGTCTTGCCGACGCCACCGGAGCCGCAGCACACGATGATCCGACGAGCGGGGTCCGAGATGACCGGGTCGAGGTCGAGGTCGGTCTCCGTACGTGCGGCCATCACACGCCACCCTGCTCGGCGAGCGTCTCGGACAGGAGCCGCAGCCCCCCCGACTCCACGCCGTCGGCCACGTGCGGCAGCGAGCGCACGGGTACCGGCAGGTCGGCCAGCACCTGCCGCTGCTCGACCTGCAGCCGGGCCCGCAGCACGTGGTCGCTGCCCTCGTGGAGCAGGCCCGAGACCATGGCCGGTCCGGCCTTGATGTCGAGCGCGCCGAGGGCCTCGGTGACGGCGTCGCGCACCTCCGGTGTCTTCTCGGCCACTGCTGCGGCGTGCTCGTCCGCGACGAGCGGCCGACGGACTCCGTTGGCGATGACCGAGCCCACCCGCAAGGACAGGTCGCCGAGCTCGACGATGGCGTCCCGCGTCTCCTGGACCGACATCTCCTCCAGGAGCGTCACGACGTGCACCGACGTGGTCGGGCTCTGCAGCACTCGGGTGATCGACTCGGCCTGCTTGTGGATCGGGCCCATCCGGGCCACTTCCGAGACCTCCTCGTTGACGGCGAGGAACCGGCCGATCCGTCCGGTGGGTGGGGCGTCGAGGACCACGGCGTCGTACACGGGACGCTTGCGCGCCCCCCTCGTCTGCCGGCCGACGGCCTCGTAGACCTTGCCGATGAGCAGCACGTCCCGCACACCCGGCGCGATCGTCGTGGCGAAGTCCACCGCACCGACCTTCTCCAGGGCTGCCCCGGCGCGACCCAGCTTGTAGAACTTCTGCAGGTACTCCAGGAGCGCGCTCTTGGCGTCCACGGACAGCCCGAAGAGCTCCCCGCCGGACGGGTCCCCGACGATGCTCCGCTCGCTCGACCCGAGGGGAGCCACGTCGAGCACCTGGGAGATGCCCTGGCGGCCTTCGACCTCGGCGAGCAGTACCCGCTGACCCCGAGCGGTCAGAGCCAGTGCCATCGCGGCGGCGACGGTCGTCTTGCCCGTCCCGCCCTTGCCGGTCACGACGTGCAGTCGCACGCGGGGGTCCGAGGGGTAGTCCACACCCGTCAGCCTACGAGTAGGGTGCCGACATGACCCAGTGGGAGTATGCAACCGTGCCGCTCATCGTCCATGCGACCAAGCAGATCCTCGACCAGTGGGGTGAGGACGGGTGGGAGCTCGTCCAGGTCGTCCCCGGCCCGGACGGGACCAACTTGGTGGCCTACCTCAAGCGCCCCAAGAGCGCCTGATGGGACGCATCGACGACCGTCTGGCGGAGCTGTCGATCACGCTCGCCGAGCCGGCCGCGCCCGCAGGTGCCTATGTGCCGGCTCTCGTGGACGGCAACCATGTCCTCACGTCGGGACAGCTGCCGATGGTCGACGGGCAGCTGCCCGAGGCCGGACACGTCGGAGGCGAGGTCACTCCGGACCGGGCCAAGGAGCTCGCGAGGACGTGCGCGATCAACGCACTCGCAGCGATCAAGTCAGCCGTCGGCGACCTCGACCGCGTCGAGCAGGTCACCAAGGTCGTCGGTTTCGTGTCCAGCGCGCCCGATTTCACGGGGCAGCCCGGTGTCATCAACGGCGCGAGCGAGTTGCTCGGCGAGGTCTTCGGCGACGCCGGCATGCATGCTCGCTCGGCCGTCGGGGTGGCGGCCCTGCCGCTCGGCTCCCCGGTCGAGGTCGAGGTGACCGTGAGGTTGCGCGACTGATGGCCGAGCGGGACTTCCTGCTCGACGTCGACGCCCAGCGAACGCTCGCGGTGGCGGGGAGCAGCCGCGCTCCCGCCGAGCCGGTCACGCCGCGGCTGGCGTCGACCGTGATGCTGCTGCGCGATGACGAGGGCCCGCTCGAGGTCTTTATGCTCCGCCGGGTCGCCCAGATGGAGTTCGCTGCGTCGATGCACGTCTTCCCCGGTGGCGGGGCCGACCAGCGCGACGCCCAGGACGAGCTGCCCTGGGCCGGGCCCGCGGTCGAGGAGTGGGCCGAACTGCTCGGCACCGACGAGGCCGTGGCGCGGATGCTCGTCGCCGCTGCCGTGCGCGAGGTCTTCGAGGAGACCGGCGTCCTGCTGGCCTCCCCGGCCGATGCGGAGGACGGGCTCCCACACCTCGACCTCGACGATGCGCGTGAGCTTCGCCGGGCCCTGGTGGCCCGTGAGATCGGATTCGGCCAGGTGCTGCTGGACCGTCAACTGGTCCTGCGCAGCGACCTGCTGCGCTACCGGGCGCACTGGGTCACGCCCGTCGTCGAGCCACGGCGTTACGACACCCGGTTCTTCGTCGCCGCCGTCCCTGCCGGACAGGACCCCGACGGTGACACCAGCGAGGCGGACCAGTCGGGCTGGACCCGACCGCAGGCGTTGCTCGACGCCTTCGCCGACGGGGAGGCCATGCTGATGCCCCCGACGATCGTCTGCCTCGAGCAACTCGCCGACGTGAGCACCGTGCGAACTGCTCTGGAGCAGGACCTGCCGATCGCGTCGGTGACGCCCGAGTTCGTCATCTCCGACGCGGGACCGGCCATGCGGGCGAGCCTGCCGTGAGTCCCGCCGTCGCACCCGAGCCCTCCGCCCCCTTCGGGGAGTGGAGGGGCGGTCAGGTCACCCCGCACGCCCACTGCCTCCTGCAGGGCAACCCCGGCCCCATGACGCTCGACGGAACCAACACATGGGTGCTGATGTCGCCCGGTGGGACCGATGCGATCGTCATCGATCCGGGGGAGGACGAGGCCGCCCACCAGCAGCGCGTCGTCGACCACGTCGCAGCGCGCGGCGCGCGCGTTGGTCGGATCGTGCTCACACACGGCCACCACGACCACAGCGAGGGGGCGCCACGGTTGGCGCGGCTCACCGGGGCACCCGTTCAGGCCGTCGGCCGTGGGCACGACGACCTGTCCGACGGCGACGTCCTGCGGGTCGGTGACCTGGAGGTCCGCGTCGTGAGCACCCCCGGGCACACCGCCGACTCGATCTCCTTCGCGCTCCCGTCCGATCACGCTCTGCTGACCGGCGACACCGTGCTCGGGCGCGGCACCACCGTGGTCGCCCATCCCGACGGGGAGTTGGCCGCCTACCTCGACTCGCTCGAGCGCATCAAGGCGCTCACCGGCGGAGGAGAGGTCGCCTCCATCCTCCCCGGCCACGGACCGACGGTCCCGGACGCGGCGACGATGGTCGACTTCTACCGCACGCACCGGCGTGAGCGCCTCGACCAGGTCCGCGCGGCGCTGGCCGGTGGTGCGGAGACCGCCGACGACGTCGTGGCGACGGTCTACGCGGCCGTCGATCGGTCCGTGTGGCCCGCCGCGAAGATGTCCGTCCTCGCGCAGATGGCCTACCTCCAGCACTGAGCTGCGCAGCAGACCGACGACGAAGGCCGCACGCTCCCCGGAGTGTGCGGCCTTCGTCGTCGGTGCGAGGCGGTCAGCGCGCGCGGCGGGTGAGGCGCTCCACGTCGGTGAGCAGCACGGCTCGCGCCTCGAGGCGCAGCCAACCACGCCCCGCGAAATCGGCGAGGGCCTTGTTGACCGTCTCGCGGGAGGCACCGACGAGCTGGGCGAGCTCCTCCTGGGTGAGGTCGTGGGCGACCATGACACCCTCCTCGACGGGGCGACCGAATCGCTGGCTCAACTCGAGCAGGGCCTTGGCGACGCGCCCGGGGACGTCGGTGAAGACGAGGTCGGCGAGGTTCTCGTTGGTGCGGCGCAGGCGTCGGGCCAGTGCGGCCAACAACGTGCCGGCGATGCGGGGGTGGCTGCCGAGCAGTGTCACCAGCTGTTCGTGACCCAGACCGATCAGCTGCGTCTCCGCCACGGCGGTCGCCGATGCCGTGCGCGGGCCGGGGTCGAAGAGACTGAGTTCGCCCAGCATCTCGGACGGGCCGAGGATCGCCAGCAGATTTTCCCGGCCGTCCGTGGAGGAGCGGCCGAGCTTGATCTTGCCTTCGGTGATGACATAGAGACGATCACCTTGGTCGCCCTCGTTGAAGAGAACGTCCCCGCGCTCCATGCGCACAGGGGTCATCGTCGCCATCACCTCAGCGGCGTCGGCGTCGTCAAGAGTCGCGAAGAGCGGGGCGCGGCGTACGACATCGAGGTTCACACAGCGCAGTGTGCCACGAGAGAGTTTCTCGTGGGTCCTAGGCTGCAAGGGTGTCTGCTGATCACGTCGAGTCCCCGCTCGCCCTGACTCGTCGAGCTCGCCGCATGTATCGCACGCTGCACGAGCAGTACCCGTACGCGCACTGCGAGCTCGACTTCGACAATCCGTTGCAGCTGCTCGTTGCGACCGTGCTCTCGGCGCAGACGACGGATGTCACGGTCAACCGGGTCACGCCAGCCCTGTTCTCCCGCTGGCCCGGTGCGGCCGACCTCGCGTCGGCCGATCGGACGGAGATGGAGGAGGTGCTGCGTCCGACCGGCTTCTACCGGGCCAAGACCAACTCCGTACTCAAGCTCGGTGCGGCCCTCGTGGAGAACCACGACGGTCAGGTGCCCCCGCGGTTGGCGGACCTGGTGAAGCTGCCGGGCGTGGGCCGCAAGACCGCGAACGTGGTCCTGGGCAATGCCTTCGGTATCCCCGGGATCACCGTCGACACGCACTTCGGTCGGTTGTCACGGCGCATGGGCTGGACCGACGAGGAGGACCCTGTCAAGGTCGAGCACGCGGTCGGGCGGCTCATCCCGCGCACGGAGTGGACGATGCTCAGTCACGTCGTGATCTTCCACGGCCGCCGGACCTGCCACGCGCGACGACCGGCGTGCGGCGCCTGCCCCGTAGCCCGGTGGTGTCCTTCGTACGGTGTCGGCGAGACCGACCCGGAGGAGGCGGCGGCGCTCCTGAGGTTCGAGCTGGCACCCGGGGCGGGGGCGAAGGGAGGATGAGCCAGGTCGAGTCGTCACCCCCCGGGTGGTTGGTGCGGTGCGAGGCGAACCTCCACGCAGACCTGCCGGACTGGTTCACCCGATTCGAGCCGCCGGAGAACCCGCTGCGCCGCTCCGCCGTCCTCATCCTCTTCGGCCCCGGCGAGAAGGGGCCCCGCGTCGTGCTCACGGAGCGGTCGGAGACCCTGCGCAGCCATGCCAGCCAGGTCTCCTTCCCGGGCGGCAAGCTGGACGCGGGTGAGACCCCGGTCCAGGCCGCCTTGCGGGAGACCTGGGAGGAGGTCGGGGTCGAGCCCTCCGCTGTCGAGATCATGGGCGTCTTCCCCGAACTGTGGCTGGGCCCGAGCAGCAACGCGGTCACTCCGGTGCTGGGCTGGGTGCGCGAGTCGCATCCCCTACGTGTCATCGACCGGGGCGAGGTGGCCAGTGTCGAATGGGTGCCGGTCGCAGACCTCGTCGACCCGGCCAACCGGTTCACGGTCAAGGGCCCCTCGGGGTATGTCGGACCGGGCTTCGACGTCGCGGACCTCTTCGTCTGGGGTTTCACCGCACAACTGCTCACGGTGGTTCTCGAGGCCGCAGGCATGGCACGACCGTGGGACGAGACGGTCCGACGCCGGCTGCCGTGGCGCTTCGTGCGCCAGTACCTCGCCGTCCGGGCCGGACGGTATCGAGCCGACCGTTGAGCAGTGAGCCCCTCTGCTCGGCAGCCTCCTCGGGCGGGACGTGCTGGACGCCCGCGGCCTCGTCGACCTGCAGCGGACTCTCGCGCTACCGGTGGCTCCCGGCGGATACCCCGGCAGCGCCGGGAGGGTTCAGCGCCCCGGCTTGATGGCGGTGATGGACTCCTGGGCGTTGCGGATGGCCTTTTGCGGCACCGCGTTGGCCTTCGCCTTCTTGACCGCCTTGATGCCGAGGAGGCCGAGCCCGGCCGCGATGAGGAAGAGGACAAGCGTGATGATCAGGTACCCGGCCCACACGGGCAGCCACACGGCGACGACCTGAGCGAGAGTGTGGAAGAGGAAGATCAGTCCGAGCAGCCCGAGGAACGCTGCGACCCCGAGGAGTGCCGCGCCCTTTCCGCCGAAGGAGATCCCCCGGGAGACCTCCGTCTTGGCGAGTTGGATCTCGTTCCGGATCAGCGCCGAAAGGTCGTGGGAGGCATCGGCGACGAGCTGGCCGACGGTCCGCTCCGTCTCACCAGGTGCCGGGTGGCCGACGACGCGGTTGGCGGCGCGTTCGGCGGAGTTGCTGGTGGCGCTGTCGTTGCTCATGGTGCTCCTGGTCGCGACGGGGGCCCACCGCTGACGGCCCGGGCCTTGTGCAACCCCAAGACTACCCACGAGTCGATGGAATCGACGGAACGACGGCGCGGGACCTCGCTTCGATCATGGCGCCACTGCGGCCGATGACCACGGGCGTTGACCGGGTGCGCTCGTCCCGATGACGCCGGCATGCGGCATGCAGACCGCACCGGCGGCCCCGGCGTTGCCACCGCCCCGGCCTGTCGACGTACCGCACCGGGCCCGGTGCACGAGCTCGCTGGACTCGGAAGGGGCGACGTCATCCGCGAGGGACCGGCCGAACGAGAGCGGATTTGGCGACGGGCCGACCGGTGATCTACTGTTCTTTCTGTCAGCCCGAGAGGGAGGAACGGACACCAAGAGGCGGCCCTTGCAGGGTCGCACCAAGTAGGCCGGTCCCAGGGCTGACAGCCCCAACGTCCAGATCGAAGGCTTCCACGGTCAGCACGACCATGAAGCAGGCGATTTGGAGCCGTACAGCCTCGCTGCTATGGTGGGTCACCGCCGCTGAAGATCCAAGCGCGATCAAGCAATCTCACCGCTCCTCGGAGCAGGCTGAGAATTTGACGCCCAAGCGTGGACAGCGGCAAGATGGAGAAGTTGCCCCTTGTGCGGTTCGCCTGGTTGGTGGGTTGTGTGGGGTGTGCGTGTGAATCTTGAGAACTCAACAGCGTGTCAAATGATCGATGCCAATACCTCGTTTCTTGGCTGATTGTTGTTGGTCACTGTGTGTGGCTGGTGATGGTTGGTCGGGGAGCATTTTCTTTGGTTGATTGAGATGATTAGCAGTTTTTTGCTAGTTGTTCTTGCTCAGCTGGGATTTTAGGCCCTTTGTTGGGTTATTGATTGGCTCCTGGTTCTGCATTTTTTGTGGGGTTGGGGGTTTTTATCATCAACGGAGAGTTTGATCCTGGCTCAGGACGAACGCTGGCGGCGTGCTTAACACATGCAAGTCGAACGGTGATGCTCCAAGCTTGCTTGGGGTGGATCAGTGGCGAACGGGTGAGTAACACGTGAGCAACCTGCCCCAGACTCTGGAATAAGCGCTGGAAACGGCGTCTAATACTGGATATGAGATCAACCCGCATGGGTATGGTCTGGAAAGTTTTTCGGTTTGGGATGGGCTCGCGGCCTATCAGTTTGTTGGTGAGGTAATGGCTCACCAAGGCGACGACGGGTAGCCGGCCTGAGAGGGCGACCGGCCACACTGGGACTGAGACACGGCCCAGACTCCTACGGGAGGCAGCAGTGGGGAATATTGCACAATGGGCGAAAGCCTGATGCAGCGACGCCGCGTGAGGGATGACGGCCTTCGGGTTGTAAACCTCTTTCAGCAGGGAAGAAGCGAAAGTGACGGTACCTGCAGAAGAAGCACCGGCTAACTACGTGCCAGCAGCCGCGGTAATACGTAGGGTGCGAGCGTTGTCCGGAATTATTGGGCGTAAAGGGCTTGTAGGCGGTTTGTCGCGTCTGCTGTGAAAATCCGAGGCTCAACCTCGGACTTGCAGTGGGTACGGGCAGACTAGAGTGTGGTAGGGGAGACTGGAATTCCTGGTGTAGCGGTGAAATGCGCAGATATCAGGAGGAACACCGATGGCGAAGGCAGGTCTCTGGGCCACTACTGACGCTGAGAAGCGAAAGCATGGGGAGCGAACAGGATTAGATACCCTGGTAGTCCATGCCGTAAACGTTGGGCGCTAGGTGTGGGACTCATTCCACGAGTTCCGTGCCGCAGCTAACGCATTAAGCGCCCCGCCTGGGGAGTACGGCCGCAAGGCTAAAACTCAAAGGAATTGACGGGGGCCCGCACAAGCGGCGGAGCATGCGGATTAATTCGATGCAACGCGAAGAACCTTACCAAGGCTTGACATATACCGGTAACACCCAGAGATGGGTGCCCCTTTTTGGTCGGTATACAGGTGGTGCATGGTTGTCGTCAGCTCGTGTCGTGAGATGTTGGGTTAAGTCCCGCAACGAGCGCAACCCTCGTTCTATGTTGCCAGCACGTGATGGTGGGGACTCATGGAAGACTGCCGGGGTCAACTCGGAGGAAGGTGGGGATGACGTCAAATCATCATGCCCCTTATGTCTTGGGCTTCACGCATGCTACAATGGCCGGTACAATGGGCTGCGAAACCGTAAGGTGGAGCGAATCCCAAAAAACCGGTCTCAGTTCGGATTGGGGTCTGCAACTCGACCCCATGAAGTCGGAGTCGCTAGTAATCGCAGATCAGCAACGCTGCGGTGAATACGTTCCCGGGCCTTGTACACACCGCCCGTCAAGTCACGAAAGTCGGTAACACCCGAAGCCGGTGGCCCAACCCCTTGTGGGGGGGAGCCGTCGAAGGTGGGACTGGCGATTGGGACTAAGTCGTAACAAGGTAGCCGTACCGGAAGGTGCGGCTGGATCACCTCCTTTCTAAGGAGCTTTACATTGCCGCCGGCCACGTTCGTGGTGGGTGGTCGTGCTTGGTTTTGTCGGCGAGTGTCCGGCAGCCGAGTGCTCTGGGTGGAACATCGATCATGACATCGTGGCCGTGCCTGGTCGCGTCCTGGTACCTGCGTCGTGCGCGCCCTGTGTGGGTGTGTCGGTGTGGTGGAACGGATGGGTCGGGTGTGGTGTGGGTGTCGGACACGTTGTTGGGTCCTGAGGGTTCGGGCGTGAGCTTGTTCCTGATGGCCAACGTGACGGCTTGCTGTTGTTTGGTGGGTTGTTGTTGGTTGTGGGCCCTGTCTGGCAGGCGAACTGCCGGCATCTGCTGTGGTGGGTGTTGGTGGGCGTGTGCGTTCAGTGCAGGGTGCTGCCCGTATGTTGAGAACTACACAGTGGACGCGAGCATCTTTGTGGCTCAAGTTTTTAAGGGCGCACGGTGGATGCCTTGGCACCAGGAACCGAAGAAGGACGTAGGAATCTGCGATAAGCCTCGGGGAGTCGATAACCAGACTGTGATCCGAGGATTTCCGAATGGGGAAACCCGGCTGGAGGCAAGTCCAGTCACTCCCGGCTGAATATATAGGTCGGGTAGAGGGAACGTGGGGAAGTGAAACATCTCAGTACCCGCAGGAAGAGAAAACAATTGTGATTCCGTGAGTAGTGGCGAGCGAAATCGGATCAGGCCAAACCGTATGTGTGTGATAGCTGTCAGGCGTTGCGCGTACGGGGTTGTGGGACCAGCGTCCCGGGACTGACATCCCGGGCGGGAGTGATAAATCTGCGTCATAGTCGAAGAGTCTTGAATGGCTCGGCACAGAGGGTGCGACCCCCGTAGACGAAATGATGTGGACTCTTGTGTTGTGTTCCCAAGTAGCACGGGGCTCGAGAAATCCCGTGTGAATCTGTCGGGACCACCCGATAAGCCTAAATATTCCCTGGTGACCGATAGCGGACAAGTACCGTGAGGGAAAGGTGAAAAGTACCCCGGGAGGGGAGTGAAATAGATCCTGAAACCGTGTGCCTACAATCCGTCGGAGCCTCCGTGTGGGGTGACGGCGTGCCTTTTGAAGAATGAGCCTGCGAGTTAGTGCTCAGTGGCAAGGTTAACCCGTGTGGGGAAGCCGTAGCGAAAGCGAGTCCGAATAGGGCGTTGAGTCGCTGGGTCTAGACCCGAAGCGGAGTGATCTACCCATGGCCAGGTTGAAGCGACGGTAAGACGTCGTGGAGGACCGAACCCACTTAGGTTGAAAACTGAGGGGATGAGCTGTGGGTAGGGGTGAAAGGCCAATCAAACTCCGTGATAGCTGGTTCTCCCCGAAATGCATTTAGGTGCAGCGTCACGTGTTTCTTACCGGAGGTAGAGCTACTGGATAGCTGATGGGCCTCACCAGGTTACTGACGTTAGCCAAACTCCGAATGCCGGTAAGTGAGAGCGTGGCAGTGAGACTGCGGGGGATAAGCTCCGTAGTCGAGAGGGAAACAGCCCAGATCACCAGCTAAGGTCCCTAAGCGTGTGCTAAGTGGAAAAGGATGTGGAGTTGCCGTGACAACCAGGAGGTTGGCTTAGAAGCAGCCATCCTTGAAAGAGTGCGTAATAGCTCACTGGTCAAGTGATTCCGCGCCGACAATGTAGCGGGGCTCAAGCACACCACCGAAGCTGTGGCATTGACGCATTGCTTGATGCACCTTGTGTGTGTCCAGGCGTGTTGATGGGTAGGGGAGCGTCGTGTGGCGAGTGAAGCGGCGGAGTGATCCAGTCGTGGATGCCACACGAGTGAGAATGCAGGCATGAGTAGCGAATGACGGGTGAGAAACCCGTCCGCCGAATAACCAAGGGTTCCAGGGTCAAGCTAATCTGCCCTGGGTAAGTCGGGACCTAAGGCGAGGCCGACAGGCGTAGTCGATGGACATCCGGTTGATATTCCGGAACCGGCGAAGAACCGCCCCTGACGAATCCAGTGATGCTAAGCGCCTGAAGTTCACCACAGGAATCTTCGGATTTCGCCGGTGGATGGAACGCGTGACCCGATCTGGTAGTAGTCAAGCGATGGGGAGACACAGGAAGGTAGCCTCCGCGTGGCGATGGTTGTCCACGTCCAAGGATGTAGGGCGAGTTGTAGGTAAATCCGCAGCTCATGTGCCTGAGATCTGATGGTGACCGCTTTTGCGGGAAGTAGGGTGATCCTATGCTGTCGAGAAAATCCTCTAGCGAGGTTCTAGCCGCCCGTACCCCAAACCGACTCAGGTGGTTGGGTAGAGAATACCAAGGCGATCGAGTGAATCGTGGTTAAGGAATTCGGCAAAATGCCCCCGTAACTTCGGGAGAAGGGGGGCCCGGACCCTGAAGCTCTTGACGGGCTAGGGGAAAGGGCCGCAGAGACCAGGGAGAAGCGACTGTTTACTAAAAACACAGGTCCGTGCGAAGTCGCAAGACGATGTATACGGACTGACGCCTGCCCGGTGCTGGAAGGTTAAGAGGACCGGTTAGCTCCCCTTGTGGGGGCGAAGCTGAGAATTTAAGCCCCAGTAAACGGCGGTGGTAACTATAACCATCCTAAGGTAGCGAAATTCCTTGTCGGGTAAGTTCCGACCTGCACGAATGGCGTAACGACTTCTCCACTGTCTCAACCACGAACTCGGCGAAATTGCATTACGAGTAAAGATGCTCGTTACGCGCAGCAGGACGGAAAGACCCCGGGACCTTCACTATAGCTTGGTATTGGTGATCGGGACGGCTTGTGTAGGATAGGTGGGAGACGTTGAAGCATGCACGCCAGTGTGTGTGGAGTCATCGTTGAAATACCACTCTGGTCGTTCTGATCATCTAACCTCGGTCCGTGATCCGGATCAGGGACATTGCCTGGTGGGTAGTTTAACTGGGGCGGTTGCCTCCTAAAATGTAACGGAGGCGCTCAAAGGTTCCCTCAGCCTGGTTGGCAATCAGGTGGCGAGTGCAAGTGTACAAGGGAGCTTGACTGCGAGACAGACATGTCAAGCAGGGACGAAAGTCGGAACTAGTGACCCGACGGTGGCTTGTGGAAGCGCCGTCGCTCAACGGATAAAAGGTACCCCGGGGATAACAGGCTGATCTTCCCCAAGAGTCCATATCGACGGGATGGTTTGGCACCTCGATGTCGGCTCGTCGCATCCTGGGGGTGGAGTATCTCCCAAGGGTTGGGCTGTTCGCCCATTAAAGCGGCACGCGAGCTGGGTTTAGAACGTCGTGAGACAGTTCGGTCCCTATCCGCTGTGCGCGTAGGAAACTTGAGAGAGGCTGACCCTAGTACGAGAGGACCGGGTTGGACGAACCTCTGGTGTGTGAGTTGTTCTGCCAAGAGCACCGCTCATTAGCTACGTTCGGGAGTGATAACCGCTGAAAGCATCTAAGCGGGAAGCATGTCTCAAGATGAGGTTTCCATGGACTACGGTCCGAGAGGCTCCCAGTAGACGACTGGGTTGATAGGCCAGATGTGGAAGTGCAGCAATGCATGGAGCTGACTGGTACTAATAAGCCGATGACTTGATACACACACAACCCCGCCACTTGGTGGTGGGTACGTGTAAAAGAAGTAGTGCTACGCGTCCACTGTGCAGTTCCCGAGATACGGTCAGCCACCGTGTCTTCCACCCCCCTTCACCCAGGGGGCCACGGGAGAGACTGCAATCGTATTTCCATAGAGTTACGGCTGTCATAGCGAAAGGGAAACGCCCGGTCCCATTCCGAACCCGGAAGCTAAGCCTTTCAGCGCCGATGGTACTGCACTGGAGACGGTGTGGGAGAGTAGGACGCAGCCGGACAACCATTCCACGAAAGCCCCCGACCACCCGTCGGGGGCTTTCGTACGTCCACACGCTGTGTTCGTGTTGTCCTTGGTGCCCTTCGAGTGGGTGTCCGACAGGCCCGCGCCCGTCGGCCGGTGATTGTTCGGTCGCACGTTCGCCTGGCAGCACGAAGGGGTCTACCCACCGTGCGGTGGGTAGACCCCTTCGTGGTCGAGGGTTCAGTCGCCGGACGACTTCATGCCGTCCTGGATCAGCGACATGACGGAGGAGTCGGCGAGCGTGGTGACATCGCCGACCTCACGGTTCTCGGCGACGTCCTTCAGAAGCCGGCGCATGATCTTGCCCGAGCGGGTCTTGGGCAGCTCGGAGACGATCATGATGCTTCGTGGCTTCGCGATGGGGCCGATCTGCGTGGCGACGTGGTTGCGCAACTCGGTCACGAGTTCCCCGCCTTCGTCCGCGGAGTCGGCGGCGTCAGCGGCGTCCTGGCGGAGGATGACGAAGGCCTCGATCGCCTGACCGGTCGTCGGGTCCGTGGCCCCGACGACGGCGGCTTCGGCAACCTTGTCGTGGGAGACGAGGGCCGACTCGATCTCGGCTGTGGACATACGGTGACCGGAGACGTTCATGACGTCGTCCACACGACCGAGAATCCAGATGTTGCCCTTCTCGTCGTACTTGGCGCCGTCGCCGGCGAAGTACAGGTCGGGGCCGAAGCGACTCCAGTAGGTGTCCTTGTATCGCTGCGGATCGCGCCAGACCCCCCGGAGCATGGCCGGCCACGGCTTGGTCAGCACGAGGTAGCCGACGGCGTCCGGATCGGTGAGTTTGTTGCCGTCATCGTCGAGCACCTCGGCGTGGATGCCGGGGATCGGCGCCTGGGAGCTGCCGGGCTCGAGTTCGGTGACGCCCGGGAGCGGGGAGTTCATGATCGCACCGGTCTCGGTCTGCCACCAGGTGTCGACGATCGGGGTGTCACCCCCGCCGATGTGCTCGCGGTACCAGCGCCAGGCCTCAGGGTTGATCGGCTCACCGACGGAGCCGAGGACCCGCAGCGAGGACAGGTCGTACCCCTCAGGGATGTCGTGACCCCACTTCATGAAGGTGCGGATCGCGGTCGGTGCGGTGTAGAGGATCGAGACGCCGTACTTCTGCACGATCTCCCAGAAGACACCCTTGTGCGGACTGTCCGGGGTGCCCTCGAAGACGATCTGCGTGGCGCCGTTGGCCATCGGCCCGTAGACGATGTAGCTGTGCCCGGTCACCCAGCCGATGTCGGCGGTGCACCAGTAGACGTCGGTCTCGGGGTGTAGGTCGTGGACGACGGCGTTGCTGTAGGCGCACTGGACGAGATACCCGCCCGTGGTGTGCAGGATGCCCTTGGGCTTGCCCGTCGTGCCGGAGGTGTAGAGAAGGAAGAGGGGGTGTTCGCTGTCGTGGGCGACCGCCTCGTGGGTGTCCGAGGCAGGGGTGACGACGTCGTCCCACCAGACATCCCGGTCGTCGTTCCAGGCGACGTCGATTCCGGTGCGCTTGACGACGAGGACCTTCTTCGCGGAGGTGCCTGCAACGGCATCGTCGACGGCCTTCTTCAGGGGCATGGCCTTCCCCTTGCGGAACTGACCGTCGCTGGTGACGACGATCTTCGCGTCGGCGTCGTCGATGCGGGCCCGGAGCGCGTCGGCGGAGAAGCCGGCGAAGACAAGCGAGTGCGGAGCGCCGATGCGGGCGCAGGCCAGCATCGTGAAGATCGTCTCCGGGATCATCTGCATGTAGATGGCGACGCGGTCACCCTTCTCCACTCCGAGGGATGCCAAGCCGTTGGCGGCCTTGGCGACCTCGCGCTGCATCTCCGCGTAGGTGATGGCGCGGTCGTCGTCGTCGTTCGCGGAGACGAAGTGGATCGCGACGCGGTCGCCGTTGCCGGCCTCGACGTGGCGGTCGACGCAGTTGTAGGCGACGTTCAGCTCGCCGCCGACGAACCACTTCGCGAAGGGCGCGTCGCTCCAGTCGAGCGTGGTGTCGAAGTCCTTGCTCCAGGTGACGTACTCGCGGGCACGTGCGGCCCAGAATCCCTCGTGGTCTGCCGCAGCCTCGTCGTACAGGGCTGCCTTGCCGACCGCCTGGTCGGCGAACTTGGTGCTCGGGGCGTAGTCCGACACGTGTCCTCCTCGTCGAGTGGTCGTGCGTCACCGCACGGTGCGTACCTCCCCTACCTTCCCCCGATGTGGTCATCAGCACAATCGGTGTCCGTTCACCGTCGCCGGACGTCCGTCCCGGGGCGACGAACGGCAGGGACTCACGCAGCACGTGGCCAGGGTGAGCACTGTGCGCAGGAAGTGGGGGACCGGGCTCACGGCGCACTGCACATCCTGACCAGTGATCGTCGTGTCCGTGGCCTGATCGAGCATGATCTGCCACCCTTGACTGACCACAAGGAGGTGGTGGATGTGTTCACCGAAGGACAGTTGTACTCACCCGTGACCGAGCACGAGGACGGAACCGTGCAGGTCCACCTCGCGGACACCCACCCGGGTCGGGACGACCAGGAGTACCTGCGCCGCCGGGGTGAGATCGCGGGGACTGCGTTGCGATGGGACCGAGGCCACGAGCCCGTCCCGACCATCACCTACACCGAGGACGAGCACGAGGTGTGGCGTCGGGTCAGCGACGAGCTCGCCCCTCTGCACGAGCTCCACGCCCACCCCGAGTACCTCGCCGCCAAGGAGCGCCTGGCTCCGCCCGTCGACCACGTCCCGCAGTTGCAGGAGGTCAGCGAGCGGCTGCTCCCGTTGACCGGATGGCGGTACGTGTGCGCGCCGGGCCTGGTCCCGTTGCGGGACTTCTACGCCGATCTGGGCAACCAGACCTTCAACTCCACCCAGTATCTTCGCCACGGCGCCGAGCCGCTCTACACGCCCGAGCCGGACATCATCCACGAGGTGATCGGGCACGGGAACCAGTTGGCCAGTCCGCGGTTCGCCGCGATCACCGAGGCCGCGGGAGAGGCATCACTGCGCCTGGAGACGGACGAGGCGATGCAGTTCGTTGCCGACGTCTTCTGGTTCTCGATCGAGTTCGGTGTGGCCTACGACGGAGATGACCTCAAGGCCTACGGCGCCGGGATCCTCTCCAGCTTCGGGGAGATCCAGGAGTACTCCTCGATGGAGATCCGCGATCTCGATCTGGCGGTCATGGGCACGCTGAACTACGACATCACGAAGTACCAGCCGGTGCTGTTCGCCGCCCAGAGCCTGGGGCACCTCGAGGACGTCGTCGGAGGCTTCTTCGCCACGGTGACTGATGAGTCCGCCGCAGCGCTGCGGTCCGCGTCCATGGCCGGCTGAGGAGGGCGCTGGTCAGAGCAATCCCTTGATGCCGGCGATCACGATGTCCACCCCGGTGTCGAAGTCCGTCGGTGCGCGCTGGCCGAAGGTGATGCCCGACCGGGCCGCGTGGTCGTGGGACTGCTCATCGTAGGCGTGCCCGTAGACGAAGTGCAGGAGGGTGCGGGCGGCAGTGGGGGCCACTTCGACGGTCAGGCCGGCCTCGACGAGCAGGTCGCACAGCTCGACGAAGGGGGCATTCCCGCCCATCCCGAAGGCCCACATGCTCATGACGAGGTCGGCGCCGTCCGGGTAGGCGGTCACCGCGTCGCGGATGTCGCCGCACCGTTGGCGTGCCCGGTCCTGCCAGTCGCCCGGAGGGGAGATGCGGCGCGGGCCACGCGCGATGATCTCGTCCGCGACAGCGCCGAGCAGTGCCTGCTTGTTCGCGAAGTGGTGGTACAGGGCGCTCTGCTGTACCCCGAGCTCGGTCCCGATTGCACGCATGGTCAGGTCGGGTAGGCCCACCCCGGCGAGGATGGCCAGGGCCGTGTCCACCACATGCGCCCGGGTGAGGGGCTGCGCGCGGGAGCTGCCTGGGGCCGGCACGGCCCTCCCTTCGTCGTGGTGTCGATGGACCAGGTTGACCTTACCGGCCGGTCCCGGGGGACGAACGTCCGAGCAGGCTGGCGCACCCGATCTCGATCGAGCCGGGCACCGCGACCCAGCCCGACGTGGATCAGGTTCAGGTCGGCGGGACGAGTACGTCGATCCCCCCTCGCTCAGGCGCGCCAGGCTTCACGGCTGGTGCCTGAACCCTGCCGGGGAGCCGGTCTACGGGGGACCGACACCCATCCGTCCACCGCCGGCGTCCGGCACCTGACCGAGCGACCTGCGGGACCGACGCGCGATCAGCTGATGGCCGATGGTCAGCACGACGATCGCAGCGGTGGCGCCGACCACCGTGAAAAGGGCTCGTTCGAAAGCACCCCTGACGATGGCCTCGGTCCCTCCGGCCGTCTGCAGCACGATTGCCGGCGTGAGGAACAGCACGAACACCCAATACGGTCGGGTCAGGTTCGCCCACGGGGCGGCAGCGGTGAGCGCCAGGGCAACGATGGTGATGAGCACCGGTTCGTTCGTGAGGGCCTCGGCGACGATCACGGCCAGCACGGCGCCCGCCAGGGTGCCCACGACCCGCGCCACGACTCGATGACTCGTCGCGGCGTAGTAGGGCTGGACGACGACGAAGAACGTGAGGACGACCCGCCACGCGTTCGGCGCGTCCAGCCACTGCATCTCGACGTACGTGGCGATCCCGATCAGCAGGGCGAGTGCGCCGGCAAAGTAGCCGGCCGCGCGCAGAGGAACGTCAGGCGGCGGGTTCAGGGGGATGATCGCGGTGACCTGGCGCCCGATCACGGTCGTCCACAGTCCTCCCGCGGCGACGAATCCCATCAGCGCGAGTCCGGCCCCGAGCGTCGAACCCGCAGGTACGACGCTGAACGACACGGCGACGTCCGGAGCACCGATCAGCGCGTACGCGGCAAGGGGGCCGGCGAATGCCCCCATGACGTGCCACCCGCGAAGGGCAGAGAGCCCGACTGCGGCGCCAATGGCCGCCATGTACAGGGCACCCGCCACGGGCAGACCCTGAAGCAGCAGGCCCAGACCCATCCACGTCGGGGTCAGGAAGGCTGCACCCAAGGCGAGTCTCGGGCTGCTGAACAGGCCCATCACGGCCGGCAACATTCCCAAGTACCACAGCGAACTGTTGGCGCTCCACGGGGACGCACTCAACACCACCACGGGCGCGATCACCAGGGCGGCCAAGGCCGAAAGCCGAGCAACGGGGAGGGCGGGCTTCGACACCGCGAACTCTTCTGTCATGGTGCGACCCGTTGCTACCACAGCACCGGCACACGTGGCCAGCCAGGCAGCGACCCAGCAGGTGGGGCAGTGTGCTGGCACGACGAAGGGGGAGAGCCGCGGCTCTCCCCCTTCGAGGCTCCTGCGTCGCTCCTACGCGACGCCTTCGCCCGTCGTGCTGCGGTCGCTCAGTGCTCGACCACCTCGGCCACGCCGTGACCGGTGAGGCTGCGCACCTCCATCTCGGCGTACTTGGCCCGATTGAACTCCTTGCTGGAGATCGTGCCGAGCCAGCCGAGGATGAAGCCCAGCGGGATCGAGATCAGGCCGGGGTTGGCCAACGGGAAGATGCTGAAGTCGGCACCGGGGATCATCGCCGTCTCCGACCCGGAGACCACGGGCGAGAAGGCGATGAGGACGATCGCCGCCGTGAGGCCGCCCCACATCGACCACAGCGCCCCGCGGGTGTTGAACCGCTTCCAGAAGAGGCTGTAGAGGATCGTCGGGAGGTTCGCGCTCGCCGCGACGGCGAAGGCGAGGGCCACCAGGAAGGCGATGTTCTGGTCCTTGGCGAGCATGCCGCCGAGGATCGCCACCGCGCCGGTGACCACCGCCGCGTAGCGCGAGACCCTGACCTCTTCGTCCTGCGAGGCCTTGCCATGGCGGAAGACCTGGTTGTACAGGTCGTGGGCGACGCTTGCGCTCGCCGTGATCGTCAGGCCCGCCACGACGGCGAGGATCGTCGCGAAGGCGATACCCGAGACGATGCCGAGCAGCCACGACCCACCGAGCTCGAAGGCGAGCAGAGGTGCGGCGGCGTTCGCCTTGCCGGGGGCGGCGTTGATCACGTCCGCACCGACGAGGGCGCCTGCGCCGTAGCCGATGACCAGCGTCAGCAGGTAGAAGCCACCAATGAGCCAGATGGCCCACTCGACGGACTTGCGGGCCTGCTTGCTCGTCGGGACGGTGTAGAAGCGCTGCAGCACGTGGGGGAGCCCCGCGGTTCCGAGGACGAGCGCCAGGGACAGCGAGATGAAGTCGATCTTCGTCGTCAGGCTGGCGCCGTACTTCAGGCCCGGCTGGAGCAGCTCCTCGCCCGCCTCGGGGTTCTGGTCGACGGCGGCCTGCATGAGGCCGGAGAAGTTGAACCCGTAGGTGCCCAGGACCCACACGGTCATGACCGCGACGGCGAAGATCAGCAGGACCGCCTTGATCATCTGCACCCAGGTGGTGCCCTTCATGCCACCGATCATGACGTAGGTGACCATGACGATGCCGACGACGGCGATGACGATGTTCTGCGCCGCCGCCCCGTCGACCCCCAGGAGCAGCGAGACGAGCGACCCGGCGCCGGCCATCTGGGCCAGCAGGTAGAAGAAGGAGACCGCGAGGACCGAGCTGGCCGTGGCGATCCGCATCGGGCGCTGGCGCAGCCGGTAGGACAGCACATCGGCCAGCGTGAAGCGGCCGGTGTTGCGGAAGAGCTCGGCCACGAGCAGCAGGGCGACGAGCCAGGCCACGAGGAAACCGATGGAGTAGAGGAAGCCGTCGTAACCCTGCAGGGCGATGGCTCCGGCGATCCCGAGGAAGCTGGCGGCGGAGAGGTAGTCGCCGGCGATGGCCAGACCGTTCTGCCTGCCGGAGAAGGACGCGCCACCGGTGTACATCTGGCTGGCGGT